>NZ_JADCNN020000008.1:0-201405 GCF_014947195.2 Paenibacillus rhizolycopersici | reverse complement strand
CCGGCTCTGCGTCCGGATCGGTTTCGACATAATGCTTGAGCAAGGACAGCTTGTTCTCCCAGAAACGCTCGTAGTACTCCAACCAACGCTTTAGTTCCAGCAGCGGATCCGCATCCAGACGATAACGCGTCTCCCGCCCGACCTTGCGCTCCTGCACAAGTCCGGCTTCGGCCAAGATGCGCAGATGCTTGGATACTGCCGTACGGCTCATCGGAAACCGGCCGCTGATATCCTTCAGCGGCAGTTCCCGCCCGCCTAGAAGCTGCAGCAGCTCCCGGCGCGTCGGGTCCGCGATCGCCTGGAACACGTCGTGTTTTGCAGAGGCCGCCTCCCCCATGGCTTACACCCGAACGTATTCGGCCAGCTTGCCCACCATACCGGCCCAGCCTTGATCCATGTTGCCGCGAACGACTTCGTGCGGTTGGCCGAACTCGGTAACTTGGTCGGCGGTCCAGCCGCCGTGAATCAACGTGAATTCCGTTTGATTGTTCTTCTCTTCCAGTTCAAACGTGAGCGTCCAATCCTTGCCCCAATGAAACGATAACCGGCGCGGCGGATCCAGGACTGTCACCTTGCAGGGAGAATCCCCGAAGGGACCGGCATGCAGGACAAATTCATACCCCTCTACCGGCTGGAAGGTATTCGGCATGAACCAGGCCGCAATCCCCTCCGACGTTGCAACCGCCTCCCATACCCGGGAGATGGGTGCATTTAGCAGAATCGTATGCCGAATGTCCGGCAGCTTGCTCGTGTTATTCTGATCCATCATCTATTCTCCTCTTTGCAAAAATATTTATTGTATTTATATGAAACCAAATGGTTTCCTATCATAAATGATTATATGACTCCATTAGGTTTCATGTCAACAATAGGCGTACCTCCAAAAGATTTGCGGAATCGATCCACAAGATTGTTGCATTTTGTGCATCATTTTGAAGCGAACGGGCTGACCACATCCAGAATGTTGCATTTTGTGCAAGATTTAAGGCGTATTGGATTCCCTGCTTGTAATAATGTTGCATTTTTTTCAACAAATCGACTCCAAACACTCACGACTCGACGAAAATGTTGTAGATTTTGCAACATTTCCCTCCCCCACCTACATAAAAAATCCGCATCCCCTGCGAAAAGCAGCGATGCGGATCTTTCATACGAGTTCCGTTTACGGTTTGCGGCGGCGAATCTCGAACAGTCGAGCGGAAGGTGCAGGCGGAAGGGTCACCGTTAGCTGACCCGCTGCGGAATCCCAGCTCCAGCTGCAATCCAAGTCTTGCGGATATGCGCACCGAATGTCCAGCGTCTCCCCTTGCAGCTTTGAAAGCGGCAGGATCTGAGACGAAGTCTCCCCGCGGGTTCGCCACACGGCCAAGTAAACCGTATCGCTTCCCGGCCGTTGCAACCCCAGGCTGACCCAATCGTCCTGTTGCTTCGGCAACCCCAGCGGCCAGAACGGCAACGCTTCCGGAATATCCGCGCGAATCGCCTTGTAGTAATCCAGCGCTTCCTTCACAAGTGCCCGGCGTCGCGGGCTTAGTTCAGCGAGATGGCCGCTTTGGTGCACGCGCAGCAACAGCGCATTGACCATGTTGAAGACGACCTCCTCGTCGTCACCTTCCCGCAGCGGGTACGACCAGATGGCGGATTGCTCCGGCGTCAGTGCCGAAGGGGATGCGGCGGCGATCGCCGCATAGTTCACATAGTTCTCCTGATCGCTGGTCGACTGGATGCTATGACGGCTCAACATCGCGTAATCCATCCGCATCCCGCCGCTGGAGCAGTTCTCGATCACTAGCTCCGGATACCGCGCGAAAATACGGTCAAGCCAAGCGAGGTACGCGCGGTTATGCTGCAGCAACCCGTCGCCGAAACTATCCGCAGCCGCTTCCGTCCCGATCCCGGCGTTGATATTGTAATCCATCTTAATGTAACCGACCCCGTAATCCTCCACTAACCGGCGAATCACCTCGTCGGCATGGGCCACTACCTTCGGGTTGCGGTAATCCAGTTGGTACCGGCTGCGGTCCATCACCCGCTTGCCATGCCGCAGGAAGAACCAGCTGTCATCGGTGTCTGCCAACTTCGGACTGTTGATGCCCATCACCTCCAGCTCGAGCCACAACCCCGGCACCATCCCTTTGCCCCGGATATAGTCCAACACGTACTTGATCCCTTCCGGGAACCGTTCCGAAGACGGCAGCCATTCGCCAACACCGTCCCACCATTCGCCTGGAGCGTACCAACCGGCATCGATACAGAAATATTCGCAGCCCGCTTCCGCAGCGGCGTCGATCAACGGCAGCAGCTTTTCCGTCGTCGGGGAGCCCCAAAGGCAGTTCATGTAATCGTTGAAAATAATCCGCAGCTCCCGGTTATCATCGTTTGGCCGGCGAATCCGGCGACGATAAGCGGTCAGTTGCCCGATCGCCGCTTCGAAGCCGCCATTGGTCGCCCCAACCGCGACCGGAACGCTGACGAACCGCTCCCCCGGCGCGAGCGATACCCACCAGTGGTTATCGTGTTCAGTCGGGCCACTGAGGAGCAAGGTCAACTGATCAACCTGGTCGAAGATTTCCCAATGCCAAGAACCGTTGTGCTCGATTTGCCAGAACAGGCTGGTGTTCGTTTCCCGGTTCTCCAGCACCGCCATTGGAATATGCTCAGCCGCCGACCAGGAGCCCGTATTGCTGCAGGTGATCCGCTTGGAGCTGCGATCGGTTAAATGGGATAACCCCAGCTCCGGTAAACGGTAAGCCCGCCATTGCAGCTCGCTTTGCCATCCGGTATGGGGAATGGACAATACCATTTTGTCGTCCCGATCCTGTCCGCCTTCCATATCCAGGCCGGTCAATGCGAAGGAAGAGACATATTCGACGCCCACCGCCGCCGAACCGGCATTAAACAATTCCACCCAGGCCCGGACCGTCTGCACCCCATCGTAAAATTGTACGTGCTGTACGGCCTCCAGCCCGGTCTTCGGGTCGCGCAGGGCAACCTCCAGCTTCCGCCCGAATTCGTTGCGGCCGTTCGTATGGCCGACGTAAACCATCCGCAGCCCCGGGTACGATGCCCGATGGGTTCGCCCATGGTATTCGTCCCGGTCCTCTCCCGTAAGCTGCAGCTCCATCAGGCGGAAGCCCGGTTTGCGCTCCTCCCGGATCCGCGCCTCGTCCAGCGCATTTGCCCCAAAATGAAGCAGCCGCACACCCTGCTCCTGGGTTACCTCCAATACCAGATGTAAGCCATTTTCCCGAATCGCGATTCTGCTCATCACCTTCGCACTCCCCTTCAACCGTCATAAGTAAAAACAAAACCCAGCACCGGAGGTGGTGCTGGGTTCATTTGTGTTTAAGGAACAACCGAGACTTTCGATATTATTGAGCCGAACCCAGTTGTACCCAAGCTTGTTCGATTTCCGTTACCGCTTGATCCTTCGACTTGCTGCCGCCGATGTAGGCTTGCATGATCTCGCCGAATTTTTGATGGAACGTATCCAGCGAGTAGTTGATCGCCAGGTCGCCCGACGGCTCCGATTTCAAGATTTCGTTCATTTGCTTCGGCATATCCAAATCAGGAAGAGGAGCATCCTTGATCGGCGGAATAACCTTCGCTACAGTAGAGAACCAGTTCTTGCCGTATTCGGATGTGTACAACCAGTTAAAGAATTCAATTGTTTCGTTCACAACTGCGGAATCTTTATTAATGCGCAAAGCTTGGTCCGCACCGGTGATGATCGTTGCTTGCTCTGCTTTGTCGCTGACCGGATAACCCGCGATGCCGATTTGGATGTCCGGAGTAATTTTCTTGATCGCTTCTTCGTCCCATGCGCCTTTACCGATCATGATTGCTGCTTTGCCGGATGCGAAGTCACTGACTTGCGCATTGCTGTCGCGTTCCAGCGGCTTGTCGGTACCATGTTTCACCGTCGTATCGATGAAGCTAAAGAAGTTGTTGTACAGGACAGGGTAATCTTTGATTTTGACATCCCCAGCAATAAAGCTATTGACCAGGTCTTGCGTCGTTACCCCAGCGTCTTGAGCCGCTGCGTTCACGAAATGCTGGAATACGTGCTTCCATACCCACCATTCCTTATACGCATTTGCGAAAGGCGTGATGCCTTTAGCTTCGAGCTTAGCGATCGCGTCGTCCAGCTCGGCCGTCGTTTTCGGGAAAGTGGTAACTCCTGCTTCATCCAGCAATTTCTTGTTGTAGATGACGGAGAACAGGTTGCCTTTGACCGGCAGACCCAGAACCTTTCCGTCGGAAGAAGTCATATTCGCACGAACGGCGTCCGTCATGGCAGCAGCCAGCGGTTGATCCGTCAAATCCGCGCTATATTCAGCAAAGGTGTCGATATCGCCGCCTGCCGTCGTTTGGAATACGTCAGGCGTACTGCCTGCCGCGATTCTCGATTTCAATACCGTGTTGTAGTCCGCCTGCATGATCTCCAGGTTGATCGTCACGTTTGGCTTCACTTTCTTATATTCCGCAATGTAGGCGTTAAACGCATCGGTATATTCCGGAGAAGCCGTAAACATGTTGATCGTGACCGGTTTGGAATCATCCGTTGCAGCGCCATTGCCGGCACCCGCGTTGTTCGCTCCGTTATTCGCCGCGTTATTGTTGCCTCCGCATGCGGATAACAGGCCCATAAGCAGCACCAGGCTGAACGATAAGGCCAGGATTTTCTTCTTCATTAACTAACGCCCCCACTTTCTTTTTGTTGATCATTGGTTATGCTCCTTATTCTAAAGAAAAGGCTCGGGTGAAAAAATGTAGATATGTGGTGATTTAAGGGTAAAAAAGTGGAGTCCTCCTGCGAGTTCACTTTTTGACCCTTTCCTCCTGCTGTTGACGGTATTCGGAAGGCGACAGGTCATAGTAATTCCGGAACGCCTTGCTAAAATAGTTCTTATCTTTATAGCCCAACATTTCGGAAATTTCCTGGATTTTAAGCATGGAGTCGTCCAACAGTTCTTTGGCCTTGTCCATGCGAACCTTCTGCACATATTCGTGGATCCCGCAGCCATATTGTTGCTTGAATAGCTTCATCAAATACTCGCGGCTCAGAAAATACTTCTCCGTGAACATCGAAATTTTGATGTCCTCAAAATAGTGATTGTCGATATACTCCTTGATATCTTCGACACTGAACGGACGGCCCGCGGCCATCGACCGACGGACTTGCTCGTGATAATACTCGGCCAACTCCAGCAGCAAGGCTTCGAACTGGTCAAACGTGGCAAAATCCGTTCGCAACCCCAGCGCCTGCAGCGATCGATCTCCCCCGGAGGAAGGAAGCTTGTCCGCCGGAACGCTAAGCTCCGAAGCCGTGTCGTTCATCAGCACGACAATTTCCCGCAGGATCCGGTCGGCGGCACCGATGCTGAAGAAGCCGGAAACTCGAATACTCTTAGCGAATTCAGACATAACCGATTTGGCATGGTTGAGATTGCCCGCCTCCAGGGCCCCGCGCAGAATCGGCATGCGGCTGGAGAAGGAGAACGTCTCCTTAACCGTCGGCTTGTCCGATTCCCCGATGACGGCATTTCCTTTGAGCTTCAACAAATCGATGCCCTGGATGCCGGAGATCGCCTCTTCATAGGAGGCGGCCAGGTCCATCACATCCTCGCAATATCGCCCGATGCCTCCGGCAACCAGCACCCCAAACAAGTCGCTTAAGGTGGAGGCCACTTTCCGCATCAACTCCCCCGCACGGAAGGCAATCTCTTGCGGGTATCCCCCTCGCGCCGTATAGACCGCAATCATTTCCCGCTCTTGCTTCGGATTGGCGAAGCTGAAGCATTGCAGGCTGTCCACGGCGACATCGTTGATGACGTTTGCCACGGCGAAATACAGCAGCTCTCGATCGCGATTAAACCGGCTGTCCTTTACGGCCTCCATATTCATGATCCGCAGGACGAGCACGCCAAACCGATGATCTTGATGATCGGCCCCAATCAATGGCAGAAACGCTTGATTGCTTTGCTTCTTAAAGCTGCGCTCAATAATCGACAGATAGATTTTCTCTTTCAATTTTGGAAGCGACATATTAAAGGCAATATTCCGGGTGATCGATTCGCTTTGGATCTGACGTTTGGCCTGAAGCACGTCAACCGCTTTGCGAAGCGCCTGGTTCAAATCCTGGCGATTGACCGGCTTCAGCAGATAGTCCACCACTCTGGCATGGATCGCTTGACGGGTGAATTCAAAGTCGTTATACCCGCTGATGACGATCGTCAACAGTTCGGGATACTCCTGCTCCACGATTTGCAAAAATTCGACCCCGTTCAGCTCAGGCATCTTCATGTCGACCATGACGATATCCGGCTTGTGCTGTTCCAGCATCGCAAGCCCCGCCTTACCGTCAGTCGCTTCCCAAATCTCATCAACCTCAAGGTCCTGCCAATTCCCCAAAATCCGAATCGCTTCGCGAAGCGGTTCCTCGTCGTCGATAATCAACACTTTATACATGACTGCTGCCCCCCCGCGGTATCATCATCCGCATCTCCGTACCCTGCTTATCGCTTTGGATGCTCAGCTCGGCTTCTTCGCCATAGAGAAGTTTCAGGCGGGTATACAGGTTTTTGAGCCCGATGTTCTCTCCCTCCTGTTCCTCCCATTCCTGGCGGAACGAAGTTTGGATTTGCTCCATGCGATCCGGAGAAATGCCCGGACCGTTGTCCCGCACCGAAATCACGGCATGGGTGTCGCCCAGCTCGGCGTGGATCCGTATGGAGATGCCGCTCGACATTTTCTCCAGCCCGTGCTTGATGGAGTTTTCGACCAGAGATTGAATGGATAGCTTGGGAATTTGCAGCTCCTTGAGGGCCTCTTCCCACTCGACCGTGACCTGCAAACGGCTGCCAAACCGGGCTTTCTGCAGCGCGAGGTAACGTTCGATGTGCTTCAGCTCCTCCCTAGCGTTTACGATGTCTTTTCCACTTATGCAATATCTTAGGGTTAATGCCAAGGCATCCACCATCTCGGCCACCTCCTCGTCCCCGCTCTTCAACGCTTTGGTCGAAATCGCCTGCAGCGCGTTATACAAAAAGTGCGGGTTAATCTCCGCCTCCAGCGCTTTGAGGATGGCGTTCTTCTCCACCAATTTCATCTTATAGCGTTCATTGATCAAATCGTTCGTCCGCCGTACCATGCGGTTGAAGTGCCTTGATAAATAGGCAATCTCATCCCGGCCCTTCACCGGAATTTCCGCGTCAAAGGTCCCTTCGCTAAAGCGGCGCATCTGAAGCGACAAATCTTTGAGCGGGCTCGTAATTTTATTGGAGAATAACGCGACCAGAATGAGCGAAATCAGCAAAAAAATCAAACCGATCAAATACCCCAAATTTCGCGTTGCCTTGGCGGCTGCGTAGATATTGCTGTACGGGATCGGTTTAACCAGCTTCCAGCCCCCGTTCGCTTCAATGTTATAGACGATTAAATACTTATCGCCCGCCTCGTCGGTCCAGGTCAGCGGCTTCATCAACGCATCCTCCCCAAGCCGGGCAAGCCATGGCGCTTGTCCCACTTGATCCAGGAAAGCAGGCTCATCCACATGAAAAGGGACATTGTTTGGATCCAGGTACAGCAAGTGCTCGCCATTCTCGAATGGAACATCCTTCAGAATCTGGTCCTTGACCGTCGGTTTTAAATAGAACGAGATCACCGCTTTCGGTTCGCGGGTCACCAAGGAACGCAAGACACGGTGATAACCCATAAAGCTAGGCTCCTCGTTCATGACATACCCCGACTTGGACCCGGGAACGATAAATGACTGATAAGACTGGTTGTGACGGCTCTCCATCGCCTGCTTGTACCAAGGCTGCTCGGGGATCCCCTCTTGATAGCTCGACCGAACCGTGATGTTATAAGCTTCTCGCGTGATGGCGTAGTATTTCTGCTGATCGATCAGGTACAGATAAATGCTCTCCAGGTCATTTCGCGAATAGAACAGCTCGCGCAAATAATCTTCCAGGTACATTTTCGACGCATAATCCGATTCTTCGTTCATAATCGCCTGCAGAATCTCTTCATAGTGGATTTGCGGCAGAGACAACTGCTCGATGCCGGCGAGATAATCCTCCAGCTTCTGATTGATCAGCTTCAGGTTGTTTGTCGTACTGGCCATGCTATGGTTTACCGATTCTCGCTCCAGCATCTGATAGGAGATGACCGTCAAGAGCCCAACCACCAGAATAATAATCGTTGTAAACAACAAAATAAGCTTATTGACCAGTCTGCGCGAAATCCGGTCAGTAAGCGTCGTTAGCATGCTTAAGATGCGGTTGAACATAGCCCCTCATTTCTAGTACGTCGGGGAAAAAAGCGAGTTCACCTTTTTACCCTTAACTGTTTTCTTAAATCCATTTTGGCGGCAATACCGCTGTTTTATAATCATTATAGCCGAAAAAGTCAAGGTGTGCAGGGAACCAACCTCACCCGATCTTTAAACAATACGTCACGAAAAAGAGGTGCCATTATGTTCAAACTAGGGAGAAAACGGGGCGAGAAATTGGAGTTTGGCGTATTCACGTTGCCGATTCTGATTTCCATCATCGCCGTCTTCTATTATCCGTTCATCATGACGATACGTTATTCCCTGACCAAATGGAACGGGATCTCCAAGCATCCGAAATTTGTCGGGCTCGACAACTTTAAGCAGATTTTTATGGGCGATGCGAATTTCTCGCATGCGGCCTGGTTTACGATCAAATACGCCATCCTTTATATCGTGCTGATCAACGTGCTGGCGATCTTGCTGGCGCTGGTGCTCGATATGAAGTTGAAGACGACAACCTGGCTCAGAGCAGCCTTCTTCATTCCTTACATCCTCAGCTTGGTTATCGTCGGATTTATCTGGAAGTTCATCTTCATGCAAGGCTTTGAATCGCTAGGTGCCAGCACCGGTTGGGGGGTATTCGCCTTAAGCTGGTTGGGTGAACCCGGACTCGCTTTTATCTCGGTGTTGTTCGTATCGATCTGGCAATCGATCGGATTTTACATGGTGATCTACATTGCTGGCTTGCAATCGGTTCCGGAAGATTTGAAAGAAGCCGCTACGGTGGACGGTGCCGGCCCGATCCGCAGATTCTTTAATGTCACGCTGCCGTTGCTGGCTCCATCGATTACGATTTCCGTCTTTATGGCGCTGACCAACTCGATCAAGGTGTTTGACGTCATCCTGTCCTTGACCGGCGGCGGCCCTGGCGGAACGACTTACAGCGTGGCGTACGACATTTACCGCGACACGTTCCAGAACAACCTGTACGGCTACGGTACAGCCAAAGCGCTGATTCTGTTCGTAGCGGTGCTGATTATTACGGTGATCCAGCTTACTATCTTCAAACGCAGGGAGGTTGAGGCGTAATGAAAAAGAATAGTGCAGGCCGCATCGTCCTGGAAATCGTGATGGTGCTCCTCTCAATCTTGTTCCTGTATCCGTTGTTCCTGACCATCATCAACTCGTTGAAGAGCTTCTCCGAGGTCATGACCGACGTGATCGCTTTACCGAAAAAATTAACCTTTGCCAACTATAGCTATGTTTGGGAGTTCATCAACTACCCGCGGCTGTTCCTCAACAATACGGTCATTACCGTCCTCGGCTTGGCCGGGATCGTGTTGATCTCGTCCATCGCCGCGTACAAGCTGGCCCGTACGAAATCGAAAGCCAGTTCGATCATTTACTTCATCTGTATCATGCCGATGCTGATTCCGTTCCAATCGATCATGCTGACGGTACTGCAGATGGCGAAGAACTTCCATCTCTCCGATAGCACGTGGGGACTCGGCATTTTGTACTGGGGCTTCGGCGCTCCGCTCGCCCTATTCATCTACCACGGCTTCGTGAAAGGGATTCCGAAGGAAATCGACGAAAGCGCCACAATCGACGGCGCCTCCGGCTTCCGGTTGTTCTTCAGCGTGATCTTCCCGCTGTTGAAATCCGTCACCACCACGATCATCATCATCGACGTCATGTGGATCTGGAACGACTTCCTGCTTCCATTGCTTATGGTTAACGGCTCGCCGACAACGAAGACACTAACGCTGGCCGCCTACACCTTCGTCGGACAATACACCTCCGACTGGCAATACGCGATGACCGCCATGGTTATGGCCGTGCTGCCTTCGATCATCGTCTTTATCTTCCTGCAAAAATACATCGTCAAAGGCGTTGTCGCCGGTGCGGTGAAAGGTTGACATAAACAGCCCCTGGTCCGATGGACCGGGGGCTGTTGTCGTGCTTAGAACAATACCTGCAAAAGTGCAGGTATTATCGGCCAAACTTGACCGAAATCAGAAATACCTGCAAAAGTGCAGGTATTTCTGTCTTTATCGTCATAAATGGAACAAACGGGAAAAATAACTGCATTTTCGCAGTTATTCTAACCCAATCGTTGTTATTCGTAAAAATACCTGTATTTTTGCAGGAATTTAGTCTTCTATTTCTACCCCCAACTCGTCCTCATCCTCAAACAGCGTGCGGAGTACGCTGTTCCGATTCTCCAGGAAACGCCGCGTGATTTGGTAATGATCGGTATCCTCGTAACGGACCGTTTCCATTCGATCCCCATCGAAATTCAGGATGTCTGCGTCCGGATAACCCATCAGAATCGGCGAATGCGTAGCAATCAAGAACTGGGCGCGATCCGATAAGTCGCGAATGATCCGCATCAAGGCCAGCTGCCGGGCTGGAGACAACGCGGCTTCCGGTTCGTCCAGCAGATAAATGCCTCGGCTGCCGAATCTGTACTTGAACAGACTGAGGAACGATTCGCCATGCGATTGACTGTGTAAAGATCGCCCTCCATAGGACGGAGTTGCCGCAACCTCATCAATATGCGAAGCAAACGAATAGAACGATTCCGCCCGCAGAAAGAAGCCGTTCGTGACTTTCGGATTCCATGAGAGGCGGATATAATCGCCGAGCGCAGATTCTGACCGGTCCACCTCGTAGACGTTATTTCTCCCGCCTCCGGCCGGATTAAACCCGCATTGGTAGGCGATCGCCTCCAGCAGGGTGGATTTACCTGAACCATTCTCCCCGACAAAAAACGTGACCGGACGGCTAAGACGAAGCTTGTTCAACTTCCGGACTAACGGGAGAGAGAACGGGTATTCTCTCGATGAAGGCATATTGTCTTTCAGGAGCGTCACCTCTCTTAAATACATCCCACGTCCTCTCCCTTCGGTGTGAATTAATCGAGCTCCTTGTAAATAAAATAGTCGAAGTCGGCAGGCTTGCGCATCCCGCTAAGGTCCTGGGCGCATACGCCGAGGAAGGTGCCGGTGAAGCGTACTTTCTCCGCCGGATCGTCCGCCAAGTGGCTAACGTCAACCGCTTTGCCGACCGCCTGCCAGTTCTCCCCATCGAGGCTGTAGGCGAAACGCGCCAACTCTCGTTCGATGGTCACTCGCAGCCAGCAGCGCGTAGCGCCTTCGATCGAGATGTCCTCTTCCAGCAGCTCGTCATAAACCCCGGCTTTCGTTTGGATGAGATTCAGACTATTCCCCTTCGTTTCATCCCGGGAGATCCGCAAGTAGACATGATCATTCGTATCGTAAAAGACGGTCAAGCCGGCCATCTGCTGGAACGTCTCCGGCTCGAACTCCACCACGGTCTCCGCCAGGCAATGAAACGACTGCTGCCGCCGAGCCACCAAGCTTTGCCGGAACAGCGAGTTCATCGACTCGCGGCCATACAAGCGCAGGAAGCCGGGGCGCTCACGTAAGGTCAACCAATCCTCCGTAGGCGGAACGCGCAGCGTGCTCCAGTGAACGCCGAGCTCGAACCCCCCGCCGTCGAAATCGTCGCGCTCCGGCTCCGGTTCGAACGGATGCGGCGGCAACGCAGGCGCATCCACCTCGACCCGCGGATCATTCCCGCCGGTCTCCAGCCGGAACCAGCCGTCTTCCGTCCAGACACCGCGTTGGATCGCCGTTTCCCGGCCAAGCGTGCAATAGATGTCTTTCGTTGGCCGCCCGGTTAGGTGTACCAAGTACCACTCGCCCGTTTGCGTTTCAACCAGCGAGGCGTGCCCCGCCTTTTGCAATGCCAGATGCGGTTTACCCGACGACGTCAGAATCGGATTGGTCGGGTCGACTTCATACGGTCCGCCGATCGTGTGCGATCGGGCCATCGTAACCGCATGATCGTAATACGTGCCCCCTTCCGCCGTGAGCAAGTAATAGTAACCGTTTCTTTTATATAAATGCGGGCCTTCGGTTAACCTAAGCTCCGTGCCTAGAAAGATATTCTTGACCGGGCCAACCAGTTTCTGTTGCTGCGGATCATATTCCTGAAGAACGATGCCGGCAAAATGATTCTTTCCTTTCCGGTGATCCCACAGCATATTCACCAGCCATTTGCGCCCATCATCGTCGTGGAACAAGGAAGGGTCAAAACCGCTGCTGTTTAAATACACCGGTTCCGACCATGGACCGCGAATATCGCTGGCAGTGACCAGATAGTTCGGGGTGTCCTTGAATGCGCCGTGGCGGCTTTTGACGTCCGTGTAGATGAGATAAAACAAACCGTTATCATAGCTGAGACACGGAGCCCATACCCCGCAGGACCCGGGATTACCCAGCATGTCGAGCTGCGAAACCCGAGTCAGCGGATGACCGATCAATTGCCAGTGCACAAGATCCCGGGAATGATGAATCTGTACGCCTGGAAACCACTCGAAGGTGGACGTCGCGATATAGTAGTCGTCACCGACCCGTAAAATCGAGGGGTCCGGATTAAAACCGCTTAAAATCGGATTCGTGATCATAGTACGTTCACTCATGTGATTTCCTCCTGTTCATAACTGTTATCGTTTCAGTGATTGTTTTTCTCATTTACTTAAAATTCGATTATAATAGAAATTAGGCTTTCGTATCTATTTCATGCCTAAGGAGGCTTGTATTTATGCCCAACCCACAACATTCACACGATTCATCGCATCGTTTATCCCATATTCCCGTCTCCATTCTCGACCTGGCGCCAATCACGGCCGGCAGCACCGCCATGGAATCTCTGAGCAACTCGCTGGATCTAGCCCGGCACGCCGAAGACTGGGGTTACCATCGCTATTGGCTGGCGGAGCATCACGGCATGCCCGGCATCGCCAGCTCGGCGACCTCGGTCGTCATCGGCCACATCGCCGGCGGCACGAAGAAGATCCGCGTCGGCTCCGGCGGCATCATGCTGCCGAACCATGCGCCGCTGGTCATCGCCGAGCAGTTCGGCACGCTGGAGTCGCTATACCCGGGGCGGATCGATCTCGGTCTCGGTCGGGCGCCAGGTTCCGACCCGTTGACCTCGCATGCGCTGCGGCGCGGGCCCGGCAGCGACGGGCAGGACTTTCCGGAGCGGCTCTCCGAGCTGCGGAACTACTTCCAGCCCGTCTCGGGTTCCTCCATGCGCGTACGGGCGATTCCCGGCGAAGGTCTGCGTATCCCGATCTGGCTGCTTGGCTCCAGCGGCTTCAGCGCACAGTTGTCCGCCCAACTCGGTCTGCCGTTCTCTTTCGCCAGCCATTTCGCGCCGGATTACCTGCTCCCGGCGCTCGATCTGTACCGCACGCACTTCCGCCCGTCGGAGGAGCTGGCGAAGCCTTACGCGATGATCGGCGTTAACGTGATCGTCGCCGATACTGACGCGGAGGCCCGCCGCCTGGCGACCTCCCAGCTGCAGCAGTTCCTCAACCTGATCCGCCGGCGCACCGCGCAGCTTAGCCCGCCGATCGACCAACTGGACTGGACGCCGCAGGAGCAAGCCCTGGTCGAACGCCAACTTAGCTATTCGGCGATCGGGTCGCCGGAGACCGTGCGGAATCGGCTGGAACACCTGTTGGCGGAGACCGAGGCCGACGAGATCATCGTCGCTGCGCAGGTCTACGACCATAAGGCCCGCTTGCGTTCCTACGAGCTGCTGTCGGAACTGTTTGGAGGACAACGTTCCTTATAATCCGTCGGACTGTACCCCGTATATTCCTTGAACACTTTGGAGAAATAGTGCTGATCGCTGAAAGACAAGGCATCGGACACCTCTTTAATTCGCATTTCCGGCTTGCAGGCCATCAGCCTGCAAGCCTCTTTGATTTTTAGTCCCGTGTAATACTGCACGAACGTGTTTTGCGCATAATTCTTCATCACCCGGCTGATATACGAAGGGCTGACATGAAATTTGAGGGCTACATCGGCAATCGATAGATACGAGTATAAGTTTAGCCTGACGTACTCTTCAATCTGCCGAAACAGCTCCTCTCCGCTTTTCCGGTTCTGCGCTTGAACTCGTTCGAAGGATTGCTTTGCCCATTCCTGAAACCCCTGGCAGAACTTCTCGAAGCTATCTACCGAAAGCAACCCCCGTGATGTCGCCTCGAGCTCCAACCGGTATCCGGAGCCTTGGTCGTTCCAGGCTTGGGAGAAGGCATCCACCATCAACGCGACGAACCGTTCCAGCTCCGTGAGCCGGATATTGTCGACGGCCCATTTCGCCAGTTGCTCGTTCAGCTTTAACAAGAACTTCTCCTTCCCCCGACTCTGGATGAGCTCGGTGAAGGCGGCCACTGTCGCCCGATCCAATTCCGGGCTGTCCAAACCGCCGAGCCCATGCGGGGTCTCCGTATCGATCACTACGCCGTGGTGAATACGTTGCTCTTTATCCAAAATCCCCGATACGCGATGATACAACTCAGGGAGTTTGTCCGGATCGCCGGACTGCAACTGCCCGCCAACCGATACCGGTAGCCCTTCAGCCTCTAAGGTACGGCGAATCGACTCGAAGCATTCATACACCGAGGAATAGGGCTCCACGGCCATTTTTTGCACCAACACGAGGAACTGACTAGCCATTTGGGTTGGAAACACCCAGCACAGATGCGGGGAAAATAACTCCCCCAGCCTGCGCTGCAGCCCCTCTAGATTCCAAAGCTCTCGTCCTCCTGCAAATGGCTGTCTCCGGATGAGAATCAGCGCCTTACCGTAATGGCGAAATTGGTCGCCAAGCTGCAGCTCCTCATAAAACCCGGGCTCCACAATCTCCTTGAACAGCTCCGCTTCGTTTGGAATCCGGCTTTGCAGCCGCTCGATCGCCCGATTCATGACCTCAGCCAGCTGTTTGCGCTCAATGGGCTTCAGCAAGTAATCGAAGACCTGCAAATTGATGGCCTTGCGTGTGTACTCAAAATCGTTGTACCCGCTGATCAGAATGAACAACAGTTGCGGGCGGAGTTGCTTTGCTTGTTCAATCAACGTCAACCCGTCCATCTTCGGCATGCGGATATCGGTCAGCACCAGGTCCACGGGCTGTTGTCGGATCAGCTCCAGCGCTTCCTCTCCATTCGTCGCCGTCGCCACCACTTGGACCGGGAGCTCCAGGGAGCCAAGCAGCGTTCGAATGTTCCGCAAGATCGGTTTGCTGTCTTCCACGATCATCACGTTGTACATGCTGTGCCCTCCTTGTTCAGTAGAAGTCTTTCGTTAACGATCCGATGATCTGCACCGTAGCCCCTTTTTCTCCGTCGGCGTGATTGAACACGTTAAAGAACAGTCGGTTCTGATACATCAATTTCAGCCGTCCCACACTGTTCACGATACCCATGTTGCCGATTGAGGTCCCCCGTGCCTCTCCCTCTCTGTCGGCGTCCGCTGCCCGGAGGTTATCCATAATCTCAGCTATTTTCCCGGGAGGAAAGCCATCTCCGTTATCCTTGATCTCCACCGCCCATAGTCCGTTGAACTGCTTCACCGTGATATCAATCCGCCAAGGCGGGTCGCTGCGGGAGAAGGCATGCTCGATGCAATTCTCTACGAAAGGCTGCAGCACCAGCCGGGGCAACTGTACGTTCCGCACGGATTCGTCCGCATGAATCTCCCATACCAAGTCCTCTTCGTATTTCTGCTGTACGAGCGACAAGTAGTGCCGCGTATGCTCCAGTTCATCGGCCAAAGTCACGTGAGCATAGGGAGAAGACACGATGTAACGCAAGCTATCCGATAAATGCTTGCACATATCGGAAACGACCTCGGTCTTCCCCTCTTGGGCAGCGATACTGATCAAATAGAGCACGTTATGGATGAAGTGCGGCGCGATTTGGGCCTGGAGCGCGGAGTTTCGCGCTTTGACCTCCTCGTGAAGAGCGATTTTCTCCCGTTCGATCGACTCCTGCAGACGTTCCATGAGATCCTGAAACGCCTCATTCAGCAAGATCAGTTCATTGTTTTGCGAACGAGTGTCCATTTTGATATTCATGTTACTATAGCTGATCCTCCAAATCTGGCTGCGCAGCTTACGAATGGGCAACAACAGGTTTCGTGAAGAGAAATAAATATAGACGAAAGACAATAGCAACAACGACGTTATCAACAGGATGGAAAGGTACTTCACCGAGTTCACCGGCCCCAGCACGTCCCCTTTTGGCGTAACGAGATAGGTTGTCCATCCGGTGCTCTCCGAGCGGGAATAGGCTACGTAATTCCGGTAATTATCCGCGTAAACTCCGCTGTCCCGATCTCTTGCCGTAAGCTCCGCATGCTCCGCTTCCGACATGGAACCGGCTACGGACCGGCCTACCTGGTCCAAGATATACACCTCTCCGGCGCCTATGCCATGCGTCATCCTTTGCAGAAACGTCTCGTCCAATAGAATGCTGAGATACCCGAAAACCTTGCCATTCTGGTTGTTAATGGGCCGAATAAAGGAGACCGTATCTCCTTGTCGTTCCAGCACAAATCCGCTGCCGCTCCAGCTCCCGTTCATCAGGCTTTTCTTTAAATAGCCTTCCAAAGAAGCCGCGTCGCCCCGTTCCCCAAGGTAAGACACGATCTGCCGTCCTGCCTTGTCGTAAATCACCATATCCTTGATGTTCATCCTTGGTCCGATGGCCTGGAACATCAGATCCTTGAGTCTGCGGCTTTGATTCAGCCGTTCGATGTTCACATCGGTTTGATACCCTCGTTCAAGGATGGCAAAGATGTCCTTGCTGGATAAGATCCGCTGAGACAGCTGGTTTTGGCTGTCGACGTAATCGTCGAGCTGCTGGCTGACCTTCGTCGCCGCTGCCAGCTTGGCCTCGACCGTTTTCTCCTTCAACGGTTTAATGACGACCAGATTCACGTATACGATAAAGCAGCCGAGTATAAACAAGAGCAAGGCCACAAAAGTTAAAAAGACTTTGTTTTGCAGACTGAGCTGATTTTTGCGAGGGGAAAAAGGTCTCATGACGTTGGCTTAGGCCTCCTTGCTGTGCCTTAATGCGTTTGTTTGATGGTTTAACTGTACCATTTCGCTTCACGTCATGACAACGGTTTCAAGTTCACAATTTTACACATGATCTGTCACCCTCAGACATGTACCTTAGCTGCCCTGGATTTTATAATCAAGTTGCAAGCGCATTCAAAGCCACATCATAAAGACGGGGGGATTTGCCTTGAATCACACAATGAAAAGAACGACCACCGCGATTGTCGCCGGTTTGCTAGCCGTATCGCTCGCAGCCTGCGGATCGGGAGGCGCGAAATCCGGCAATGCCGCGAAGGAAGGTACGAACACCGGTGCCGCCAAAGGAGACAAAGTCACCATCGAGTTAGCGATCTCCAAGAGCTCACAGGACTCCGCCTTCATTCAACAAGATCTGCTGGATGAGTTTGAGAAGCAAACGAACATCAAAGTGAATCTTCAGTTGATTCCAGCCGAGCAAACGACAACGGTCCTGCAAACCAAGCTGGCCGTTGAGGAAACACCGGACATCATTCAATACAACTTGGCCAGCGCCACCACGGATTTGAATCTGGAGCGCAACTTCGAGATTCTGGATAACGAGCCTTGGGCCAGCCGGATTCTGAACAAAGACGTCCTTTCCGCTTATGGGCATATCTATAGCTTCCATGTCAGCCAGGATACAGGGATGCAGGGCGTCGTGTACAACAAGGACATCTTTGATGATTTGGGACTGTCGATTCCAACCAACTTCGAAGAGTTCCTGGCCGTTTGCGAGAAGATCAAAGCGAGCGGAGTTACTCCGGTATTCATGCCGTACAAGGACAATTGGTCCGCCAATATTTGGCCGGCAGCCGCTTTTGCCAACTTCGTATCCAAAAACGATCCAACCTTCTTTGATGAATTGAACAGCAACAAGAGAAAATGGTCCGACATTCCGGAATTCCAAACCTTCCTGGAACAGCAATATGAAGTGTATAAAAAAGGCTACACCAACACCGACGTCCTCAGCGACAGCTACGATATGGCGGTTGGCAAATTCCTGAACAAGGAAGTTGCGATGATGTTCATGGGCGACTGGTTGATCGAAGGCGTGCTTAAGCAAGACCCTAACATGCACCTGGGTGTCTTCCCGATCCCTTCCGAGCAGGATGCCAGCCTGGGAGCCAGCCCGCTTGGCGGCCAACTGTTCATTCCGAAGAAAGCCAAGCACTTGGCAGAAGCGAAGGAGTTCTTGAACTTCATGGGTTCCAAGGAAATCGCTCAGAAAATCGTCGATTCCAAAGGTTACGTATCGAACTTGAATGACGTCAACACGCCGGAACTGCCGGCCTACAAGCAGGAGATCGTCGACAACTACATCACGCCGAAGAAAACCGTGCTGACGACCGACGCCTTCATGCTGGTAGACCGCAGCGAATTGTACCGGCTGCTGCAGGATCAATTTGCCGGTGGATTAACGCCGGAAGAAGTCTTGAAATCCTGGGACGAAAAGTTCAGCCAACTGATGAAAGATAAAGAAATCCCCGGTTTCTAAATCGGAAGAATGGCAGGCAGCATAAAGTCCCGTCCGGGGTTTTATGCTGCCCCAGTCTATAATGGGGTGGGAGAACATGAAATCAAAAGCATCGGTCAAAAATCTATATTCCTATTATCTCGTACTACCGGCGTTATTGATCTACTCGATCTTTTTCGTCATTCCGGCGTTTACGGGCTTTTATTATTCCTTTACCGATTGGCGGCTGGATCGCCTAACGATCGACTTCGTCGGTTGGGAGAACTTCCGAAAGATCTTCTCCGACAAAACGCTGATTCTGGCGCTTAAAAACACTTTGATTTTTGCCGTCGTCACCGTGGTCGGGAAAAACCTGATCGGCATTGTGCTGGCGGTCGCGCTCAACATGCGATTGAAAACGCGGAACCTGCTGCGGGCGATCTTTTATTCCCCGTCCATCCTTAGCATCCTGGTCATCGGCATCGTCTTTACGCCGATCTTACGCACCGAAGGCGCCATCAACCGGATGTTCGATGCGGTCGGACTCCACGCCTTGAGCCAGGCTTGGCTCACCAATCCGCATATCGTCATCTGGACCATCGCTATCATCTCGATTTGGCAGCATGCCGGCTTCCAAATGGCGATTTACTTGGCTGGACTCCAATCTATCTCCCAGGAGTATTACGAAGCGGCGACCATCGACGGGGCCGGATCCTGGAAGAAGTTCACGAAAATCACGCTGCCGCTCCTGCTGCCAGCGATCAATATTAACCTGATGCTCACGCTCATCGGCGGACTTAAGGTCTTCTCGGAGGTCTTCGTCTTGACGGGCGGGGGGCCGGGCAACGCCTCCCAGGTCGTCGGTACAATCATTTTGCGGTCCTTCGGCGAAGGAAGCTGGGGGCTGGGTACGGCCATCAATACACTATTGTTCGTGGCTGTAACCATCATTGCCATCCCGCTGCTCATCTTTATGCGGCGTAAGGAGGTCACCGAATAATGGGAATCACGCGCAAACTCGCCATTCGTAACTACATCGTCGAAGGCCTTCTGCTACTGGCATCGTTGCTCATCATTTTACCGATCTTGATCATGATCTTCGGCTCGTTCAAAACGAGCGCCGAAGTGCTCGATTTCTCACTAAAGCTGCCCGAAAAATGGATGTTCTCCAACTACGCGCGCGTATTTGAAGAGGGGGGGATCGCTCGGGCTTTCGGGAATAGCGTGTTGATTACCGGCATTTCGTCCGTGATCAACATCGTCGCCTCTTCCGCAGCCTCTTTTATCTTGGCTCGGCGCGAGACGAAATTCGCGAATACGCTGTATATGTACTTCTTTATGGGCCTGATCGCCCCGATGTCGACGATCACGACCATCCGGATCGTGCAGGCGCTTGGTTTCTACGGCAGCATCACCAGCGTCATTCTCATTTACGCCTCGCTGAACACCGCATTTAGCGTGTTTCTGTACAGCGGCTTTATCAAAACGATCCCGAAAGCGCTCGACGAAGTTGCGTTCCTTGAAGGGGCCAGCGTGTTTGGCGTGTTCTTCCGGATCGTAACGCCACTGATCCTGCCGGTGAATGCCACGGTCGCGATCATGGTCTTCATGTCGGTGTGGAACGATATCACGATTCCGTTGTACTTCCTGACCGACAGTTCGACCTGGACGATGCCGCTGTCCATCTACAATTTCTACGGCAAGTACAGTCGAGAGTGGAACCTGATTTTCGCTAATCTGGTGCTAACGTCCCTGCCGGTGTTTATCCTGTATTTGTTCGGTCAAAAATACATCGTCAGCGGCCTGACCGCCGGCGCCGTGAAAGGCTGATCGGGAAGCGCGCGGCGCGTTGGCGCGTGGCGCACGGCAGGCGTGGGTGGAGCTGGCGCGTACGACTGAGCGTGTCTATACACTTTGGTCACCGCCTACTCCTCACCGCCGCTGCGAAATGTTGTAGTTTATGCAATATTAGCTTTTACAACATTATTCGATATAAGTTGGTTCAGCCCAGCAAAATGATGCCCATTGTACAACATTTCGCCGAGCACCAACGAATTCCTCAGATTACGTGAGCCCCGGGAGTCATCCGGGCTCGCGTTTTTTTGCATCGCAGGAACTGTAACGGACCGTAATGACGTTATTTTCTTATTTCCCGACTATTTCCCATGCTAACGGACCCTAATGCCCTTATTTGGCCCCAACCGTGGTGTACAAGGAAGAATACGTGGAAATAACGTCTTCTCGGTCCGTTAGCATCCGGAATCCTCCCGAATCAACGAAATAACGGCGCTGGAGTCCGTTACTACCTCAACCGCGCCTCGTTAAGTAGCTGACGGGATCTGCCTGAAAATTCGCAGGCATCCCATCACGCCTCCTCGCCCTGCGGCATCCAAATCCGGTAGTTCCCGCTGAGCGCCAGCAGAGCAAACAGGTACAGGCAATTGTCGTAATAGCGGCGCTTGCCGGTTCGAACCGGGGTGTTCCAGAACAACTCGACGCTCGCTTTCGCTTGAGGGCCTTCGGCCGCCAGCGAGGCCATCGCGTTGGTGGCGAGCAGTCCGACCGGGTGCAGTGCCGGTTCATTAAACGGTTCGCCCGATATCGTGTAACGGCGGTAATCCTCCGGGTGCTTGTCGGCGAAGAACGCCTGGATTTTTCCCGCTGTCTCCCGTTGCCAAGGATCGGCGGCAAACCACTCCCAGTCGAGGCCCACATTGGCCGCCACTCGATATGCATCGCTATAGAAGTGGCCAAACCCCCGCTCGTTGTTTGGCGTACCGTTGTAGTAGGCATACTCCGGCGCAAGCCCCGTGACCGGATGGCATGAGAGATGCAGGTATTGACGGCTCGCCTCTGCTGCTTCCCTCCAGAACGGACGGTCCTCGGGATACGCCCACAACGCAAACAACTCGTAGAAATGAGGCAAATGGTAGGAAGGATCGGAAAACTCGCAATTCGGAATAAACTTGATCAGCTTGTTGTCCGGGTTCCACATTGGATAACCCACCCCATTTTCGCCTTGGTGCAGACAGGTTCTTAGCAAATCCCGAGCTTGGATGCCGTAGTCGAACGGCGCTTCGCGGTCGCCCCAGCGATGGGACGCAAACAGTAGCGCCAGCGCAAAATATTCCTCACCATCCGGCGCAGGTCCGTTCGATAGCCGCTTCCCGTCCGGGGTGCAGGACCAGGCGAAATATCCGGCGTTCTCCCCTTCGGTCATAAACATATACGTCTTCGTCCACTTCCAAAGCCGATCGAACACATCTTGATTGCCGTACTGGACGGCCATCATCATCCCGTAAGACATCCCCTCCGTTCGCACGTCGAGGTTCCCCGTATCCAGCATATAGCCCATATCCTCGCCGGAGGGGTAATAGAATCGCGTCTCTTCGTCCCCTTCAAATAATTGCTTCCACGTTTCGTCCAGCCTGCGCTGAACCGTCTCCTCCCCATAGCCGTACTCCGCCAGTAAATTCCGATAGTTCCCGGTATCGTATGCTCCTTGACGCTCCGTCATCGCTTAACAGCCCTCCTCAATTTGTGCTTGTTTTGTCTTGACATTAACGTAAACGTAACACGCTCCCCCTAGGAGATTCCATGTGCATTTCGCGCTTTTATTTATCCAAATCAAGCCTAATGACCATAGGAATGTATGCGTATTCAAGAATTTGTGTGATGCGATGAATTTTCGCTTGCAAACCCTAGGGTTCCATACTACCATACAAGTATGGTAGATAAGCAAGTTGAGGTAGAGTAACAACAAGACCTAGACCTAGTGAGGTGATGGAATGAGCGACAAATGGCTGAGTCAATCTGGTTCGGCGGGAAACGCAGTGTATGCCAAGCTGAAGGAGCAGATCGTCACGCTGGAGCTGCCGCCGGGAACAACGTTATCCGAAAAAGAGATGTCCCTCACCTTTCAAGTTAGCCGTACGCCCGTTCGAGAAAGCTTCGTCCGACTTGCGCAGGAAGGGTTGGTGGTTGTGCTGCCGCAACGCGGCACGCGCGTATCGCTGATCGATCCCGAGCTCGTGGAGGAAGCGCGGTTTATGCGGGAACAGCTGGAGCGCGCCGTGATCCGGCTTGCTTGCGAACGGTTCCCGGAGGAAGTGCTGGGCGCGCTGACCGACAACCTCAGCCGACAAGAGGACAGCATCCGTAGGCATGACAACCACGCGATGTTTGCGCTGGACGAGGAGTTCCATCGCATTCTGTTCGCTGGCAGCCGCAAGCTGGGCACATGGGACGTCATCCAGCAGATGAACGCCCATCTCAATCGGACGCGGGTGCTATGGCTGACGACCGACCCGCATTGGGAGAATCTTTATGAGCAGCATCAAGCGATGGTTCAGGCGATCGCCAGCGGGGACGCTGACCGGGCCGACGGGCTAATGAGGGAGCATCTACGGCTCAGCGTCTCCAATTTGCCGGTGTTGCAGGAGCGGTATCCGGGCTATTTTAAGCAAGGCTAGAAGGCTTCACAAAAACAAGATAGGCGGTGAAGGTATGCGCATGACATTTCGCTGGTTCGGCGAGGGCAATGACACAGTGACGCTGGATCAGATCAAGCAAATTCCCGGGGTGGAAGGCCTGGTATGGTCGCTGCACGACGTGCCTGCAGGGGAAGAATGGCCGATGGACAAAATCGAAGAGGTGAAGCGGCAAGCGGACCGCTACGGTTTTCACCTGGAGGTTGTGGAGAGCGTCAACGTGCATGAGGACATTAAGCTCGGCTTGCCGTCGCGGGACCAGTATATCGAAAACTATAAGCGGACCATCGAGAAGGTGGCCCAGGTTGGCGTCAAGGTCATCTGCTACAACTTCATGCCGATCTTCGACTGGCTGCGCACCGATTTACATAAGGCGTCGGGGGACGGTTCAACGGCGTTATTTTATGAAAAAGCTCGTATCCACGACATCGATCCTTTCGAGCTGGTGCACGTGATTAACCAAAACAGCGCGCTAACCATGCCCGGCTGGGAACCGGAGCGGCTGGAGCAATTAACCTCCCTGTTCGAGGCCTACCGGGGCGTGACGGAAGAGGATTTGTGGCGCAACCTGGAGTATTTTCTGAAGGAAATCGTCCCGGTGGCCGAGCAGCACGGGATCCAAATGGCCATTCATCCGGACGATCCGCCGTGGTCCATCTTCGGGTTGCCGCGCATTATCACAAGTCAGCAGAACCTGCGTCGCTTCCTGAAGCTGGTTGATAGCCCGTCCAATGGGATCACTTTGTGCAGCGGATCGCTTGGGGCCAACCCGGACAACGATATTATCGCCATGATCCATGAATTCCAAGACCGGATTCCATTTGCCCATATCCGCAACGTACGCGTGTTCGATAACGGCGATTTTATGGAAACGTCGCATCGGACCCAGGACGGCACCGTCGATATCGCCGGCATCGTCAAAGCGTATTATGACACTGGCTTCACGGGATATGCCCGTCCCGACCACGGCCGCCATATTTGGGGCGAGGAATGCCGTCCGGGGTACGGCCTATATGACCGGGCGCTCGGCATTATGTATCTGTGGGGCTTGTGGGACGCGTATGCCAAGCAAGCCAGCCAATTGAACTGATCGAGGATTATCCTTTATGGATGACGAAAAGGAGTGAAACATCCGATGAGCAATATGCCAGTACATCCGGCTTTGGCCGGCAAAACCGCTGTCATTACCGGAGGAGCCGGGGTCTTGTGCCGGGCGATGGCCCGGGAACTGGGCCGCCAAGGGGCGAAGGTGGCGATCTTGAACCGCACGCTCGCCAAAGGGGAAGCCGTCGCGGAGCAGATTCATGCCGACGGCGGTACGGCGACCGCATTCGCCTGCGACGTGACGGACATCGAGAGCGTTAAGGCGGCGGAGGCTGCCGTTCGGGAGCTTTTTGGCCCGTGCGATATTCTGGTCAACGGGGCCGGCGGTAACCATGCCAGCGCCAATACGACGAACGAGATTTTTCGGCCGGAGGATGCCGCCAATCCCGACGTCACCAGTTTTTTTGACCTCAGCATCCCTGGTGTTCGCGGCGTTCTCGACTTAAACTTCACCGGGACACTGATCCCAACACAAGTATTCGTTAAAGATATGATCGGACGCCCCGGTGCAACAATCATTAACATCTCCTCCATGAGCTCTTATAGTCCGATGACGAAGGTTCCCGCCTACAGCGCGGCCAAAGCGGCGATCAACAACCTGACCCAGTGGCTAGCCGTGCATTTGGCGGAATCCGGCATCCGCGTAAATTCGGTCGCGCCGGGGTTTTTTCTGACGGAACAGAACCGCAATTTGCTGACGAACCCGGACGGGTCGTTAACCGAGCGCTCGAATAAAATCATCACCCATACCCCGATGCGTCGCTTCGGCGTGCCGGAGGATTTGCTGGGCACCCTGCTGTGGCTGGCGGATGCGGAGACGTCCGGCTTCGTGACCGGCACGGTGATCCCAGTCGACGGCGGCTTCATGGCTTATTCTGGAGTCTAAGCCAGCGGCACTTCCGCTCCTGCGGAACCTTGCCCAGCACCCCGCCGTTACAAGCTCAAACTTGCCTTGACGCGGGAAGGCGGACAACAACGAGAGCACGTATCCGAGTGGCTACTTTAAAGGAGATGGAACCAACATGTCTAGTTATCAAGTGATCAATGAAGTTTCCCTCCGGGAAAAGGCCGTTGCCTTCACTTTCGACGACGGCCCTAATCCGATTTATACCCCGCAGGTCCTGGAGATCTTCCAGGAGGTGCAAGGGAAAGCAACCTTCTTCATGATCGGCACGCAGATCGAAAAAAGCTTGGAAACCGCGAAAGCCGTTCACGAGCACGGCCACGAGATCGGTAACCACACATACTCGCACCCGCACCTCCCCGAACTTAGCTCCGAAGAAGTCCGCCGGGAAATGCAGCTGACGGAGGAGCTGATCCAGCAAGTGACGGGGGCAAAACCGAAGGTTTACCGTCCGCCTTATATCGATACCTCCGAGGAGGTTGCTGCGATCACCGCCGGAGAATTCGGTTATCCCGCGATCGGAGCGGTCAATGGTGCGGCGACAGATTGGGAAATGCCCGGTGTCGCGCATATTGTGGAAAAGACGCGGGAACAAATCCGCCCGGGCAGCATCCTGTTGTTTCATGACGGCTTCGACGACCGTTCCCAAACGGTTGAAGCCGTGCGCATCCTGGCCGCCGAGTTGACGGCCGCCGGGTATCGACTTGTCACGGTCAGCGAGCTGCTCGCGTTGAGCGCTGCCGAAGCCTAAGTTGCATCGTAAAAAGGCCAAAAGGGCTGCGCCACTCCGGCGTTCCTTTTGGCCTTTTTTTCATCGGGCAACCGCCTCATGACGCTCCCCAAACTTCGACTACGACCCGTAATACACCTCCGCTTGGTGTTCGAATTGCTGCAGCTGCTCGCGGACGCGCACGACCTCGCCGACGAGGATGAGCGCCGGGTTACTGAGCTTCACCGCGGCCGCCAGCTTGTGCATGTCGTCCAAGGTGCAAGTGAACGTGCGCTGCTTGCGAGTCGTACCGCTTTCGATCAATGCTACCGGCGTCTGGGCGGGCTTGCCATAGCGGAGCAGCTCGCTGCGGATGGCGGCAATTTGGCTGACGCCCATGTAAATCGCCAGCGTGTCAACGCCTTGCGCCAGCATGTCCCAGCGAACCGGCTGGCGATCGCCGTGGCAGCGGGTGCCGGTTACGCAAGCGAAGGAGGCGGCCGCCCCGCGGTGCGTCAGCGGCACTCCGGCGGAGGCCGCCGCGCCAAGCGCCGACGTGATGCCGGGAATCACCTCATAGGGGATTCCCGCGGCCGCCAGCGCCAGCGCCTCTTCCCCGCCGCGCCCGAAGACGAAGGGGTCGCCGCCTTTCAGGCGTACCACCCGCTTTCCTTCCAAGGCGTATCCGACCAGACGCCGGTGGATGTCCTCCTGCGGCATCGCATGGCGTCCCGGTGCCTTGCCGCAGTATATCAGCTCCGCGCAGGGGCCAGCGTAAGCCAGCAGCTCTTCGCTGATGAGGCGATCGTACAGGACGACCTCCGCTTCGCGCAACCGTTTCATTGCCTTAACCGTGATCAGCTCTGGATCACCGGGACCCGCTCCGACAATACTCACTGTCCCTGGGCCATTCATAAGCGTTCTCCCGCCACGGACAACGCCCGACCGTCCGGCTCAGCCATCTCCGTTACGTTAACCCGTGCCTCTTCTCCACGTTGCAACTTCCCCTTTTGCGCGAGATACAACATCAATCCGGTAAACACGACGCCGCCCAGGAAGTTGCCGATCAAGACGGGAATCTGATTCCACAGCCACCAATCCGCGAAGCTGACATTCGCCCCCAGCAGCATCCCCAACGGGATGACGAACATATTGACCACGGCATGCTCAAACCCTTGCGCAAAAAAGATCAGAATCGGCAGCCACATCGCTACGATTTTACCGACTGTCGATTTCGAGGTCATCGCCATCACCACGCCAAGCGTCACCATCCAGTTGCAAAGGACCGCTTTGATAATCACCAGCGCTAAGCCGCTGCCGCCTAGATGCTTGTAGGCCAGCGTCTTCGCTTCGCTCGTCTGGATCAACGTCTGCACGAGCGGATGGGTCAGTTCTATCCCCATTTTCGTAATCGTCAGTCCATACAAAACGGCATAAACGGCGCAACCGATCAAATGTCCCAGAATCACCCATCCGAAGCTCGACAGCATCCTTGTCAGCGAAACGCGGCGTTCCAGCACGGCCAACGGGATGAGCGCGAAGCTGCCGGTGACAAGCTCTAAGCCCAGCAGTACGATGATCACGAACCCCACGGGGAAAACAACCGCCCCCACGAGCCCCAGCGAGGTTTGCTGCGTTGCGGTTAATGCCAATGTCGTGGCGAAGGCCAGGATCGCTCCGCCCAAGAACCCCTTCACCAGCAACTGTAGAATGCTGAGGTTGGCTTTATTTTCACCCGTCTCGATCATAGTTCCAAGTACTTCTCCTGGTTTGACGTAATCCATGGTTCGTCCACTCCTTTATCTGCGGCGGTATCTCTATACGCTACAGTGATAGATAAATAGCTCCGGTCGCTTCATCCACTTCGGTTTCGTAGACGGTTACCTCGCCATGATCGGGCTCTTGGACGCGTCCGCTGTGCAGGTTGATCTTCCAATCATGCAGGGGACAATGCACGGCCGAGCCGCACACCATCCCTTCCGACAATTTGCCGCCTTTATGCGGACAGCGGTTTTCAATCGCGTGGATACTGCCGTCGCTGAGACGGAAAATAGCCACCTCTTTGTCTTCAACCCTCACCGTCCGCGAGCCAAGCCGATCAATGTCGTCCAAACGGGCGACCTGAATTTTTGTAATCATAGCCTCTCCCCCTATATGAGATTACGAATTTTGCAATTGCACGTCCCGCAGCGGTTCGAAGTTTTTGCGCAATTCTTCGTTTTCGATGATTTCCTTCCAAGGGTCGGTCGTCCGGCTCAGCGTATCTTCGATCCGGGCGGCCAGCGCCTGGCGTTCCTCGGCTTGCTCCAGCACGGCTTTGATGGCATCAAGGCCCACCCGTTCAACCCACTGCGCGGTGCGTTCGTTCCAGTTCGCCTGCTCGCGGTAATGCTGCAGGAACGCCGCCGTCCATTCAAGGACTTCATCTTCGGTTTTCACCACGCCGAGCAGATCCGCTGCCCGTACCTTGACACCGCCGTTGCCGCCGACATGGATCTCCCATCCGCCGTCGATGGCGACAACACCCAAATCCTTGATCGTCGCTTCGGCGCAGTTCCGCGGGCAGCCCGACACGGCCAGCTTCACTTTACCCGGCGTATTCAAGCGCTCAAACGCCTTCTCCAACCGGATGCCCATGCCGATCGAATCCTGGGTACCGAACCGGCAAAAGGTCGATCCTACACACGTCTTCACCGTCCGCAACGCTTTGCCATACGCATGGCCGGACGCCATGTCCAGCTCCTCCCATACCTTCGGCAGATCCTCTTTCTTGACGCCAAGGAGGTCTAACCGCTGCCCGCCGGTGAACTTCACCATCGGAACGTCGTATTTCTCCGCGACCGCCGCGATTCGTTTGAGTTCGGCTGGGGAGGTCACACCGCCGTAGATCCGCGGCACGACGGAGAAAGTGCCATCCTTCTGGATGTTCGCGTGGTAACGCTCGTTGGCGAAGCGAGACTCTTTTTCGTCCACATATTCGGCTGGCCACAGCATACCCAGGTAGTAGTTCAGCGCCGGGCGGCATTTCGAGCAGCCCTCGGGTTCGCGCCATTCCAGCACGTTCATGACCTCGCGCACGCTCTTGAGTCCCATCTGCTTGATGCTTGCGACGATCTCATCGCGGCCGAGCGGCGTACAGCCACAAATGCCTTCCTTCACCGCTTTGACATCGCCCTCCGCATACAAATGCAGCAGGCCTTCCACCAACGGTTTGCAGCCGCCGCAGGAACCGGATGCTTTCGTGCATGCTTTGATCTCGCCTACGCTGGCACAGCCGCCCTTCACCGCTTCGACGATCGTGCCTTTAGTGACGCCGTTGCAACCGCAGATGATTTCATCGTCGGCCATCGCCGCCAACTTGGCACTCGGGGAGGAGGCTCCTGCCCCCGCCTGCCCCGGAGCATATCCGAGCAGCAACTCCTTCTCTTTCCCGGCCACGGACTCGCCGCTTTTGATCTTAGCGAACAGCGAAGGGCCGTCCGTCGTATCGCCGAACATCACCGCTCCAATCAGCTTGTCGTCCTGTAGGACGATTTTGCGGTACGTGCCTTCCAGTTCGTCTTGAATGCGCAGTGAGCGTGTGCCCGGAACATCATTGAAGTACCCTGCGGAAAATACATCCACCCCCGATACCTTCAACTTCGTGGAGGTCACGGATCCCTCGTACCCGGCCGTATCCACACCGGCTAACCGTTTGGCCAGCACACTGCCTTGTTCGTAGAGAGGGGCGACCAGTCCGTAGGCGATGCCGCGATGCTCGGCGCATTCCCCAACGGCATAAACGCCGGGCGCACTTGCCTCCAAATAGTCGTTCACGACGATGCCTCGCGCTACCTCCAGCCCTGCCTCTTTCGCCAGCTCAATGTTCGGCTTGATGCCGACGGCCATCACGACCAGATCCGCTTCAAGCCGACTTCCGTCCGCGAACTCCAGCCCCTCGGCCCGCCGTCCGCCATAAATGTTAGCCGTTTGCTTCTGCAGAAGGAACTTCATACCCTGTGCCTCCAGCTCGCGCTGCAGCATCCGCGACGCCGGTTCGTCGAGCTGGCGTTCCATCAAATAAGGATGGATGTGCACGACCGAGACATCCATGCCGAGATGCAGCAAACCGCGGGCAGCTTCCAATCCAAGCAAGCCGCCGCCGATGACCGCGGCTTGCTTATATTTGCGGGACGCCTCCATCATCAACTCGCAATCCTTGATGTCTCGAAACCCGATCACGCCTTCTTTGCGTGCCCCGGGGATCGGTAAGATGAACGGATTGGAACCCGTAGCCAGAATCAGCGTGTCATAATCGGCTTTCAATCCGGATGCCGACACGACCTTGCGCTCCTTCGTATCGATCTGGACGACCGCATCGCCTAGATGCAGCCGAATCTTATTTTCCTCGTACCAGGCCAAATCGTTGATTACGATCTCCTTCATGTCAGCCCCTCCCGCCAGCACCGAGGACAACATAATACGGTTGTAGTTCGGATGCGGCTCCGCGCCAAAAACCGTAATTTCGTACGCTTCCGGAGCCAGCTTCAATACATGCTCTATTGTTCGCATCCCCGCCATTCCATTCCCGATCAGCACCATTTTTTTCTTTCGGTTCATCTCCGTCTCCCCTTTCTCGAATCGCGAAAAACACAAAAAGCCCGTCTCGCCCCTAGAAAGACGCACTTTTGCGTTTTTCCTTGGGTTGCGAAGACAGGCTCCATTGCCGCTTCTTGCAGGCACCTCATTGTGCCCGGCATTCCTTTATGGAATTTTGAATGACATTCTTGTGAATCCAGCGTTTGGTTGTCATTTACTATATAAGAGGATGGTGACGATGTCAATATATATTACATAAAATTGAGTTATCGAAATTTTTAATGTAAGTTAATGTGACATATGTATTGATTTTTCAGAAAAAAGGCGCGAAAATACACTTATCCCTTTAAATTTAAAATTCAATGTTAGGTTTTCTTTCCCTGCAACCAGACAGCGATGCCCTTTCCTTTACCGCTTTAAAGCCAAGCACCCGCTTAGATCTGGAAACACACCGTTATGGATAGGAGGGATCACCTCTCGATGCGCTTCTTATTGGTCATTCGCGAAGCTGTATTACCCGGGACTGCTCCGACAGATTCCTCGAAGTCTTTGCCCTTGGCTGAACCCGAAACCCTCCTCAAAACCAGCGGGTATCAGGTGTTTGCCTCCTGTCAGGAACCGTTAATCCGCAAGCGGATCAAGGAATTTGACGCCGCGGTGCTGGATATGCCGATCGAGGGCATGCAACGCTGGGGCACGTTGCTGCTTAGGTGGAGGCCGCTCCCGCTCTTATGGTGGTGCAGCCCCGAAACGGCGAGTTCCTCACTGGAGGCTTGCGAAACCGAGGTCCCCGTCGACGGCCTGCTATCCCCAACCATGACGGCGTCTGAACTGCATTGGGCGCTTCACTTCAGCGCCAAGCATTTCTTCGAGCGCCGGACGTGGCAGGATGAACGGGCCCAATTGGTTTCCCGGCTGGAGGAACGAAAGTGGATCGACATGGCCAAGAGCATCCTGTGCGACGTCAACAAAGTATCCGAAGCCGAGGCTTATGATCTGCTGCGCAAGCGAGCGATGAACGAGCGTAAACGGATGGTGGATGTGGCGACCTCGGTCGTCAAAGCTCACCAGCAATTGAAATTTTGAGAGGATTCTCGGCGCTAAACACTTGAACTTTTAATTTGCTTGCAAATAAAGGAGGGCTCTCGATGACGATGACAGAAATCCTGAAGGAAGTAGGCCGAGGCAAGAGAGGCGCCCGCGACCTGACTTACGAGGAGGCAAGCGTGGCTGCCGATCTGATGATCGGAGGCCAAGCGACACCGGCGCAAATCGGTGCCTTCTTCATGGCACAGCGGATCAAGCTGGAGAGTGTTGAGGAGCTGAAGGCGTTCGTGATCGCCTTCCGTAAGCATGCCCACCGCTCACCTATTCCGCAGGGATTGGACTGCGCCGGACCTTACGACGGCCGAACCACCTCCTTTATGGCAACGTTCGCTACCTCCTTCCTGCTGGCAGCAGGGGGATTACCCGTCACCTTGCACGGCACCCCGTCACTCCCGCCGAAATGGGGGGTGACTCTAACCGATCTGCTTGGCGGGTTAGGCGTCGACAGCCGATTGATGGAATGGGCACCGGCTGCGCGTCCAGCCGATTTTGCCGGGGTCCGCTTCGTGCCGGCGGAGGTCTGGTGCCCGCCGCTTGCGAAGCTTCGCCCGATCCGCGAGGAGCTGGGCTTGCGGACGATCCTGAATACGATCGAGAAGCTCCTGGACTTCAGCGACTCGCCTTATTTGGTATACGGTGTATACCACAACACGGTGTTCGACCGGATGGCCCAGCTTATCGAGCAGTTGGATTACCGGAGGGCGTTGATCGTCCAAGGCGCTCAGGGCTCAGAGGATCTGTTTATCGACCGCCCGACGCGTACCTATGTGGTGGGAGGCGGCGAGGCCAGGTTGCAATTAGTCGACCCGGAGACCTACGGTTTAGACACCCCGCTGCCGGAAGAGGACGATACGGCCTGGACTGTGACCAAGCAGCTCCAGATCACCGAACAGGTGCTGCAAGGCCAGGCCCATCCGGCTTACGTGAATCAGGTGCTGCTGAACGGGGCGGTTCGCCTGGAGCTTGCCGGGCGTGTCGACTCCGTCGAGGAGGGCATCTATACCTGCAAAGCGCTGCTGGACGACGGCAGCCCGTGGGCGACTTACTGCAGTTGGCGCGATACGCTGCGCCTGGAGCAGGCCGTCGCCGCAGAACGCGCAAAAGCCCCCCATCAAGCCTGATTCCAGGCTGATGGGAGGCTTTCTCTTTAGCTATGGTCGAAATAGCGGTAAATTTTCACCTTATTTCGTTGTATTTGACCCAATCGCCAAAAATAACGCCATATAATCACCTTATTCCCTGGAAAAGTGCCCGTAATACGGCCACAACCGATAAATAAGGTGATTTTGTACCTCTATTGGGGCTGCCGGACGCGAATCGTGCGAAATAAGACCCATTCTTCACCTTATTTCGCTGCTAACTCGGTCACCGAGCGTCCCAGCACCAGGGACCCGTCATCAGGCACCAGGCACAGCCCCGTATCAATACGCCCCGCGAATATGCTGAGCCACTTCGTTTTGGTAGAAAGCCGCCAGTCGCATCAATTCCGCTTCGCTGAACGAAGGCACGCCGATCGCACCAAGGTTGTCCTCGACTTGGCGCACGTTGCGGAAGCCAGGGATCACGCAGGTCACTTCCGGCTGATCGAGAATCCAGCGCATCGCCGCGCGGGCCATGTCACCGCGCCCTTCGGCGATCCAGTCCAGCTGCGCCGCCAGCTCGACGCCCTTGGTGAACGGCAAGCCCGCAAACGTCTCGCCGACGTTAAATTGCTCGCCGTTGGCGTTAAAGCTGCGGTGATCATCCGCCGCAAACGTCGTGTCCGGCTTGAACTTGCCGGTCAGCAGGCCGCTGGCCAGCGGAAGACGCACGAGGATGCCGACACCCGCTTCCTGTGCCTTTGGCAGCAGCTGCGTCAGCGGTTTTTGGCGGAACAGGTTCAGAATCACCTGCAACGCTTTAACCCCGGGAACGCCAAGGCAGAACAAACCTTCTTCCACCGTCTCTACACTGACGCCATAGTGGCGGATTTTACCCTCGGCCTGCAGCTTGTCCAACACCTCGAACACCCGACCGTCCTTCAGCACGGACAACGGCGGGCAATGGATTTGGTACAGGTCGATGCGCTCGCGCTCCAGCCGTTTCAGACTGGCTTCGCAGTAAGCCCGCACCCGCGCTTCCGAATAGGTCTCGAGGTCATGAATATCGCCGGCGCGGCAAAATTTCGTCGCGACATGAATGTCGTCTTCCTTCCCTTTGGTCGCTTTGGCGAGTAGCTGCTCCGCATGCCCGTCGCCGTACACGTCTGCCGTATCGAAGAAATTGACGCCTTCTCCAATCGCTTTATCCAAGCCTTTCAAGGCCTCATCATCATTGGTATTCCCCCAGCTCCCGCCGATGGCCCATGTGCCAAAGCTGACTTCGCTGACTTGCAGTCCCGTATTTCCGAGCTCCCGATATTTCATCGGTCTTCCCTCCTAAGGTTTGGTGGTGTCTAAGTCTCCAATAGGTTCTACACGCTTCAAAAGAGGCCCTTCAACAGAAGGACCTCTTTCTATATTACACCGAAAACGCCCGTAGAATAAAGCGTTTCCCTTTTTCCGATTCTCCGCTTAGTAAATCGTTCTTCCCCGTTCGTCAGGCACCCCGGATTTACGATAAAAATACGTGTTGATGACGTCACGCCAATGCTTGGCGTGTTCGGCCTGCTCGGCCAGCCGGCTCGCCACCGCGGCATGTCGCAACGGATCCACCCGATCCCGAAGCACCGGTGCATCCCAGACATGCGTCAGTTCCTCCGCCGCCTCGGCTCCTGCAAAGTGGGTGTCATAGATGTGCTGAATCACCGTATTTCCAGAATGCAGCCGGTAACTGTAAGATACGTGGTGAAAGAATAATAGAAGCTCATCCGGACACCTCTCCAGCGAATCGTACATTTCTTGGTTTGGGCTGAAATACTGCGCCGTATATCCCGTCCCCGTGGCCATCGTCCGGTCGACCCCAATTCCGTCCCGGTCGGCAAAATGATACGTTCCCCAACGCGAATACTCATACCCATCGACATCCGGCCCGTAATGGGAGTGCGGCACAACCATCCAGCCCACACCTAGCGGTGCCGTGTAACTCTCATAAATCGGCCAGGAGGCCATCAACATCTCGCGGATCGGTCCGGTTACCTCCGGGTCGCTGCCGAAGGTCATGTCGGCCCATTCCTCGGCAATCTGCTCCGAGGAGAGCTCCGGATCCCAGGTCAGCCGGCCGTAACCGTACAGGTTAGCCTGTGCCAACGGATGTCCGGTCCAATTTTCGTCATCGCCGATATTGGACACCGCTGCCACGCCGCTGAATTTCATGCCGAACAATGATCCGTCCACGACATGCTTCACCTCTGCCCCCGCGTTCGCCGCATGCGTATTGAAATCAAGCACCTGCTTCCACTGCGGGACCAGATAACACAGATGACGCTGCTGACCCGTGTATTCCTGCGTGATTTGGAATTCGATCATTTGGTTCGTGTGCTGCATCGCGCCAAACAATGGAGATACCGGCTCCCGCACCTGAAAATCCATCGGTCCATTCTTGATTTGCAGCAGCACGTTGTCGTGGAACTTCCCGTCCAGCGGCTTGAAATGGTCATACGCGGCGCGGGCCCGATCTGTCGAACGATCCCGCCAATCCTGCATGCAGTTGTAAACGAAGCAGCGCCAAATCACCAGTCCGCCGAATGGGGCCAAGGCTTCCGCCAACATGTTCGCGCCGTCGGCATGATCCCGTCCGTAAGCGAACGGGCCCGGACGATGCTCGGAATCCGCCTTCACCACGAATCCGCCGAAATCCGGGATATGCCGGTAGATCCGGATCGCGGCCTCCGCCCACCACCGGCGAACTCCCGAATCTAACGGATCCGCTGTCTCCAAATCACCCAGAGACAGCGGCGCCGCAAAATTGATGCTCAGAAACAAGGCAATCCCATAATCGCGAAACACCTCAGCTACGCGGGCCACCTCTGGCAAGTATTCCTCGGTGATCCACCGCGTCTCCCGTTCATGCACATTCACGTTATTGATCGAGATCGCATTGATCCCTACTGAAGCAAGCAAACGCGCATAATCACGAACCCGCTGTAAATCCCGGACGATCTCGCCATCTCGATAAAATATCGATGCCCCCGCATATCCACGCTCGATCGAACCGTCGGCGTTATCCCATTGGTTGATCATCCGCAGTTGGTTTGCCGGTTGTTCCTCGGTGGCCAGACGAGCCGGCTCCCAGCCCTGCGCGATACCGAACAGCAACCGGAATACGCCATACAACACGCCGCTCGCGGAGCCGCCGTCCAGCTCCAGCCGTTCTATCCCGTCCACCGAAACCCATCTCAACGCGAAAGCATCCCGCCCATTATCCCAGCTCGGCGCCTCAGGAGCAAGCCCAGACGCAGGCTCCGCCGCTGCACGCAACACAAGGCAGGAATCGGCAAGCGGAACTTCGTGCAGCACCTCCGGTCTCGTTCCCAGCATCGCCTGCACACCATCTATCAACTCAGCGACCGCCGTGTTGAACACCCTGCCGTGCTGCTCCCCTTTGACGACAATACGCCCCAGCAGTCGACGATACTGGTCGAAGGGTTCGCCTTCCGGCTTCCTTTCATACTGCAGCCATGCTTTATATAGCGTGCTGTCGTTCATGATCGCTTCTCCTTAACAAGAGCCGCGACGCGTTCAAACGCAAGCTTCGGCTGATGCGCCGCATCGAATAGAAACGGCCAGTTCTTCCGTCCACGGACCGGGAAATCATCCAGCCATGTGTAATCGTCCGCTGCCCCCCAGAAGGTTACCCCGCTGATGATCTGACGATACTCCAGCAGCAGCCGGAACACCGCCTCATAACGTTCGGCTTGAAGCTCCAGCATGGCCGGATCGGGAGAGGTCAAGTCGGTTCGCCGATCCTCGAAACGGAACATCGAGACATCCAGTTCGGTTAATTGCAATTGAAGCCCAAGGGAGGCATACTTCTCGATCGCTGCCCGAATCTCATCCAGCGACGGGTCGTACAAGTTCCAGTGGGCCTGCAAGCCGATGCCATGAATCGGCACCCCTTGCTCCAGCAACGATTGGACGAGTGCATAGATCTTATCGCGCTTCTGGGGGTTGGATTCGTTGTAATCGTTATAAAACAACAAGGCCTGCGGATCAGCCTCATGCGCATATTCAAACGCTTTGGCGATAAGATCGGGGCCCGCAATCTCCGTCCACTTCGAGGTGCGCAGCAGCGCCTCCCCCTCATCCGCAATCGCCTCGTTAACGACATCCCAGGCGTAGATGTCGTTCTTGTACCGGCCCACCACGGTATGAATATGCTCCCGGACCCGCTCCAGCAGCACATCCTTGCTAACCGTCCCACCTTGGCCATCTCGAAACAGCCAATCTGACGTCTGGTTGTGCCAGACCAGCGTATGTCCGCGCATCGCCATGCCGTATGATCGGGCGAATTCAACTAGCCGATCCGCAGCTTCGAACGTATACGTCTGCTCCTCGGGATGCAGGCTGACGAATTTCATCTCGTTTTCCGCAGTAATACTGTTAAATTGATAAGCCAGCAAGGAATCCTGCGTCCGGATCGTTGCCGGATTGACCGCTGCACCGATTTTGAAATCGTCTGCGAACAATTGTTTTAATGCCGGTTCGGCACTGGATCTCTGATTCATATCTCGCAACCTCCTCGCAACCTGTGTCATTACTGGATGTCAAACCAATCGAAGCAGGCTGGAGCCTCACATGCCGCACCATTGCCCGCCGCGTATAAACCAACGACAACGCCGGTAAAGCACATCTTTGAGACATAATCCTCGGGAGACAAAGCTAACGCAGTCTCCGAAGCCAATTCGGTCCACTGACGGCCGTCCAAGGAATAACAGAGCGTGTACTTGCTCTCGTCCGAGCGGATCTTCAAATGCACCGCGTCCGTATACACCGGCACGATGACCGCAATTCGTGTCTCCCCGCGGACGGTCACTCGGGCAACAACCTTGTTCTGACCGTCGTCCCTAGTTAGAAACACCTCGTAATGAGCAGCTTCATCCCGGCGAGCACATAAACCGGCTTCTTCGCCATCCTGGATCCCCTTGAATTGTAGCAACGTGCTCCATTCCGCTTGGACTTGTTGCTGCCTTCTGCCAACGAAGGCTACCGGGGCCACATCGTTTAACCCCGCAGCCTGCCCGCGTAAAGACAGCCAACCCGGACGTTCGCTAAGCGACCAGCTGCCCTCCACCGGATTACGAAGGAACGTCCAGGCCGGGGACAACGTATCCCCATCGAAATCGTCTTTCCCTACCAAGGCGGGATCCACGGCGTCCTCCGATCCATTCCCCGGCACCCGCGGCACGCTCATTTGGAGCTGGACCAAACCTTCGTTGTTGTCGATCATCGGCCAGCCATCTTCACTCCAGGTAACCGGAGCAAGGAAGGTTTCCCGTCCCAGCACGCTATAACCCGAACTAACTAACCGCACCCCAAGAAAGACAGCCCACCAATCGCCGTTCGGGTCTTCAATCAGATCGGCATGACCGAGATATTGAATCGGATGCTCGAGGCTGCGGTGAGTTAAGATCGGCTCCGGGTACAGCTCAAACGGTCCATATGGACTGGTGCCGCGGCCGATGATTTCCCGATGGTCCTTGGCGGTACCGCCCGAGGCAGTCATGATGTAGTACATGCCGCGAATCTTATACAAATGCGGACCTTCCGTCCAAGGCCCCCCATCGCCGTGCCAAATAACTACCGGCTCACTTAACGCTTCCCCGGTCGCAATATCGATTTCATATTGGATCGCGTGGGAGTCGTAATCTGCACCTTGCTGCGCCGTCACGTAAACCTTCCCGTCCTCATCGAAGAACAGCGACGGGTCGATCCCGCCATACGGGATGCGGATCGGATCGGACCAAGGGCCTGCGGGATCGGTGGCCGTGACGTAAAAATTACCGATTCCCCTCACATCCGTCGTGATCATATAGAACACGCCGTCATGATGGCGAATCGTTGTCGCATAGATACCGTCCGAGCTTAACCGATCCCGAAGATCCAATTGACTTGGCCGGTCCAGCACATGGCCGATCTGTTTCCAATGGATTAAATCCCGGCTGTGGAAGATCGGTACGCCGGGGAAGTATTCAAACGAACTGTTCACCAAATAAAAATCATCCCCGGCCCGAGTGATGCTCGGGTCGGGGTAAAATCCGGGTAAAATCGGATTCGTGTAAGAGATTGGGGATTTCACCATTATTCTTTGACACTCCCTACGTTAAGTCCTACAACGAAATATTTCTGCATGAATGGATACACAAGCAGGATCGGCACGGATGCGACGACGGTGACCGCCGCTCGGATGGATAACGGAGTTACCCTCGCCGCGGCCGTATCTTGGGTCATACCCACCCCTGCCGCAACGGCCGGGTTACTGTTCGCGTTCATACTGGAAGACAACAACTTCATGAGTTCGTATTGCAAGGTGCTGAGCTCCTGTTTCGAAGAGGTGTAGATAAAAGCATCAAACCAGGAATTCCAGGCTCCAACGGCAACGAACAAAGCGATTGTAGCCAATACCGGCTTACAAAGCGGGAAAATAATGGTCCAGAAGATTTTGAAATCGCCTGCGCCGTCAATTCTTGCCGACTCCACCAAACTTTCAGGAATCGTCCCGATGTAAGTTCGGATGACAATTAAGTTAAATGCACTGATCATAGAAGGCAGAACGTAAACCAGGAAGTTATTGAGCAAATGCAGGTCCTTCATCAGGAAGTACCCCGGAATCAAACCGGCGTTAAAATACATCGTCAAGACAAAGATCGTCGTAATCGGTTTGCGGAATACGTATTCCCGCCGGCTTAACGTATAAGCCAGCATCGTCGTCAGAAAGATATTCAAGATCGTCGACAATACCGTTCTCGCTACCGAGATTAGGAATGCATCATAGATGGTGCCGGATACGAAAACCGCTTTGTAGTTCTGCAGCGTAAACTCTCTTGGCCACAGGTAGATCCCGCCGCGGATCGTGTCATTGCCAGCATTCAAGGATACAACAATCGTGTTCAAGAAAGGATATAGGGTGACAATGACCAGGAAAATCATGAAAATCGTATTAATTGTATTAAAAAGAATCGGCTCTATCCGGCTTCTTCCTACTCTTCGATTGAATGCAGCAGCAGATACTCGCTCTGGGCTGATCGATTGGTTCGCCATCTCTATAACAACCTCTCTTCCCCTAGTCGCTTCGCCATCCAGTTCGCGAGGAGCAGCATGGTTATGCTAACGACCGTTTTGAATATACCGCCGGCGGTTGCCAGTGAGTAGTTGCCTTGAGCAATCCCGTATTTCAGAACGAAGATATCGATCGTTTCCGCCCAGTCGACGACCAGACCGTTACCAAGCAGGTACTGAACTTCGAAGCCGGCCTCCAGGATATGACCGATGGACATGATCAGCAGAATGACGATCGTTGGTTTAATGCCGGGAAGCGTGACATGGAACATTTTCCGGTACCGGCTCGCTCCGTCAATATCCGCGGCTTCATAAAGGGCTGGGTCGATCGCGGCCATGGCGGCCAAATAAATGATTGTATTCCAGCCAACCTCTTTCCAGACGTGGGAAGCGCCAACGACACCCCAGAAATATTTGCCTTCACTTAACCATAAAATGGGTTCCTTGATCAAATGCAGCTTCATCAGGACATCGTTGATAATCCCGTCCGAAGCAAGGGACGTCGCGACGATCCCGGTAACGATGATCCAGGACAAAAAGTGCGGAAGATATGAAATCGTTTGGACGGTTCTTTTCCAAAATATTTTTTTGATTTCATTCAGCAACAAAGCTAGTATAATCGCGGTTATAAAACCTAGCACCAGGTTAATGAAACCCATTGCCACTGTATTGCGCAGCACCCGGAGGAAGCTGTCATCCGTAAACAGAAATTTGAACTGTTTGAAGCCGATCCATTCCTGCTGAGCAAAGCTCCTTGCTGGTTTGTAATTTTGGAATGCCATCGTCCAGCCCCATACCGGGTAATAAGCAAATAATATGATATAAGCCAATAACGGGACCGACATAAAAATCAACTGCCGCTGACTCTTGACAAGGGACCAGGTTATTTGCTGTTTTTTTCTTTTTTTTGCTTTCGGGACGACGCGTTCCTTCGTTAAGGTCTCATCCATAATTGTTCTCCCCACAAAGCCTATTTTTTCGGAAAATGGAAGGCTCAGCGCCTTCCATTCTCCGATTTAATAATTACCTTATTTCACTGTCCAGCTGTCGATTCTCCATTTCAGCACTTCATTGATGCGGTCTTCGTAAGCTTTGATGTTGAGTTTACCGATCTCCCCGGTATACTCAGACCAAACCTTGTCGAAGTCGGCCGGATTGGCCAAAATAGCTTTAGGCAGATATTTCGTAGACAGATCGTTTTGTTTGGTGTTGACAATCTTGGCATCAGAGCCTTCCACCAAGTCAACGGACCATGCCGGGTAAGAAACCTCATTTTCCGGAGCTGGGCTGAAGAAGTCAACATAGCTGTTGTAGCCGTAGGCTGCCAGGAAGTTCTTGTCGTATTCTTCCAAACCTGCTTGGTATTCTTCAGGTTGTGCGGCCGCATCGGTCGCATTACCGTCGCTGAAATAGCCTTCCATTTTCGGACTGAATTTGTGAAGCGCATCCGCTTTATTAGCCAACTTCCAGGTGGCATCCGTAAACTTGTCGCGTTGATCCTGGGTTTTCATAAAGCGGCCTTCTTCGGTGACGATGTAGTCTTCGCCCTCAATACCCCAGGACATAACTTTTTGCCAATCTTCCTGAATCAGGCGGTCCCACATCTTGAGAATTTTGATTGCTTTCTCTTCGCCGGCATTGACGCTGATACCGAAGCCGTTGTTCAGATTCAGCGCTGGGCGGTCCAAATAGTGGTCCTTGATACTTGTATCATAGACCAGCGGTAAGCCAACATAGGTTCTTTCGTGATTTTTCGCGGTAATCAACACGTTCTCGGCGTCTTGGAAGTTCCAGTGCTGGTCAAACATCCCGAGTACGGTACCGCTGGAAAGTTTAGCCATATATTGGTCGTAGTTTTGCGTAAACGTTTCTTTGTCGATCAAGCCTTGCGCGTTGACTTCGTTCAGCTTTTGATAATATTGCTTCGCGATATCTTTGTCCGCAAAGATTTCGGCTTTCCCGTCTTTAACGATAACGCCGCCGTCATTCGGATGGCCGACCAGATGCTGAGGAGCATTGAACAAGCCCCAGTTTCTCCAGTCGTAGTTCAAAATTTCGAAACCGATCGTCGGGCTGCCGTTGATGGTCGGATTCTTTTCCTTGTACTTCGCGATCAGGTCAAAATATTCGTCAAGCGTCTTCACTTGCGGGTAACCGGCATCTGCCAGAACGGCCTTTTGAATCCAGAAAGCCGGTCCCGAATACCAGGTCGTGCTGACTTCCCCGTTATAAGCCCCGTAGTTCGGAAGAATGTAGATATGGCCGTCGTTCGGGTCCTTCATCATGTTCCAGTATTTTTCATAGTGCTTTTTCAAATTTGGAGCGTGTTCTTCGATGAGGTCTTCCAGTGGGATATAAGCGCCCGCCGCCGTCAATTTCGTATTGCCCGTCATGATATCCGGGTAATCGGAGCCTGCGATCATAACGCCGAGCTTTTGGTTGATGTCCCCGGCGAGGAATTCGAATTTGAACGTTGCGCCAAGCTCATCTTTGATCTTCTTGTAGACCTTGTTGTCGGCCGTCGGCTGCTGACCGGCTTCCCCGATGAATGCGGTAATTTCAAACGGTTCAACCTTATCCCCGGCGTTGTTTCCGGTTGTTGCTGCCTGATTGCCGGTGTTGTTGTCGGCTTTGGTAGCGTTGTTTTTGCCCCCGCCGCATCCCGCAAGGATGACGCTGAGCGATAACAACAGAATCACGCTGAGCCGGAGCATTGATTTTGTCTTGCCCCCCATGTAAAGCACCTCCGTCATGATTTGTTGATGTTCAGGCGTTTTGTAAGCCCTTTCATCAACTTATCTTTATTGTAAAAGCGCTACCAAACCGTAACTAGTTCACAATTAAAGTTTTAACCTTCAAAATCTCAGTTCCTGTTTCTGTATTCATTAGGCGACATTTGTAATCTTCTTTCAAATTGCTTGAGGAATTGACCGTAGTTAGCGTAACCGACCCGTTCGGCAACCTCGCCATTGTTCAGGGTTCCGTCCCGGAGCAACTTTACGGCTTCTTCAATCCGCAAATTATGGATCATCTCGTTAAAATGAACGCCGTTTCTCTTCTGCAGCAGCTGGCCCAAATAGACCGGATGCAGGTAAAAGACCTCCGCCAATTTCTTAATCGTTAGCGGCTCGCGGAAATGCTCCTGAATATAGGCGTTGATGTTCTGGACGACCCCTTGGGAACGCTGAGACTTGACTTCAAGGAGCAGATCGATGATCTCCTTACCCACGGAATGAATAAGGTCCACCAACTCCCGCATGGTATAAACGGCGGATGCCTTTCCGGGGATATCGTATCGACTCTGCAGCTCCGACGCCTTGTCCGGGAGTTCGTCCAAGTGCTCCAGCATCAGGTAGAACAAGTGAATCACGAATTTACGCACGATGTCCGGTGCAAGTGAATTCTCCCGGAAACGGTCTTCCGCTTGGGACAAACCTTCCTCCAAGCCGGATTTGTCCAACAACTGCAGCGCTCCCATGATCCGATCCACGAGCTCCGTTTGATCGTACTGGCTGCGGAATGTGAACCCGGCTACATCACGGTAAACCGTAATCCCGGCAAAGTCATCCGTATAAAAGCGGTGGATCAATGCCGTCTGGGCCTGACGGTACGTTTCTGAAATCTCCAGCAGACCTTCCGCACCTGCTCCCACGGTTGCAAAGGCGCCTAGAGTTCGGCACCAGTTCTCCAAATCCCTCATTCGAGCAAGCCCATCCTTGCCGTCAGTGTCAGGATCGAACCCGTATACCAAGGCAAAGCTGCCGGATTCCAAGTCGATCAAGTACATCGCTTCCCGCTCTTCGGCAAAAGTCGAGACTCCCTCTCGTGTCTCCGCCGAACTGCTGCTTCTGGGTTGGATGAGACAGACATTCCATGCCTTTCGAAGACTTGAAAGCACATCGATCCGCGGGGTATCCCCGGGGAGGCTCGTCGGTTGATTCAACAACACCTTCAGCAAGTTAACCGTCTCCTCGTAAGAAGCGATGCGGTTGATGCGCTGACGCCCTCGTTCCTCCACCAGCTCTTTATATATCGCCCCCAGTTCCTCGGCAGCCATCTCCTCATCAATCGGCTTCAGCAGATACCGGGTAATACCGAAGCGCAGAGCCCTTTGGGCGTATTGAAATTCACTGTACCCGCTGACGATGGCAAAGCTGACCGGACGGATATTTCGCTTCTGCCAGGTCTCGATCATTTCCAAACCGTCCATCACCGGCATCCGCACATCCGTCACGACCAGATCCGGCTGCAGTTTCTCGATCTGCTCCAGCGCCTCCGCGCCGTTGCTGCTGATACCACAAATATCGAAGCCGAGCTCCGGCCAGTTGATCCACAGCTGCATGCCTTCCAACGCTGCCGGCTCATCATCCACCAGTAACACCTTGAATTTCATGCTTGCCCCTCCCTGTCCATCTCTTTCTGGTGTTCAAGCAGCCGGATCGGGATCTCGACAGACACCACCGTCCCTTGTCCCGAATTGCTACTGATATTAAATCGAACCTGGTCGTTGTAATAGAGCTCGAATCGGCGATAAACGTTGCGGATGCCGATGCTGTTTCCTGAGGTGTTTTCGCTGCGTACGGAGAGCAATATTTCCCTCAGCTGCTCGGGTTCGATGCCTTTACCGTTATCCGAGATGACGATGCGCAGCCAACCGTCCGCCACGTTTGCTTTGACAGTAACGAGACCTGTCCCCTGAACCGCCTGGATCCCGTGCTTGCAGGCATTCTCCACCAGCGGCTGGATGCTCATCTTCGGAATTTTATAGTGCAACGCCTCCGGTTCGATATCGAATTTATATTCGAACTTATCCCGGAAACGGAACTTTTCGATTTTCAAATACATGTCGATGAACATGATCTCTTCCCCCAAAGTAACCAGATCCTCCTTCCAGCGCAGCAGCCGGCGCAGCAGTCTGGACAGGTTCTTGATGATGTCCGTCACGTCGGAATAATTGTTTTTCGTGCAGACGACCAAAATCGCGTTCAGGGTATTGAACAGGAAATGCGGGTTCATCTGGCTCTGCAAAAAGTTCAGTTCCGCCCGTACCCGCTCGGCTTCCAGGCTCTTCTGCTGGATTTCCAGCTTATAAACGTTGTTGATCAACGCATTGATCCGGGCGGTCATCATATTAAAATTACGGATCAAGCCGCCGATTTCGTCACGGCCTTCGTCGATGTTGATCAGATCAAACTTCTCGTTGGTTACCTTCTGCATATGGCGGGATAAGCGTTTCACCCGGTAATGGTATGAACGGAGCATCACGTAAATAAAGATCGACGTGAAAAAGGTGATCGCGGCCGCCAGCATCCCCACGAATAGCCTCATCTCGAACATCGCCTTCGAAACCCGCGTCCCTTGCGGGATGCCGATGAGACGCCAACCTTTGACGTACCGCGCGTTGCCGATCGCTACGCTTTCCACGCCCTTTTCCTCATTCGCCGCGGTCAGTTCGAATCGGGGATAGCCGTCGTTCTGCCCTTGCCGGTACCCACTGTTGGCCGACACGATGATCTCGTCGTTTCCGTTGACCAAATACAAATCCAGATAGTCCCGCTCCCGCATGATGACGTCGTAAATCTTGCTAAGGTCAATGTCGATCCGCAACACTTTTTCGAACATGTTATACGAATCATAGTAATCCATCTGCTCGATCACGCTGAAATACGATTCGATATTAGCTAGGTTATTGACCTGCGAAGCCCGGTAGGCCGCGATGACCACCGGATCCGTCGAGCTTTGCCAAATCCGGTACCACTCACTGCCCCTCACCTCATCATCGATCATGTGGTAATTACCGCCAGGAACAACCGTGGGATTGCTCGTGTAAATGCCGATCCGCAATATCTGGTTGTTGACCGGAATGTAGCTGGTGACCCGATTGCGCAGCTGCTCGTCAAACGTCTCATAGAAATCGAGCGGATCGGCGTACGTCTTTTCCATCTTCTCGTACAGCGTTTTATCCGTATTCAGGGCATGGCTGACGGCTACTCCGCCATCGATAAAATCAAGAATATCCTTTCGGGCACGCTCCATGGAAATGTCCAGGTTCTGCTCCTCGCGCTCTTTGATGAAGTCCGTCATCCGTCCCATAAGCAGCAAGTTAATGACCAAAATCGGCAATAGGACGCCAATGAGGTAGATCAGCAAAAATTTTGTGTTTAGCGGAATATCGTTAACCGTCCTCCGGAATCTCCATCTTCTCATGCTTGCACCACCTCGGGCTTATTCGGCCGGCTTTGTCCCTGCCTCGTTCTTGGAACCGTCATTGAGAAACTCAGATTTGTAAACAGAAGGCAACATCCCCGTCGCCTGTTTGAATTTGCTAATAAAATAGTCCGTATTCGGATAACCGACCTGAAGCGCGATATCGGAAATTTTCATCGGAGTACGTTTTAACAGGCGTTTGGCCTCCTCGATTCGCTTCTCGTTCAGATATTCGTTGAAGGGTTTTCCCGTTTCTTTCTTGAACACCTGTCCCAAATAAGTCGGGTTCATGTGGAACTTCTTGGCGAGGGTTTGCAGCTTCAATTTACTGCGATATTCCTCGTCCACGTACTGAATGACCTGAAACATCGTATTATTCTCGTTCTTCTGCCGTAACCCGGCGAGCAGCAACGAAGCCTCCCGGCACAGCTTGTGCAAATAACCCTTCAATGCCGGGTAATCACTCATGCCGTCTGGAGTTCCTGCATCCTCCTGCATGTGAACCATAAAGGCGTCGGCGTCGCCGCCCGCTCTCTTGATCTTGCGGCATAACGTCAGTTCCATGTTGCCTGCAAATACCCGGATGGAATCTACGCTCATCTGGCTGCAGGCGAGAGAACTAAAAGCTTCCTCCACCGCCGCCCCAGCTGCTACGGGGTCACCTTCTAACACGGCTTCAAGCAGGAGGTCAAATTTCCCCCTGAACGCGTCCTCCGTATTTGAGGGCTGCGGGTGAGGACAAGGTAGAAAGAAGCCGGTCTTCCCCCGTTCACGCTTCACTTTGACGGTCTCCAGCGTTTGCAGGTATAACTCTCGAATCGAGCGAATGCCCTTCCCGACCTCACTGACGGCAATAACCACCGGCCGATCCAGATCGGATAGCTCGCCGCTGATCGCCAGCCCAATCTCCTCCAGCCGCGGCGGCGGCAATTCGTCCGTACGGACGATCACCCCGACCCGGCCTAGGGCGTCAAGGAACAATCGATCGGTATTCTTGGAGAAGTACGTCGACACCCTCAGCTTTAAATCCGATGGATAACCGCCGGCGCCGGCGTCGATCAACATGCACAGCAGCTCCGGTTCTCCTCCCAACTGCAGAGCGACGGCTGCTTCTTGCTCCAACCGGTCTCCTTCCTCCCCCTGAATCAAGCGGTTCAAGATGTTATTCTTAAACAGCAACTGCTTGCGCGACGAGGCCTGCTCCATTTCCATCTCCTCCGCGATGGACTGACCCAGACGAGCCAGAATCGTCTCGAACTCATCTTCATCGATCGGCTTCAGCAAATACTCCGCAACCCGCTGCCGCATGGCCGTTAGCGCATAATTGAAATCATCGTACCCGCTCAAGATGACGAATTTGGGCGGCTTCGGCAACAACCGTCTGCTCCGTTCAATAAGCTCCAAGCCGCTGATCACCGGCATATGAATATCGGTGACGACTAGATCCGGCCGAAGCTCCTGCATTTTGGCCAGCGCCTCGGGACCATCCAGCGCTTCGCCGCATACTTGAAAGCCGTGCTTTTCCCAGTTCACCATAGTCCGAAGCCCTTCGAGCACCCAAGGCTCGTCATCCACCAGAAGCACTTGCCGCATGGCCGCGATCCCTCCCCCTCACGCGATTTCCCCTATTTATATCAATGCTTAAACTTGGCATGTAAGCGTACTCATTTTTATGCTAGCATAATTTCTCCTCTCGTGGAAACTTAATTTATCCAACAAACAAAGGCAGCCTAGAGCGGTCTGCTCCGAACTGCCTTTCCTGAACCCGATATATCACGGACTTCCTTACCTCTGTTGCCGCGGAGGGAATAACTTTCCCCAGAACTTACCTTGGCCGTTCCAGTTCAAAAATGTCTCCCAGCCGGGCGTAGCTGTTCCCCGCCAATCGACTGATCGGCTGCAATCCATGGGGGTCGATTCGTCCAGACTCGTACAGCTCCTCTTCGATGTGAAATCGAACCACCCGGCCGATCAGCAAATCGACCGAAGGGCCCTGCTCTTTACCGCCTAAGGGGATAGATCGTTCCAACACACACTCCATACGGATCTTGGCTTCGGCAACCCCCGGGACCGCGATCGCTTCGCTGGCGATGGGCGTGAGTCCTGCCGCCTCCACCTCGCTCTTCTCTGGAGGGAGCGGCGCCGCAGTGTGGTTCAACTCGCGAATGTACGCTTCATCCGCGATATGCACGACAAAGGCCCCCGTCGCCGCGGCATTCCGGGCCGTATCCTTCGACGCGCCGTTTTTCCGCTGTACCGCCAACGACACCATCGGCGGATCGGCCGTCACGATGTTAAAATAACTGAATGGGGCTGCATTGAGCACACCCTCAGACGACATCGTCGTCACCAGCGCAACTGGCCGCGGGATGACGCTGCCGATCAGCAGCTTGTAATTGTCCCTCTCCGTTTGCTGCTCCGGGTTAATGGATATCATTGACGGCACCTCCTTGAATCTATTAAGTGTTCAACAGATGATTTCGATACCATTCCGCCGCAGCTTGAACTTCGGTTTCGGTCAATTGATGGCCATATGGCTCCCAATGCACATGCACCTGGGCTCCGGCCCCGCTAAGCAGCCCTTTCAACTCCTCGGTTTCCTCCGGACGGCACATGGCGTCATTCCGTCCCGCCCCGATGAAGACGGGCAGCCCCGCCATCACCGGCAAAGAAACGCCCCGCCGCGGCACCATCGGGTGATGCAATATCGCCCCGCTCAGCGCACCCGCATGATGGAACAGCAGGCTTGCCGCAATGTTTGCTCCGTTGGAATAACCCACCGCGACGACGCGGCCCCGATCGAAGCCGTATTGCTCGGACGCTTCGTCCAGGAAGTCATGGAGCTCCTTCGTGCGCAGTACCAGGTCCTCCTCATCGAACACGCCCATCGCCAGCCGCCGAAAGAAGCGCGGCATCCCATTCTCCAGCACGTTGCCGCGGACGCTTAGCACCGCCGACGTCGGAGAGATCATCTCGGCCAACGGAAGCAGGTCCTGCTCCGTGCCGCCTGTCCCGTGAAGGAGAAGCAGCGTTGGAGCCGCCGCTTCTCCGCTTGCCGAACCCGGCTTGAAGATATGCTTCATCCCTGCTGATCCTCCTTCAGCACCCGGACCTCAAACGGGGTCAAATTTTGTTCGATCGCTTCACGGTGCGGTTCATACCAGGCTGGCAGCATCAGCTTTTCGCCCAAATGCTCCGGCGTTTCGTCATTGGCGAATCCCGGCGGGTTGGTAGCAATTTCGAACAAAATGCCGCCTTCTTCCCGGAAATAGACCGCGTGGAAATACTGCCGGTCGACGATTTGCGTCGGATGGTAGCCGTGTTCAGCAACCCATGTTCTCCATTCCTCGTGTTCCGCGAAATCCCGGGCTCTCCAGGCGATATGATGCACCGTCCCGGCGCCGCCCGCCCCGTATTCCATCGGTTTCACGTTTACGTCAATCACGTCGCCGAGGTCGCCTTCCGCTTTAAAACGGGCGTAGTCGCCGTCCTCACCGAGCTTCTTCAAACCCATGACGGTTTCGAGCAACGTAGCGGTTTTCTCCGGGGCGACACTGTAGAGCACCGCACCGCCAAACCCTTTGATCGCCTTGTCAGCTGGGACGCCGCCAAACGACCATGTGCTTTGCGGGCCGGCCGTACGTTCCACCAATTCCAGCTGCAATCCGTCCTTGTCGCGGAAATGGAGATACGTTTCGCCGAAACGGTTTGCCACAGTGGTGGAGATGCCGAATTGATGCAGCCGTTCCTGCCAGAAAGCCAAGGCACCAACCGGAATAGCGAAGGTGGTAATCCCTACCTGACCGGCTCCGACCCGGCCGCGACGGGCTCCCGGTGTTGGGAAGAAGGTCATGATGGTACCCGGATTCCCGTCCTCGTCACCGAAGTAGAGATGATACACTTCTGGCGCATCGAAGTTGATGGTTTTTTTAACCAGTCGGAGTCCAAGCACCCCTGCGTAAAAGTCAACGTTAGCTTGCGGATCAGTAGCAAATGCAGTAATATGATGAATTCCTGAAGTTGGATGTACCATGTGTAACTCCTCCTTATTTTTGGGAAAATCGATTCAAAATCGGTTATAGCTGACGAATTCTCCGACAGGTTTACGGTAGCCGCGCGGGCGGAAGCTGGAGGTATCCTCCTTGCCGATGGCAATCAGCATCACCGGCTCGTAATTGTCCGGGACATTCAGCAACCGACGCATCGCCACAGGATCAAACCCGATCATTGGGCATGTTTCCCAGCCGCGGTCTTTGGCGATAAGCATCATCTGCATGGCCGACAGGCTGGCGCTGCGGATCGCTTCCTCCCGCATGAACGCCTCGCCCCGGTTCTCATAGAAACCGATCGTATCGGACACAAGCTGGTCGTACTCCTGTTTGCTGAGCACACCCAAATTCAGCATTCCTTCGTTCATCGCTCCTGCGTCCTTATGGGCATCCCGTTTACCCAGTACCAGGATCACCGCCGAGGCTGTCAGGACCTTGTATTGCTTGGCCGCAGCCTCGTATACTTGTTCCTTCAATGCGGGGTCCTTGACCACCACATAGTGGGTATGCTGCAAATTAAACGCCGATGGCGCGAACTTCGTGAGATTGAAGATTTCTTCCAGTTCCTTGTCTTGGATTTCCACGCCGGGGATGAATTTATTCGCCGAACGGCGGGATTTAACGATAGTAGTAAAATCATGTTCATTCGAGTTCATGACTAGGGCTCCTTCCAGATTAGAAAAATCGTCGTTTTGCAACGGTGATCAAAGCAGCGCGTCGAGGGAGTAGGCCCCTGCGCCAGACAAGATCAACCCAACCGAAACAGCGATCAGCAGCAGATTGTATTCGTACCCGCCTGCGGTCGACCAGAATCCGTTCTTGGCGTGAACGGAGACGATCGCCACGATCATCGTGAGGATCAGCAGCGCCGCTCCAAACGGCGTAAACAGCCCTGCCGCCACCAGTAATCCCCCGCCAAATTCTGCGAGACCGGCTAATACCGCCATCAGCACTCCGGGTTTAATTCCCAGCGATTCCATCCAACCTCCGGTTCCTTTGGGGCCGTAGCCGCCAAACCAGCCAAACAGCTTTTGCGCACCATGCGCCATCATCGTGAATCCCAACACCAAACGTATAATGAATAAGGCCAATGCTAATGTCATGTTCATGACTCCTTTTTATGTGAATTTAGAGAATCTTTATATTAAGATATCAGAGCTGAGAAGACGTCTTCCGACGCCCTTCCCGCCGCCTATCAGAGCTTCGGAATGGTTAAGTCACTACTTGAAGCCTTCCTGTGCGGATTTACCCAGCTTCTTCAGCAGCATCGCGGCGATCTCCATCTCTTCCGGAGTAAGTCCGCTGACCGCCTCCTCAATAAGGCGGGCATGCTGCGGGAACACCTCTTCGATGAACTGGCGTCCTTGCTCGGTGATTTCCGCGTACACCAATCGCCGGTCTTCCGGGCAGTCCTGACGAGTCACGTATCCTTTCTTCTCCAGCTTATCTACGACATACGTAATGTTGCCGCTGCTCATCAGCACCTTGCTGCCGATTTGCTGAATCGGTTGTCTGCCCTTATGATATAGCAGATCCAGTACGCCGAATTCGGTCCGGGTTAATCCGTATTGCCGAATCCCCTTGTCGCTATGCGCATGAACCCACTCGCTAGCCCGGGACAATACGACGAACAAATGCAGCGCGTCGTCACTCTTCGCTTGATTCGTCATATCCACTCACCCCCCTGATTGTTCCGAAAGTATATCATAGGTTAACCCTAAATGACTTCGGTAACTCTCAATGTCGTTTGTCTTAATATTAAGATAAATGATATCGAGATAAATGTCAACCCTAAATGAAAACGGCCACCCCAGCAATGCGCAACTAACGCATCTGGAGCGACCGTTAAGTCATGGCGATGAGCGGAAACCAACTTATTTGGCAGAGTACCCGCCGTCGATGGGAAGCTCAATACCCGTGATGTATGAGGATTCGTCAGAGGCAAGAAACAACACGCCCTTGGCGATGTCCTCTGCTTGTCCAAGGCGCGGAATCGGCGTTTGCGACAAGAACCAGTTTCTCATGTTCTCGTCAGCCATCAAATCTTTGGTCATCGGCGTTTCGATGTATCCCGGATGGATGGAGTTGGCCCGGATGTTATGCTTCGCATAATCCACCGCCGTCGCTTTCGTAAGCAGGCGGACGGCCCCTTTGCTGGCCGTATAAGGCCCCGTGCCGCTGCCGCCGGTCAGTCCGGCAATCGAGGAAATATTAACGATGGAGCCTCCCCCACCGTTGATCATGTGCGGGATGACGTATTTTTGACCGAGAAATACGCTGGTGACATTGATGTTCATCACCTTGTTCCACAGCTCCAGGTCGGTCTCCAAAAAAGGCGTTGCGCTGGAGATCCCCGCATTGTTGACGAGGATATCGATTTTGCCGAACCGCGTCAGGGCTGTTTCGGTAACCCGCGCCCAATCTTCCTCCGACGTAACGTCCTGCGTTAAAGCTACCGCTACCCCGCCTTGATCCGTAATCTCTTTGGCAACGGCTTGAATTTTTTCGTCCTGAATGTCTGTAATGACGACTTTGGCGCCTTCTTTCGCAAACAACAGCGCGTCAGCTTTGCCCATCCCCCCGGCAGCGCCGGTAATTATCGCGATTTTATTGTCCAATCTTCCCATGTTTAGACTCCTCCTTGATCGGCCCATACGGCCGGACATTGTGTTCTATGTCAGCAGATAGCATGCTCATTCGGATCGAATTGTACCAGCATTTTCTCGAATGCCCGCAGCAATAAGTCCGTTTCTTCCTCCGAAAAATCCTCCCAAAGTTCACGCGTCATTTCTTTATATTTCTGTACCATGCGTTCCTCAACTTCCTGACCGGCCTCCGTGATGCATAGGAGAACGTTACGCCGATCGCTTTCCGGGATCACACGTTCAATGAGCCCTTTAGCCGCCAATTTATTCGCAAGATTGGTGACGGCCGGCAGGGAGACCTCCAGCATCTCGGCCAAATCAGAGCAATTCTGCTGACCCGCTCTGGATAAAATTTGGAGAATCAAGTATTGGGGAGCCGTCAATTCTGGATCGAGTATTTTGGCGTATCCAACGACGAATCGGGTCATTTGCATCGACATTAACAGCGATAACCGCTCCCGCTTATTCAGCACGGATCCCCTCCTTATGAGTTAATAATTAATAATTATTACATTTGAATAATTAATACCTCTTAACAATTTCACTATCATAGTACTTCTTCTAGCAACCTTCGTCAACTCCCTAACCTATTCTTTACCATCGCATGAAAAAAAAGACGCCGATATCGGCGTCGATCCCTCCTCTTATTTTTCGCAGCGGCCTTATTTCTTCCCCCGCATTGACGCACTAGTCCGCACGTTCGTCAGGACGTTGACCGCGAATACGATAACGCTGATCACGACAAGCGTTCCGCCGATCGCCACCAAAGGCTCCAACTGTTCCGAACCGGTCAGTACCAGCGATAAGCTGATCATCATGACCGGAAGTCCGATGGAGTACGTCCAGAACTGGATTTTGCTCAGCAGGCTCTCCCCTGCCCCTGGAAACAACACATAAATCACGCCAGCTAGTGCGAAGGATGCCCAACCTAAAAGATTTACATGGGCATGCACGCCCGCTAATGTATAGTCATGTTGCATGGACATGTACATGCCTAGCAATACACCGATGACAAAATAAACGACTGAAACCTTAAGATACGTAATCCCCATACCCGACGCCCCCTCCAATAGGAACAAGTTATCCTTACATGTTCAAAATATGTCACAATGGAGGGGAATATTCGAAGAGCTTCTAGGTTCTAGCGCCACTCTTCCGGCAGCAATCGCGCATAATGCGGCTGAAGGTAACGGTCGTCGATCAGGGCGAGGCGGCCCTGGTCGGTCTCCGAGCGGATCAGGCGTCCTCCGGCCTGAAGCACCTTGTTCATGCCGGGGAATACGTAGGCATAATCGAAGCCGTTTCTCCCGGACGTCTGGAAGTAGTCGCGGATCAAATTACGCTCCGGGCCGATTTGCGGCAACCCGACGCCCACAATCGCTACTCCTGTCAGTCGATCGCCCACAAGATCGATCCCCTCCGAGAAGAGGCCGCCCATCACGGCAAAAGCGATGAAGGTCCGACCCGGAGCCGGGTTAGGCATAAAGGCGGCCAAAAACCGCTCCCGATCCTCCTCGGTCATCCCGGATTGCTGCAAGAGCAGCTCTGTCCCTTCCTCCGCGACAGCGGCAAAGTCCTCGTAAATCATGTTCATGTAAGCGTAGGAAGGGAAGAAGAACAGATAATTCCCCGGCCGGCCACGAGTTACTTCCTGCAAAGCGCGAACCAGAGGAACTCGGGTCTGCTCCCGATCCTGATACCTTGTCGAAAGCGGCAGCACAACCACCTCCAGCTGGTCGCGAGAAAACGGCGAGGAGAGCGATACCGTATAATCGTCCGGCCCCGCCCCCAGCATATCGCGGTAATAAGCCATCGGCGATAACGTCGCCGAGAAATAAATGCGCGAGCGGAACCCCTTGCCCATCTCCTGCAGCAAATGGGAAGGATCCAGGCAAAACAACTTGATCCGCACGTCCTCCCGGGTGACCTCCGTATAGGTCACGAACCGTTCGTCGTACAGCTTGCCGATCCGGCCGAAATGCAGGGCCTCGAAATATGCCTGGAGCAGCAGCTCCCGCGCGTCTGCCTCCAAACTCCCCGGAGAGCCGGTCTGCCCGGCGGCGGACGGTTCGAGTGCCAGTTCCCGTTCTGCCGCTTCGGCAAAAGCCTCCGCCCGCTCCAGCAACAGCTCTGGCGCGGCTAAATCGGTCTGGAACGACGATCCTTCGGCCCGCTTCTTCAGCTCGATAAACAAGGCGTTAACGGCTTTGGCTGCTTTCGCAACGGACGGGCTCTTCTCTTTGTACGCTCGCTGCAGCGCCAGGAAGCCGGATTTCCGCAGCTCGGCGGAATACATCTCCCTCGCCCGGTCGACTAAATTATGGGCCTCGTCGATCAGCAGGGTGGTTTCCTTCTTCTGCTCCGCGAACATGCGTTGCAGGGACACTTTGGGATCAAATACATAATTGTAATCACAAATCGTGACATCGGCGGCATAAGACAAGTCCAACGAAAATTCAAACGGGCACACCCGATGCTTGCGGGCGTACGCCTCGATCACCGGGCGAGTGAGCTGTGTCTCATTCGCCAAGATATCCAGGATGGCCCCGTTGATCCGGTCGAAGTAACCATCGGCATAGATACAGTCTTCTTTGTTGCAGCGGACTCCTTCGCTGAAGCAGATTTTCTCCTTGGCCGTTAGGGTCACCACCCAAGCTTGCAGCCCCTGTGCTTCCATCAACGCGAAGGCGTTCTCCGCGGCGGTTCGGGTAATCGTCTTGGCCGTGAGGTAATACAGTTGATTCAATTTACCTTCGCCCATCGCCTTGAGCGCCGGAAATGTGGTGGAAATCGTCTTCCCGATGCCGGTCGGCGCCTGGGCAAACAAACCCACCGCTTCCTCGATCGTCTTGTATACCGCGCCCGCCAGTTTCCGTTGCCCGGTCCGGTAACCCGGAAACGGAAACGCCAGCTCCGCGATGCTCCGGTTGCGCTCGCGCCGATGGTCACGAAGCAAACGGGCGTACGGAGCATAGTGCCTTACGACGTCATGGATGAACGTCTCCAGCTCGTCCAACCCGGCCCGCATCCGAAATTGTTTGCGCTCCCCCGTATCCAGCTGCACATAGGTCAGCTGTACTCCCATCTCGCGTTGCCCGTTGGCTTTGGCGTACATATAGGCGTAGCACTTCGCCTGCGCCCAGTGTACGGGGTACGTATCTTCACGGATCGCCGCCAAATCGCCAGCCGTCGATTTAATCTCGTCGATCGTCCATCCGCCGTCCCCGCCAACTAACAGCCCATCGCATCGCCCGTCTACAACGAAGAGGAGATCCCCACAGGGAATCTCCGCCTTCAAGTACACTTCTTTCTGATCGCCTTCGCCGTATTGCTTCTGCACCTGCTGATGCGCCTTCGTGCCTTCCGTCAGCGAGACCGCCGTGCGGAAGCCGCTTTCCAAGCTGCCGCTGCGGAACACATACTCCACCAGAGGACGAACCGCGATATTTACCATGGATTCATTTGCCATTTGCTGTTTGTCACCGCCGATACTCTTGGAGAACATTTGTTCCATTAGTATACCATGACGAATGACAGATCGCTATCTACGGCGGCGCAGCCTAGATAAGCTTAGCGACGAACGTGGATCGCCCGAAACTCGTCTTCCAGTATGCTCATCAGAATCGAATCATGGTACGCATGATCGTAGAACAACGCTTCCCTCTGCACGCCTTCGCGTTTGAACCCTAACTTCTCGTAAACATGCATAGCCCGCCCATTATAGTCAAAAACATTAAGTTCGATCCGGTGCAGCCCCAGTACGCCAAATCCGTAATCCAGCATTAGCTTCATCGCCTCGCTGCCATAACCCTTCCCCGTGTCCGCCGTCTGGTTAATTGCAACTCGAATGTTGCAGCAGCGGTTACTCGGGTCGATGTCCTGGAGAGCGATATCCCCGATCGGCCGGTCATCCTCCCGCCGTACGATGGCCAGCAATACGCTGGAATCGTCCTGGCCTTTCCGCTCCAGATAGGCGGCGATGAACTCCTTGGTGAAGTGGCGCTTTGTCCCCGTCCATCTTCTCATTTCCGGCTCATGCAAATTTTGATAATACCAATCGACATCCTCCACGTTCATCGGGCGCAAATACACCTTGTCCCCCATTAAAAATCCTGCGTAACTCATCGTAATAATCTCCTTTTCCATCTCTCTTTTCGCATCTTAACACGGTACTGTATACTTAAAAATATACAAATAAATCTAAATTTAAAGGACAGTTTGGATGATAAGTGACGGGAGGGATCCTAACCAATGTATATTTTACCGCAGCCCCACGACGGCAGTCTGGCCGGGCGGTCCTACCGATATGTCGAGATTTACGAAATGTTTAAGCGCGAGATTATCGCCGGATCGCTCCGCGAGGAACAACGACTGCCCTCGATCCGCAAACTGGCGGAGTTTCTGGGCATCAGCACAACCCCTGTCGAGTTGGCGTACCAGCAACTCATCGCCGAGGGGTTTATCGAGAGCCGTCCAAAACGGGGATATTTCGTCGTTAAGCTGCCGGAGCCCTATCCGTCGTTTGCGCTGACCGGCAGAAATCCGGAACGCGAGCTCCCGCCCCATACGGATACTCCTATGCCAAAGCCAGATTCAGAACCAAATCCGAGGAGCCCCCTACCACCTCTCTACGACTTCCATCTATCTAAAAATGATTTTAGCTTGTTCCCCTTTAAGATATGGAAAAGGCTATATAACCAGCTCTTCCGCCCGGAAACCGCCGAACTGTTATTCTATGGGGACGCTCAGGGCGATCCGGAACTAAGGCGGGAAGTCGCCGAATATTTAAGCCGATTCCGCGGGGTCCATGCTTCCCCGGATCGGATCATCATCGGAGCGGAACAGCATTTGCTGCTACTGCTGCTAGGGCAGATGTTGAACGCAGAGATCAACGCCGTCGCCGTTGAAGAACCCGGGTATCGAATCGTTCCGGCTACCCTGGCTGCGCTCGGTTTCACGGTGCACCCGATTCCCCTCGACGAGCACGGCCTGCGCCCGGATTTGCTGAGGACTAGCGGAGCGCGAATCGCCAGCGTGTCGCCGTCCCATCAGTTTCCGACCGGCATCATTATGCCGCTATCCCGACGGCTGGAGCTGCTGGAATGGGCCAAGGCCGTCGACGGCTACCTGATCGAAGACGATTACGGCGGCGAGCTTCGCTATCAGGGCAAGCCGGTACCGGCGCTGCAAGGGCTCGTCCCGAACGACCTCGTCATCTATCTCGGCGGCTTCTCCCAGGTACTCGCGCCTGATCTCTGCATCCATTATCTCGTGCTGCCTGAGCATCTGGTGCCCCGCTTTCACGCCTTACGGCGCCACACCCTGTTTGAAGCGTCCGCGTCGGGGATTCACCAGCGCACCCTGCAGCGGTTTATGCAGGAGGGACATTTCGAGCGGCATATCCGCCGGATGAGGAACCTGTATCGCAAAAAAAATCGGCAGCTCGTCGCCTCCCTGACGAATCATTTCGGGAAGCGGGCTGCCGTTACGGGCGATAGCGCCGGTCTGCATCTCCTCTTAAGCGTGAAATCCAGCCTGCCGGAGAAGGAGCTGCTGCGGCTGGCTCAGGAGGCCGGCGTGCGAATCGCCTCCGCTGCCTTCTACTGGAACGCGCCGCCGGAAACGGAGCAGAAGTCGTTTATGCTAGGTTTCGGCGGTATTGCAATGGAACGGATTGACGAAGGCGTATCCCGGCTATACCAGGCTTGGTCACCCTATCTTCATTGACCTTCAGCTCCCGTCATTGGTCGATTCGAATGTCGTAATCCTTCTTCAAGTACCGATGGATTCTTCGAAAATCGCCCGGGGTCAACTCGCTCAAGCGCTTGTGGCCCTGTTTCCATTCCCGCCCGAGCAGGATGCCCATCGTTTCCCCGGCCAACGCGGTGGTGGGAATGATGCGGGCACTTCCGTAAGCTTTGATCTCCGCGCCGATATTCTTGCCAGCCACCAGCACGTTGTCGTACGATTTCAGCTCAAAGGAACGAAGCGGGATTCCATATCGGTCCGGCTTGCCGTAGCCAATGCCTTTCTTCACGACGCGGGTGGCTTGCAAATCGACGGTATAACCCCCAACCGTCACGTTGTCCCAGAACATCCGGCCCGACATCACATCTTTATAGTTCAACACATAGTCCGTTTCATATCGATTATAGTCGCGGATGTACAAATAATCGGGGTACCCGTTCAGCTCGGCTTTACCGAAGCCGGGGATATGCTTGCGCAAGTATTTGGCGATATATGGGGCTTCCGCCTTCGCCCTTGCGACGGCGGAACGAACGGATTGCGGATCTGCCGGATCTACATCGTACACCAGCAAGCTGTTGATGATCACTTCGCCGTCCTTTTGATACGTCGCGTTTAAGCCCCGGAGCATCAGATGGGAATCCCGTGGCCTGTAATTATAGGTCAGATTGCTGAAACCGGTGGCGAAATCCCAATCCACATAAGTGTTGGCGCCGTATTTCTTGACGACGTTCGTTAACGGATAATCTTCTAGCACCGCTTGATGCAGTTTGTTCCAGTTCACGCTTTTAAACCGCAGCATGTAGGTAGCCGCCATATAATCCGGCTTCGTGCCGTTATACAAGCTTTCCATGCCCGGGATGCGTAGATTGCCAAGATGAACGGTCAGTGCGTTAAAATCCGTATTTTCCACAAAATACCCCGCCTGCACCTGATACAGCTTGCCGTCATTGGCCAGGTAAGTTACGGATTTCAGCGTTTTCCTTTGTTCTGTCCCTTGCCCGTCGGTATCTTCGATCTCCACCCCATCGATGGTGATGCCGCTGCGCAAGGGGATCTCGCGAATCAGCTTGCGATAATAGCTTTCAAAGGCGGGCAACTTGCGAATGTTCCCGGCCTTATAGCCATCGTACAGGGGCTTCAACTCGCCTTGGACCAGGCTGCGCTTGCGGTTGTCGTTGGGCTCGTCCAAGACCAGCATCTGCCCTTGGATCAGCTCCCCGCCCGGCTTCTCGCGCGGATCAAGAATCAGCACGCTCAAACCCGCAGCATGCGCTTCCCTCGCCAATAACACCCCTTCGATTTCGCTGCCGATCACGACGACATCGTATCCATTACAGCCCGTTCCACAGGGTGCGGAAGGTGGGGTCTCGCTCGCCGCCGATGCTGGCGCAGGAACACGAACCGTTTCAAGCAACAGCAAAGTACATAAGAACATGGATAGAAGCCGTAAAGCCAATGTCTGTTTTCTCTCCAAATCAGTTGGCATAAGTTCTGGATAACTCTCCTCGTCATGGAGTATAATGACATTTTCTCTCCAGTAAAGGTTTGGTATCCAGTATATATATGGTATATTATGGGGTTTCCTATTGATTGCGGTCGTGCAGCAAACGGGACAAGCTCAACAGCTTGGTTGGATCTAGGGGAGCCAGCCCGTCCCCCCCTTGCCTCACGGCGGAGCCGAAATGCACCTCGGTAACGCCTGTATCAGCGACGAACTGCGAGACGGTCTCCAGAGTCAAACCGTAGCCGGCTAAAATGCGCAGCGAGCTGCCATTAGCGATCGCCATCAGCTCCCGGATTGCGGGAACCGCCTGCGGGGCCGGCCGCGTTCCGCCCGAGGTCAGTACCCGATTTACCTGCGGGTATTGCATCAGCGTACGCAATCCGGAGGGCAGGTCCGCCAATTCGTCAAACGCTCGGTGGAACGTTACGTTGAGCCCGACTGCCAGCGCTAAGATCCGTTCTAACGCAGCCTCATCGATCTTGCGCTCGGCAGTTAGCGCCCCAAACACGATGCCCGCCGCCCCTGCATCGGCAATGGCCCGGACTTCCTCCTCCATAGTAAGCACGTCGGCTTCCCCGTACACAAAAGACCGGCTATGCGGACGTACCATCACGTGGACAGGAATGTCCACGGCCTTTACCACTTGTCGGACCATACCAATGCCAGGGGTGAGTCCGCCTTCCGTTATCGCCGTAATCAGCTCCAGCCGGTCCGCCCCGTTTGCCTCCGCGACGATGGCGTCCTCCACACAGGTTGCTATGACCTCCAGAAACATCAGGAAACCTCCTTGTTATCAGTGATCCGATTATACGTCATATGTTAGCATAAACGAAACCGAAACCGCCCCATGGACGTATATAATTTCCGTAAATCCTCGGCTTGATAAATCAGTCATTCATTACGAATACATAGTGAAGGAAGGGTGGAGCGATGTCCTTTTTCAAGAAGATGCTAGCCAGCGCGGGGATCGGTTCGGCGCAGGTCAATACGGAACTGGATGCGATCGAAGTCCGGCTGGGCGGCGAAATCAGCGGTACCCTATATGTGGAAGGTGGGCAGACCGACCAAACCATCGGCAACATTTATGTAAAGCTGAAAACCAACTACTTACGCGAGTCAAACGACCGCAAAATTAGAGCAACGGGCACGATCGCCAAATCCCTCGTCACCGAAGGTTTCCAGCTGCGGGCCGGCGAGCGCAGGCAGTTTCCATTCCGATTCCGGCTTCCGGATCAAATGCCCGTGACGCTGTACAACGTGCCCATTTGGGTGGAAAGCGGGCTGGACATCGATCTGGCCGTGGATCCCAAGGACGAGGACCTGATCCATGTTTTGCCGGATGCGAAAATGCAAACCGTGTTAGACGCCGTCGATTTGCTTGGTTTTCGCTTGCGCGAAGTGACAAACGACTATGCTCCGAGGCTTGGCGGTGCCCTGCCTTTCGTGCAGGAATTCGAATATGTTCCGGGTACGAAGTTCCGCGGGTATCTCGACGAGCTGGAGATCCTGTTCTTCCCGCGGGGGGAGTCATTGGAGCTGGTGCTCCAGGTCGATCGCCGTGCCCGAGGCTTAAGCGGCTTATTCGCCGAGGCGATGGAGCTGGATGAACGATTCGTGCGGGTCCCTCTGTCGAAGGAGGAGCTCCAACGCGGACCTCAGGCGGTGGCTGCCTTGCTGGAGAACGTGATCGCAAGCCACCTATAGGGACGCGGCAGTTGTGTCGCAATGCTACCTCTGGATGCCAATCCCGCCGCCTCCGGCAACCGGAAAAGAAGAGGACTTGGAGCAATGCTCCAAGTCCTTTTCTTTCAAAATTTCCGCCTTTTCGTTCGCTCAGCTCGGCCGCTTCAATTGCTTGCTGCGCAGCTGTCCGCAGGCCGCATCGATATCTGCACCATGCTCCAATCGAACGCTGACGCTGAGACCGCGTTTTTTCAGCACATCGTAAAAGGCCAGCACAGAATCCTGCTCGCTCCGTTGATACTGACTGTGCTCATCCACCGGGTTATAAGGGATCAGATTGACGTTCACAAACCGATCGCCCAGCAGATCGGCTAGTTCCTGGGCATGCTCGGTCCCGTCGTTAACGCCCTTCAGCAAAATATACTCAATCGTGAGCCGCCGGTTCGTTTGCTCCAAGTAATAGTCGATCGCCGCCATCAGCTTCTCGAGCGGAATCGCCTTATTGATCTTCATGATCCGCGTGCGCAGCTCATTATTTGGCGCATGCAGGGACACGGCCAAATTCACCTGCAGGTCGGAATCGGCAAATTCGATGATTTTGTCCGCCAGTCCGCTAGTCGACACGGTAATGTGGCGCGGGCCAATCGCAAGCCCTTTAGGGTCCTGGATAACCCTCAGGAAATCGGCCATATTGTCGTAATTATCGAAAGGCTCCCCGATTCCCATCACAACGATGTGAGTTACCCGTTCACCATTTCCCAGTCGATCCAGGTGCAATTGCACCTTCATCACCTGTTCCACAATTTCCGCGCTCGTCAGGTCCCGACTCTTCTTCATCAGTCCGCTGGCACAGAAGCTACAGCCGATATTGCAGCCGACCTGCGTAGTCACGCATACCGACTGGCCAAATTTGTGGCGCATAAGCACCGTTTCAATCAGATTGCCATCCTGCAGGCGGAACAGAAACTTGATCGTCCCGTCGACCGACTCCTGGCGGATATGCTCCTCCAATGTTTCGATGGCAAATTCCCCTTCAAGCAGGGAGAGGCATTCTGGATGAACACCCTCCATCTTTTCGTAATCGGTAACCCGTTTGCGGTACAAGCCGTCCCAGACCCTCTCAGCCCGGCCTCGTTTATGTCCACGATCCAGCAGCCAAGCGGCCAGCCGATCCTTCGTCAAACCATAAATGGATTGTTTATTCATGCGTATCCTCTTTCTAAACAAACTCAAGTCATTTTCTAATTATACCTAATCCGTCATCCCGAATGCCACAGGTAAAAAAACGAATGCGCTGCGTCTTCGCCCCCCACCCGTTTTACACAGATTGCCCTCCCTTTTAAACAAACGTTAACATTAGTGCCCTAAAGTGAAGATACGTTAAACTTTGACGAGTGCGAGAAAGGACCCGATCAACTCGCAAGCGGTCCGGCCTACAAACTGGACCAAGGTCGGAACCAAATCACGCCGCACGGCCGGTTTGATTCTTCCAGGCTTCCTATATACTGGAACTCGGAATGATTCGACGGAAGAACCCGTGCGTTTCTATTTCGGTGGAAAGGCGGCAGCTACCCATGAAGCAAAACATGCACATCGTCATCCTGACCGCCGGATACGGCAACGGCCATATCCAGGTGGCAAGGACGCTGAAGCAATCCCTTACCCTCTCGGGCGCTTGTACAGTCCGTGTGATCGATCTGTACCGCGAGGCCCATCCGGGAATGAATTCCGTCTCTCGGCAGCTTTATTTGTATAGCCCGTGGTTCTCCGCATATGGCCTGGACTATTACGGGTGGAGCTACTACGCGACCCGGGACCTCCAGCAGACGAGCGCCTTGGCCAAATGGGGGAATCAGCTAGGGATGAAAAAGCTGGTCAACCTGCTCCAAAAACAACGGCCCGACGCGATCATCAGCACCTTTCCTTTCGGCGGCATCACGGATCAGCTGCGAAAACACGGCATTCGGGTGCCGGTATTCACGGTTGTGACCGACTTTAGCCTGCACAACCGCTGGTTGTTCACGAGGCCAGACCGCTATTTCGTGGCGACAGCGGATTTGAAGCGGGAGATGATCGAACGCGGCGTGCCTGCGGAATCGATTGTCGTCAGCGGCATCCCGGTTCGGGAACCGTTTTATGAGCTGACGCGCTCAATGAGTCCGCAACCACTTCGATCCGCAGGTGGATCTCGATCCGTCCTGGTTATGATGGGCGCACATATTCCTTTACCGGACATCCAGCTCATCACCGCGAAACTTCTGGCACTGCCGGATGTTCAAGTGGACATCGTCTGCGGCGGCAACGATAAGCTGCGGCGTCGCTTGGAGCGGCGGTTTGCCGATCACGAACGGCTGCGTTTGTTTGGTTACGTCGAAGCGATTCATGACCGTATGCGACAAGCTTCCTGCATCGTGACGAAGGCCGGGGGCATCACATTGTCGGAGGCGATCCAAATCCGTACCCCTATCGTGGTCTACAAACCGTTCTCCGGCCAGGAGCGGGAGAACGCGAAATACCTCGAGCGTAAAGGTGCGGCAGTAGTAGCCTCTTCGCCGCGGGCTTTGACGGAGCAAGTGCATGAGCTTCTCGATTCTGAAGTCCGCCGCGCCCGGATGCTCCAGCAGTATGACGAACTTGCTGCAGGATGCGCCACCGAGACGATCGTCCGGGATGTGCTGCGCCTGGCGGGCCGTCTGCCGGCGTTGGCGGACGGACATTAAATCTATCCCTGCCGCACAGCCGCCGGCACACGAATATGAAGCAAGGAGCTACGCCCATATGAAACGTACTGCTCGTTGGATATCAGGAAATCATTTGACACCTGCATTTCTGCACTGCGCTGCCATTTTGTTTATGACGGAAATCGCCCGCAGCGCCTTTCTCATCTCGTTTTTACCCGCTTATGCCAAGGAACGCCACATTACCTTAGCGGCAGTTGGCGTAGCCATCTCGGTCCACTATTTAGCCGACACGCTGATTAAAGTGCTCGCGGGTTACGTGCTGGACCGGTTCCCGGCTCGGCTGATCCTGAATATCTTTCTGTTGCTGGGACTGCTAGGCCTGTTTGTCTCCTATGGGGTCAGCGCCCCGTGGGCCATCGTGCTTGGGGCCGGTCTGATCGGGATCGGGGTGTCGCCCGTTTGGCTGCTCTGCCTATCCGAAATTCGGGAGGACAGTCGCGGCTCACAGATGGGATCCATCTACACCATTTGGCTTGTTTCGCTGGGTCTCGGCCCGGTCGCCGTCAACTTTCTGATGGATCGCAGTTATACCTTATCTTTCTGGCTGTTGGCCGGATGCTGGACGGCCGGATGGCTGCTAGCTGCCTTGAAACGGATGGATTTCTCATCCCGCCGATTGCTGGGAGACACGGTTCCGTTTAAGCAGCAAATGCGGCAAATCGGGAGTAAGCTGACTCAGATGAAGCCGCTCGTGCCCGGCATGATCGTACAGACATTAGCAGCCGGCCTGCTGGTGCCCGTCCTACCGAGTTTTGCTTCTGAATATTTGGCGCTGGATTATTCGGGATATTCCATCGTGTTGATGGCCGGAGGCTGTATGACCGTATTATTGCTCATCCCGATGGGCCGGCTCGCCGACAAATGGGGTCACAAGTGGCTGTTGATCGCCGGATTCGGCGTCTTGGCCGCCTGCCTTGGACTATTGATCTACTCCCGGCAGATGTTCAGCACGATGCTGCTTGCTGTCTGTCTTGGCGCGGCATATGCTGCCGTACTGCCGGCATGGAACGCGATCCTGTCCCATTTTGTTCCCGATGAGCAGAAAGCAACCGGCTGGGGAGTCCTCTCCGGCATCGAAGGCATCGGAGTCATCCTGGGCCCGATTCTGGGCGGCTGGATGGCGGAGAGCTTCGACGTAACGGTTACGGTCGGGATTAGCGCCATGCTGTTGTTTGGCATCATGTTATTTTACTGGATCCGCCCGGTACGCCAGCATCCGCCCGCGCAGCAGCGGCAACATGGCTAGCAAAGACGCTCGTTGGTTCGGTCTCCGTGGTAAACGTTACCCCGGTTGAAGGACGAGGGGCCGATAGATGCCCATCATTTTTAGGGAAGTGGAGGAGTTGGAATGAGACATCGCTATTATCTTCGGCTGCGCGAATACGACAACCGGCTGTTTCTGTGGTGCAATCATTCGCTGAGTCATCCGTGGCTGGATCGGATTCTGAAGGGTGTGACCCATCTAGGGAGCGCCGCATTTACGATCGCGTTAACCATCTCCGTGGTCGTCTTCGCTACCGGTTCCTGGCAACGGGCGGGTTGGCATAGCCTGATCGCCTTGACTCTCAGTCATCTGCTGGCAGTCCTGATCAAGAAGCGGTTCCAGCGCACCCGCCCCTACGAAGCACTGCAGAACGCGAGGATCTCCATCCATCCGCTCAAGGACTACTCGTTCCCGTCCGGACATACGACAGCAGCGTTCTCCACATTGATCCCGTTCCTATTCGCGGCCCCCGGTCTGGTGCAAGTGCTACTCCCGCTCGCTTTCATCGTAGGCCTGTCACGAATTTATCTCGGAGTCCATTATCCCTCCGACGTTCTGGCCGGCGGCCTGGTTGGAGCCGTAACAGCTCTCCTCGTTGTCTTGAGCGCAGGTCTGGCCTAGCTAAAAGGTACGGAAGGCTTAGCCAGTAAAGTAGGACGTGCATGGCCGGGGAGCCTGTAACGATTCGCCGCTTGGTGCGAATCCGTCCTCTGTCCGAGGATCTCTCAGAGAAATGTTGTATTTCCTGCAGCATTTTACGAACCGATCTCGGTCTAAGCCTCAAAATGTTGTAGAAATGGCAACATTCTCTCCACCCATCGTTCATACCGCCCTAGAATGTTGCACCTTTCTACCGTAAACTTGGGGGAGAACGGCACACTGCCGGATATTCTGATGTAAGCGCTTCACATTCTATAGAGAAAGCTGGGATATCGATGCAAGCCCAAACGATAATCAAGCAAGTCATCCAAGGAGTTTGGATGAGCTGGGAGCGAGTGTTCGATCTGTTCAGCCGAATGCGCTCCAACTACGCCGGAGAGTTCGGCATCTGCAAAATGTTCGTCACCAAATATCGCGGAAAAAGCATGCAATGCGAGGATGGCACATGGATTCAAGACGGCGATTGGATTGGAGAGCTCCATTTGGACAATCGCCAAATCCTCGCCATGCTGCAATCGAACGAGGCGAACCGCGTCGCACTGATGACTGCCCGCCTCGCCAGAAGCGCGATGCGCCAAATATGCGCCGAAATGCAAAGAAACCCGCAGCTCAGCCAAGTGAAGGCGCTGCAGGGGATTACCTTATTGCATCGGGGCATCACACACGGACTAGGCTTCGAGACACATCGCGTCGAACAAGGTGCCTTCCGTACGTTGACGACCTCCTACCTCCGATTACTTCTCACCGTCTTCCATCCAAGCAGCCGCAAACGGATCGATGGCCATACGGACAAGCTGATTCCGCTGAAGCTGGTCATGACCCGCGCGACGCTGATCCGGCAATTTGGGGCGGAGAAGGCGCTCGTATAGGCGCCCTATTCGCTGCCGGGTGATTCCTCCGCAAACGTTTCGTTGATCTCGTTGTATGCGCGCAGCAGTGTGTGCCGACCCGGGCGTACCCGATGCGCCTCCCGCAAGCTGCGTTCCAGCAGACCCGGTTCTACACCAAGCTGCTCCATGGTATTGGGGCCGCCAACGGCAGCCAACAATTCGCCAAGCTGGTGCGGATCGGGGATCAGTTGGATCTCCTGGCAGATCTGCTCCCAGCAGGCGGTGACTTGCGGCGGAACCGCCGCAGCAGGATGTATCCCCTGCGCCCCAAAGCCCTCATTAACAAGCCGGTGGTAGAGGCCCGCGATCTCCATACTGGCCACTCCTACTTTCGCTCCGTGCAGCAGTTGGCGGCGACCTAAACGCAGATACTCCATCTCCCAATAATGCGATAAATGATGCTCCGCGCCGGAAGCCGGATGAGACTGCCCGAACAGCAGCATCGCCAGACCGGATTCGATCAACGAGCTCATCAAGAGGCAAATCCCTTCCTCACTTCGCGCTGCGATGGCATCTACCGAGGCGACGCATTTATCCAATGCCTTTCGGGTAATCTCCGCTGCCAGCTCCAGATAAGGTTCATCAGCCGTCCACGAGCCAAACCTCCAATCAAACAAGGAGGTGTATTTGCCCAACATGTCGCCGAACCCCGCCGCCACCAGCTCCGGCGGAGCTTGCACAAGGACATCGAGATCGGCGAAAATCGCCTTCGGACCGATGGCCGGGATCGTTTTCTTCTCCCCCCGCAGAAGGATCGGAGCCCCCTTAGAGTTAAACCCGTCGACAGAGGGTGCCGTCGGAACGGATACGAATGGAATACCCGTGGTGTAAGCGGCGTACCGGCAGATGTCATGCAGCGTGCCTCCCCCGCAGGCTACGATGACATTCGCCTCCCACCGCTGAACATCCAAGATCAGTTCGATCAGCGAGGCTTCATCGGCGATGACGTCACCTTCCGCATCAGGCTGGATCATCGTGGTATAAACGTCCACTTCCCCAGATCCGCGTTCCTTCTCCGTTTCCAAAAGCATTACCAATTGCTTTCCAACCGCTTCATACGTATTTTGATCCACCGCAACAATCACATTGCGGTAGTTTTTTTTCGTGACATAGTGTGCTGCCAGCTGAAGCGCCCCCGTCTCAACCCGGATTTCGTCCAGGTCGATTGCCTGACGGTAAGGCTCTCCCAGTCCAGCCGCGAGTTCCCTGATGCGATTCAAAATATCGGTCATAAGTGGCTTCCCTTCTCTTCCCTTAATTCATTTTCGAACGTTCAATCCCTAACACGGAACTCACATCGCGGATCGAATTCCAGATATACTCCGGCTGAATCGGACTTAATCTCACAGCCCCAAGATCGGTTGAACCCGTAAGGACCAAGGCAGTCCTCATTCCGGCCGCATGCCCAAGCCGGATATCCGACTCCAGACTATCGCCGATCACCAGGCAGCGTTCTGGCGGCAACCCCAACGTTTCAAGCGCGGCTTCCGCCATTAAAGAAGAGGGTTTGCCAACCACAATTTCCACATCTTGAGCCGTCGCATGCACGATCGCACCAATCATCCCGGCCACGTCAATACAGTCGCCCCCCTCTCCAGGAAACATCCGGTCGCTATTGGTAGCGATGATCCGCGCCCCGCGCCGCACCGCACGAAATGACAGATTCAAGTCCTGATACGTTAGCCGTTCATGCAACGTAATCAGCAGCCAGCCTGCGTCTTCGGGCCGTTCGGCCAGAGGTACGCCCGCGATGCACAGCTCGTCAATCAATCCCTGCTCACCCAGCACCCAAACCTTGCGTCCCTCGCCATGGGCCCGCAAATATCGTGCAGCAATTGTGGACGCGAGGAGGATCTCCTCCTCGCTCACGTCCAGTCCCATGCCGCTCAGCTTCTCCCGGCACATTTTCCGGGATATATTCCCGCGGTTACTGAGAAATACAACCTTTGTTCCCGCGGTCTTCAACCTGCTAATCGTCTCAACGGCACCTTCGATGGCCTCGTTCCCTCGGTACACTGTACCGTCCAAGTCAATAACGAGTCCCTCGATCATCTCTACCATCGGGACCTGTCTCCTATCTCTGACGTCAGTATCTGCATACCCCGGCGGAGATGCAGCGCGGGTAGCGGATTATTGCAGGTCATGCCGGTAACGCCACATTCAACGCTGTACCGCACCTGTTCCGGTTCGTCCGGACAGTAGCTCCAAACGAGCAAACCAAGCTCACGGAACTCCTGAACGCGCTCCGGTGTGAGGAGCTTCATTTCCAACCCTAACGCCCACATCTTGGAGTAAGTTCCGCCCTCCCCATACACGAACCCCGACATCAATTCCGCAGGAAATCCTTGCGTCTTCAGACCGTACGAATCGTGAATATACGTTAATACTTCAGCGTCAAAACAGGTGAACACCGCGCGCGGCAGGAAGCCTGTTCCATCCAACAAAGCGATCGTCAGGTCCGCTGCTTGTTTCGCGTTTGCCGCTGGCTTGATCTCGACATTAAGCAGTACATCGGGATAATCCGCCAGCAGCGCGATCAGCTCCGCGAGCGTCGGAATTTGCAGCCCGGCAAACTCTCGGCCAAACCAGCCTCCGGCATCCAGCCGCTTTAACTCCTCACAAGTATAATCGCCGACCGCACCGGACCCGTTTGTCGTCCGGTCAACTGTAGCATCATGAATCACCATGATCTCCCCGTCCTTGGACAGGCGAAGATCGAATTCCATCATATCGACGCCCAAATCCAAGGCCTCGCGGAAGGCCAGCAGCGTGTTTTCCGGGTAAGCGGATTTATATCCACGGTGTCCCGCGATCATCACTGACGCATCCTGGTTTAAACGCTCGATCATTGTCGCTTCTCCCTCCCTTACTCCGCCAAAATCCGTTCTGTCTCTTTGTTGAACGCATCCAGTGCAGCCTGGATGTCCTGACTGTCATACATGATTGCTTCGATAGTCGAAAAGAACTCGTGCATCACTTCAGGCCATGCAACATCATTGTTGGTATCGATGGCATATTGCAACTGGTCGTACGCCACTTTCCGGTTGGGTTCCTTTGCCCACAAATCCTGAATTTCCGGCGATTCCACCATTTTCTTCGTGAAGGGGAGGTAACCCGATTGCAAAATAAACTGCAGCCCGCCCTGCGGATCGGTTTCCATCCAGCGGATAAATTCCCAAGCGGCCTCTTTGTTCGAAGAACCGGCCATCAAAGCAACGTTTGCGCCTCCGGTAGGATTCGCGTAAACATCCTTTTTCGGCAGGAACGCCGTAACATAATCAAAGTCCACGGAGCTGCTCAACCCCCCGATCGAACCCGTGGATTGAAACATCATACCGATCTTGCCTTCCACGAACATGCTGTTGACGATGTTCCCGGAATCCTGCGCCGGCGGATAATACAACGCTCCCGTGCCTTGCAGATCCTTCAGGTAGCTAAATACTTCCTTGCCGATACCGTTATCGATGAACCCGGTCGAGGTATTTTCGTCGTTAAAGAACTTCCCCCCGGACTGAGAAATCATGGCGATCGGATACCAGGTATCGTAAGGCATCGACAACCCGTAACGCGTCACTTCTTTCCCCTCTTTAACGACCAGTGCGTTTGCCACGGTTTTTAACTCTTCCCAGGTCGTTGGAACCGCCAACCCGAGCTCATCCAGCATGGATTTGTTGATGTGCAAAATGGGGGTCGAGCGGTTCAAAGGCAGCGAAACCAGCTTGTCGTTGAAATAGGAATGGCCCATTAGTCCTGAGGTAAAGTCGTTCGCACTCAGCCCCGACTTCTCCATAAATGGCGTCAGATCCTCCAACACGTCCGAGTCAGCGAACATGAGCACATAGGCGCGTTCCAGCATGCTCACATCCGGCGCGGTGTTGGAAGCGACCGCTTGCTGCAGCTTGGTTACGGTCTCGTCATAGCCGCCTTGATAAGTCCCTACGACTTCAATATCGTTATGAGATTCGTTGAAACGCTGGATCAACGCATCCATGTACTCCCCGTTTTTACCCCCCAGCGAATGCCAGAATTGTACGGTCGTTTTACCGCCGGCGTTTGCAGCTGCCGTTTCCGTTCCCGTCGTCGCCGGATCCGCGGCAGTTCCGCTCTGCGAGTTTCCTGAATTAGCGGTGGAGTTCCCTCCTCCGCAGCCGGCTAAGATCCCCAATAACAGCGTTAAGATCACAATGAATTTCCCTTTACTTTTCATCTTTTCGTTTCCCTCCAATGAATGAATTGTTGTTGTTGTATTTGAAAGGGACCGAGACCGTTTGGCCTATTTAATCCCTGAGTATACGAATGCTTTGACGATGTGACGTGAACAGAATGCGTAAACGAGCAGAATAGGAACAACCAGCACAACGTTACCGGCCATGATAATATGCCAGTTGCTGATTCCCTCCGTCTCCCGCAGCATGGCGATTCCCAGCGTTAGCGGCCGGATCGCCTCAGAGTTCGTCATAACGAGCGGCCAGAAATACTCGTTCCAATGACTGACGAAGCTGAACAAGGCAATGGTCGCCAGCGCTGGCCCCGCCATAGGAAGCATGATTCTCCAAATCACTTTGATTTCCCCGGCATTATCCAATCTAGCCGCTTCAATAATCTCTTCCGGAATCTGCATGAAATATTGGCGTAGTAAGAAAATCCCGAACGCATTGGACATAAACGGGATGATCTGCGGCCATAACGTATGGATCAGCCCAAAGTCGGCCATCAACAGATATACCGGGATAAAGGTGATTTGTCCTGGTATCATGAACGCTAGGAGGACGAAACCAAATAGAACGCTTTTCCCTCGAAAACGGTATTTAGCAAAGGCATACGCGGCTGGAATCATCACCGCAAACTGCAGCACGATGATGGACACCGTAATAACGACCGAGTTTCTCGCATACATCAAGAACGGCCCCGCGCTCATTGCTTCTACAAAGTTGTTCCACTGTGGGATTGCTGGAATCCAGGTCGGCGGAAAGGCCAGCGTCTCCCGAAACGTCTGCAGCGAGGTAGAGATCATCCATAGGAATGGAAAAATAAATACCATGACGACCGCTGCTTTCAGCAATACGCCCAACACTGAGGCCAGGCTTCTCCAATCAAATATTTTCACAAGCGGGCTCCCTTTCCTCATTGATAATGAACCTTCTTAGCCAGCAGTCTGAAATAGATCAGAGTCAGCACGCCGATGATCGCCATCAGAACGGTCCCGGTCGCTGCCGAATAACCGATGTTGGTCGTCCGGAATCCGTAGATATAATAAACCAGCGTATTGGTCGCATTGTTGGGGCCGCCTCCGGTCATGATTTTGACCGTATCAAACACTTTGAAGGACCCAATCGTCATAATGACCAGGATGAAAAATAACTGCGGCGAAATCATAGGCAGCGTAATCTTGGTAAACACCTTGAACCTGCTCGCGTTATCGAGCGCAGCCGCTTCGTATATGCTGGGTGGTACGCTCTGCAGCGCTGCTACAATAATGAGCGTGTAGTAGCCGATATTTTGCCATACCGAAACGATAATGACGGATAAGAGCGCCGTCTTGGAGCTTTGCAGCCAATCGGAAGCGGGCAGTCCAAAGGATTCCAACATAAAATTGAGCAGCCCCTGTTCAGGGTCCATCAACCACAGCCAAACCAGCGATATGGAGACGATAGAAACGATATGCGGCGTGAAAATCCCGGCCTGCACCAGGGAGTTAATGCGGCTTTTTTTGTTCAGCCAAACCGCGATGATCAGGGATAGCCCAACCGTCAACGTGACGACGCCGGCGGTGTAAATGGCGGTATTCCCTAATGCTTTGTAAAAATCGCCACGCGTTAAAATTTGCTGAAAGTTATCCCAGCCGATAAACTTGCTTTTGGCTTTGTTCATCAGGTTATATTTGTAGAAACTCAGATAGACGAGATACAGGACAGGGTAAATGACAAACAAACCGATGCCCGCCATTGCAGGCGCTATCAACACATAAGGCCGGAGCCGCTCCCACAATGGTCGTTTATCCATGGCTTTTCCCCTTCAGCGCCTCCACATAACCAGCAATGCCTGGATCGTTAGCGGGGATACGCAACTCATCGGCTCCAAAGAAATGCAGCTTGGAGGCCTCAACGCCAAGTACGACCTCTTGATCGACGTGATACGCGTCTTCCGGGGATTTCACCATAAAGGACAAGTCTCTCGATCTAACTTGGTAGATCGTTTCGGCTCCTAGCATCTCGCGGGTGACGATGGTCCCTTGAAGGGAATAGTGCGGCGTTAGCCCCGAATGTTCCCGTGCAGCCGTTGCTGCCGACAAACCGGCGTTCTCGGGCCGGAATCCGAATTTCACGCCGTCCACACCAAGATCGCCGATGTTCATGGACGGAACGCCGATAAACTGCGCCGTAAACAAATTGCTCGGCTGATGGTAGATCTCATGCGGCGGTGCCTCCTGCTGGATTTCCCCCTGATTCATCAGCACGATCGTATCGGCCATCGACATGGCTTCCACTTGGTCGTGCGTTACGTACACGAAGGTCGTGCCCAGCTTCTTATGTAGTTCGATCAGTTCAATGCGCATTTGCACCCGTAGCTTGGCATCGAGATTGGACAGCGGTTCGTCCATGAGAAAAACGGACGGCTTCTTGACCATCGCCCGGGCCAAGGCGACGCGCTGTCGCTGTCCGCCGGACAGAGCGGATGGCTTTCGGTCTAAATAGTCTAGCAGACCAACGGTTTCGCTAATGCTCTCCACAAGCTGTACCCGTTCCGCCTTGGGAATCTTGTTGTTTCTCAGACCAAACTCAATATTTTCCCGCACCGACATCGTGGGATAAATCGCATAGTTTTGAAATACCATCGCCACGCCGCGCTGGCCTGGTGGTATGCGAGAAACGTCCTTGCCGTCGATCAGCACCTGTCCGGAGGTTTGCGGGCCCAGCCCTGCGATCATGCGCAGCAGCGTGGTTTTGCCGCAGCCGGACGGGCCAACGAGCACGGTAAACGCTCCATCCTCAATCGTCAAATTGAGATTCTGGATGACTGCATTTTTCTCAAAAGCTTTGCTTACGTTCACAAATTGTATGGATGCCAAGTGTCATCCCCCTTATCCAAATTGTTGATGTGTATAGAAGTGAGCAGATAATGCGCAAATTTCGCTTCTTTTTGCTCACTTGAGCTTATCTCGATTGTAAGGATCATTCGTTTGGGGAGTATAAGACCAAATTCAAGGGGATGTAAATATGATCTAGATGGCTTTGGCGGATTCGTAGAATGAAGAAATAAGCCCTCACTTAATAGGAAGGAAGATGACTGCCGGTAACGGAATGCCTTGTGAGAACTCCAGTAAATTCCCTGAATCGTCGAAAAATATAGCCGTACTTTCCCCGGAATCCCTCTTGTTTGTTAACACGCAGAAAATATTTATTCGTTAGAATCAAGGGGAGTATCCCTATGAAAATCAAATCAGTTATTTGAAGAATTGCGCATTTTTGCGCATTTGATCTTGAGGAAGGAAGATGGAGCTTGCTGGCTGCGGATAGAAAACGACGCATTGTGGAGTATGTCAGACAGTACCGGACCGCTACGGTGGCGATGCTGGCTGCGGAATTTAACGTGCATAGCGCGACCATTCGCAGGGATTTGGCGGAGATCGAGCAGGAGGGCGCGCTGAGAAGAACGCACGGGGGCGTTATTATGGAGCAATGGACGCACGATGAGCCCTCTTTTCAAGAACGAAGAAATCAACATCTGGAGGAGAAGATCCGCATCGGCCGTCATGCGGCATCATTGGTGGAAGACGGAGAGAACATTATCATTGATTCCGGGACAACCACGCTGCACATCGCGACCCATCTCGTCAATCGCTCTAATGTCACGATCATCACGAACGATATGAACGTAGCTGTCGAGCTGCGCGATGCGCCGGGGGTTAAGGTCATTCTCACGGGAGGAGAGTTGTATCCGTCAAGCTACATGCTCAACGGGATGTTCACGGATCATGTACTACAGTCTTTACATGTGGAGAAGGCGTTTATCGGAACGCCGGCGTTGCATCCCCAGCACGGTCTGATGCATCCTGAGGCGCTGCTGGTACCTGCCAAGCAGGGAATGATCAAGGCGGCCGGTGAAATTGTCGTCGTCTGCGACCATACGAAGATCGGTAAGCTCTCCCTGCATACCGTCGCCCCTAATAGTTCCATCCATACCCTGATTACGGGAAATGAGGCTACGGATTTCGACGTCAAGCCATTTCAGGAGCGAGGGATCACCGTTCTCCAAGTGTAACACCGGGTATGCGTTAGGAAACCTGAGGAGCCGCCAATAGACACCAAAACCGGGCTCCAAAGAGGAGACCCGGTTTCGCTCAAGCTATATTCGGCAGGCCGCGCAGCGGCGAAACGGCAGGCGAGACCGTCCTGTCTATCCCTTCACTCGAAACTTGCCCAACACCTGCTGGAGCTCGTCCGATACCGCTGAAAGCGAGGCGCATGCGGCGTTGATGTCTGCGATGGCCGCCAGTTGACTCGCCGAAGCGCTGCTCACTTCCTGCGCGGCAGCGCCCGAGCTTTGGGCGATATCCGCGATGACGTGGACGGAAGCCGTGACTTCCTCAATCCCGGCGGACATTTGTTGGGCCGTCGCGGCGAGTTGCTCGATTTGGTCGGCGATTTGACCGTTCGAAGCGGAGATATCCGCAAAGCTGCGATCCGTTTCCTGCGTTAACGCAAGGCCCGACTCGACCTCTCCGATCACAAGGTCCATCGCTTCCAGCGACTGTTTGATGTCCGTATCGATCTGCGACATGACCTCGACAATTCGTTCCGATGAAGCCTCCGACTGCTCAGCCAGCTTGCGGACCTCGGAGGCGACGACAGCGAAGCCGCGCCCTTCCTCGCCGGCACGAGCCGCCTCGATCGACGCATTGAGCGCGAGCAGATTCGTCTGCTGGGAAATCCCGCGGATCGCCTCTACCATCAAGGCAATTTCCTGCGATTTGTCGTTCAGCAGACGGACCAGCGAACTGCTGGCCTGAACAGAACGGTCGATCGATTCCATCTGTGCGACCGTCCTGCGAACTTGCTCGCCGCCGTCAACCGCCTGCTGTCTGGACTGCCCCGCCAGTTCGGCGGCTTCGGAGGCATGCTCGGCGATATGCTGCACGCCGATCGCAATTTCCTCCATGGCGCGGGCATTCTCCGCCGTGCTCATCGTCTGGCTCTCCGCCCCTGCGGCAACCTGCTCGATCGAGGCCGCGATCCGAGCCGAGCCATCGTTGGTTTGCTCCGCGATCGTCAGCAGCCTCCGGGCAGCTTCAGTCACCTTGTCCGAGGCGAGCAGCCCTTGCTGCACCAGCTGCTGCAGATTTGCGCCCATCTGGTTGTACCCGGCGCTCAGCAACCCGATCTCGTCCCGCGAATCATCGCGGATAGTCGCCGTAAAATCACCGGCACCGGCTTGTTCCATCGCTTTGGCCAACCGGCTAAGCCGTTTTTTCATGCCACGCATATATCCCAAGATCAACGCGATAGAGATGACGAGCGCCCCCGCAAAAACAACGGCAAAACGCTGAATAAATGTTCCGCGGATGGTATCCATTAAGTGCTGCGACGCCCCCACGTACAAGATGCCGATAACCTCGCCGCTCTTCGATTGGATCGGCTGATACGCAGCCTGATACGTTTGGCCGACCACCACCGCTTCCCCGTAGTAGCTGCTGCCACCCTTGAGGACGACATCGGCCACTTTATCGGACACCTTCGTACCCACGGCCCGTTCTCCATCAACCATCACGTTGGTCGACACGCGCGTATCCCCTTGGAAAATCGTCACCGTGTCCTCCGTTAATCCCCCGATTTCATCCACGATTTCGAAATTCCCGCTAATCACGGTTTCGCCTTTGTAGAACCGGTCTCCCTCAATGCGCCAAGCACCGGGGTACTTGCTGTCCAGATAGCGGTTGACCAGCTCCAAATCGCTTCGCGCTTTGGCCGTAGCGAACGTCTTAATGCCGCTCTCCATTTGTTTAACCGCTACATAGCCGATTGTTCCTGACACGACCACTAAAATGCCGACCACAATCAGATTAATTTTTGTCCCGATGCTTCGAATACGCATAGTTTTCGCCTCCTTACAACTTTCACTAAATCATAAGGGGCCCCGTAGGTTTTGTGTAGAAAAGGAAAGCCCAGCGCCCCCAGTATTTAGGGGCCTGGGCCATATTTATTTTCCGCTAACTAATCGATGTATCCGGCGAGTCCATGCTCCGTCAAATAATCCATTTCCAAATCGAGGATGGTTTCCACCGTCAATTCGTCGAGCTTCACGTCGCTCCGGCTCAGGACATAATCCACCAATTCGTCCCCGTCGATCTCTACCTCGCCATCGGCATTTTGCTGGGCTTGATTGATGAAATCCGCTTCATGCTTCAGCACCAAGCGAATGCTGTCCAGACTCGATTTCGACCGGTCGGCGATAAACTGGACCAGCTCCTGTTCATTGATTTGATCGCTCACAATCGTTCACTCCTGCCATATTGGGTTCAATTTGTTTCCTAGTCTGTCTCGTAGATGTAAATTTTAGTACGGTACATATCTCGGCAGGTGACGACCTCCGTCGGCTGCCAACCCGGTAGGGCAAAACACACACTGATCACCCGCGTCCCCGGGGTTAACTGCGCCCGAAGCAGGGGATCGAGCCGCCGCATCGCTTCAGGGTACAGGTAACAGATGACCGTACCCGCAGTTTCGTAAGGGAACTTGTATAAGTCTCCTCGCAAAAATTGCACCTGAGAATAAGACCCCATCCGCAAGGCCAATCGGGAAAACAACCAGGGAACCATCGAGTTCTCGATCCCGACGATTCGTAGGCGGGGATCAGCCCCGGCGATGGCCAGAGCCAAGGTTCCCCAACCTGCTCCCGCTTCGACGATGGGGCTGACAGGAACGAGCGAAGCCGCCCTATTAGGGGCGGCAGTACGTTCCAACCGCATAAGCTCCCGAACGACCGTCCGCCGGACGGCGGCAGATGCAGGCATCGGCGAAATCCCGTTTCTCCAGCTCCAATAGACGATCATCACGGCCGCAACTAGCAGGAAGATCAGCAAGACGGCGGTCAGGATCGGGGTAGCGAAAGCGGGCATGGGGACATCTCCTCGTGGTGATCTGGATCTTCTTATTGTAACAGACCCTGTCGCTACGCTCCATGAGGGTCGCCAGGAGTGATATGGATCGATTAATAATGTCCGATAGGTGCCTGACCCGAACGACATTCCCAAACGGTTCCCCGGATGAATTTCTGGTAATTTATAGCCCGGACACGCCGTTGACAATCTTCCAGTTCCCGTCGCAGGCAGCCCGAATCGTCCCGTGCCGCTCGAGGTACTCCGCCACCAGATCCGCCATATCGGCCTGGATCTCCCTAACCACCGGCTTGCCCCGGTACATGTCATAATCGCCGCCCCCGCCGGCGCGGTAATTGTTCATAACGACATCGACCTCCGTCTCGTCTTGCAGCGGCGCCCCGTTCCGGATCAACTTCACGACCCGCTGCCCTACGGGTTTGGCGACGTCCAGCTCGTATTCAATCCCTTCCCACATATCATAATTGTAATGCTGCGCCTTAGGTTCGAGATAAATCGGATTAACCGTGATTACGCCATCCTCTCCCAATACAAAATAGTTTGCTGTCTGCTCCAGCGCCTCTCGGATGTCCCGCCCGGCCAGACGCAGGACGGTCAACGTGTTCGGGTACATAAAGTTCGTCAGCACATCCCGCAGCGTAATCCTGCCGGCAAACCCCTTGGATTGTTCGCTCAGCAAAGCTGCATTGGAGACGTCCACGCCGGCCGCCTCCATCTGCACCTGATTGACGAATTCCATAAACGGATTGTCCGCCAAGCGGCAAGCGAACGGGCTTTCGATCGTCATATCCCCGTCAACAAGGCCGATTGGCTGGTCCAGCCACGCTTGCGTGGCCGATTCCATTGGCCGCACCAGCTCCAGCACCTCGGGTTCGGCCGCCACGACGGCATCGGGAACGAGTAACTCGGCCGTTTTCTCGCGGACGGCCCAGCGGCCGTCGGCCCCGCGTTGGAAACAGACGGTGATTTTGCCTAAAGCTTGTCCCCCCGTCCCCGGCTGGATCACCGTCACCCCGCCAACCTCGCCTGCGATCATCCGATGCTGATGGCCTGTAATCAACACGTCGACGCCCGGAACCTCAAGGCACATCGCATAACCTTGATTTTCGCCGGTCAGCCGTTCCGTCGCTGCTCCTGTCGCCAACTCTCGCTCGAAACCGCCATGGTAACTGACCACCATCAAATCCGGCCGCTCTTCCTCCCGAATGCGGGGAACCCAGGTCTTCACCGTATCCAACGCGTCTCGAAACGCCCAGCCCGCAATGTGCCGGGGATGCTCCCAATGCGGAATGTAATGGGTCGTAACGCCCAAGATGGCGATTTTGACCCCTTCTGGGGTTGTCTTTACAATATACGGCTTGCCAAACGCCGGCTCTCTCTCATCTCCCGCATTCACAATCCCCGCCGACAGCCACGGAAAACGCGAATCGTTGATGACCTTGTGCAACAGCTCCTGTCCGTAATTGAATTCGTGATTGCCCGGCACCGCTGCATCATAATTCAGAAGATTCATGGCCGCGATCGACGGATGAACGCCACCCGGATCGTTTTTGATGTGAAAGGTACACAGCGGGGTGCCCTGAATGATATCTCCGTTGTCGACCAGCAGCAGGCTGGGCGTCTGCTCGCGTTCGCGCCGAATGAGCGTAGCCAACTTGACCAGACCGATTGGACGTTCCTCGGACGAGCGGTAATCCGTCGGATAGATGAAGCCATGTACGTCGCTCGTGATCAAAATTTTGCAGACTGCTTCCTCCCTAACCTTATCCATGTCATCCACCTCTGATTTCATCTTATTGCTTTCCATTCTAGCAACGAATATCGAAAGTTTTGTAAACTCCTGAAAATTAGGATTTTACAAACTTCAACTTTACCTCTGACGGCAGGTTAATAAAACTCTTTTATAGTAATCACGTAATCCAAAAATGAGATTAAGTGGAGGTCATACGCTTGAACAAGATTGCCAAGTTTGTTTTGCCTTTATTCTTGACGTTTTCCGTCATCCTGAGTGCTTGCGGAAACAACGCTCCAGCTAACACCAGCGGGAACGCATCGGCCGAATCCGGCCAAACCAATGCTACCGCTGCAAACGCGGGTACTAACGCAGCTTCCGATGCTGCCGAAACCCCTGCTGAAACAGGCTACGTACCAGAAACGCTGACCGTACAATTTGTGCCTTCGCAAAATGCCGACACGCTCGAGGCAAAAGCGAAGCCGCTGGAAAAATTGCTGTCCGACCGCCTGGGTATTCCCGTGAAGGTCAGCGTGTCGACCGACTACAATACGATTATCGAAGCCATGGCTTCCAAGCAAGTAGACGTTGGCTTCCTGCCTCCAACGGCCTATGTGTTGGCAAAGGAGAAAGGCGCAGCTGAGGTTATTTTGCAAGCGCAGCGCTTTGGGGTGCAAGATGATACCGGCGCACCTACGGATCAATTGGTTGATTTCTACAAATCGATGATCATCGTGAAGAAGGATTCCGACATCAAATCCGTCGAGGACCTGAAAGGCAAAAAAATCGCCTACCAAAACGTAACATCTTCCGCGGGCTATGTATGGCCGGCCGCCAAGCTCCAAGAAGCTGGCTTAGATCCGCTGTCTGACGTAGAACCAATCACGGTGAAAGGTCATGACCAAGGCGTCATCGCGGTTCTTAATGGCGATGTAGACGCTGCTGCCATCTTCCAAGATGCCCGTAACACCGTGGTTAAGGATTATCCTAAGGTATTCGAGGATACTCGCGTACTGGCCTACACAGAGCCGATTCCAAACGATACGATCTCCGTTCGTTCCGACATGAACGCGGAGTGGGTTCAGAAGCTGAAGGATGCCTTCATCGAGATTGGCAAGGATACGGAAGGCCATCAAATCATTGCGGATATCTACACGCATGAAGGTTATGTTGAATCAAACGACAGTGTGTTCGACATCGTCCGCGAATATAACGAGAAAGTCAAAACGGAATAGGCTTTGAACGAAATTTGACGAATAACCCCCCTGCAAGCCAGTCGAAGCGCCCTGCGCTCCCGGCTGGCTGTGCGTTTTTCCAGAATATTTTTCTCAAAAGGAGTCCTAACGTGATAGAACTGCGCAATGTATCCAAAACGTACCCGAATGGCACCAAAGGGCTGGACCAAATCAACCTGAAGATTGAGCCCGGTGAATTCGTGGCCATCGTTGGTTTGTCCGGTGCTGGCAAATCGACGTTGCTGCGGTCCATGAACCGGCTGCACGATATCTCCGAAGGCGATATTCGGATCGACGGCAAGTCGATCACGCAAGCCTCCGGCAAATCGCTGCGGATGATTCGCCGCGACATCGGCATGATTTTCCAAAGCTTCAATCTCGTGAAGCGTTCCTCCGTGCTGCGCAACGTACTCGCCGGTCGGGTCGGCTACCATTCCACGCTGCGCACCCTGTTCGGCCGATTCCCTGAGGCCGACGTGGAGCTGGCCTTCCAGGCGCTGGAGCGCGTGAACATCGTGGAAAAAGCGTACGCTCGGGCCGACCAACTCTCCGGCGGACAGCAGCAGCGCGTAGCGATTGCCCGCGTACTCGCACAGGAGGCAAAAATTATCCTCGCAGACGAGCCGGTGGCATCGCTAGACCCTCTGACAACCAAGCAGGTCATGGATGATTTGAAGCGCATTAACGTCGAGCTTGGCATTACGACGATTGTGAACCTGCATTTCATCGATCTGGCGCGCAGTTATGCCACCCGGATCATCGGGCTCCGCGCGGGTCAAGTGGTCTTCGACGGCCCCGTATCGGAGGCAACCGACGAGCGATTCGCGCAGATCTACGGCCGCGCCATCGACCAGGATGAGCTGTTGGCTACCCGACTCCCGGGACCACGGGTGCTGGAGGCGCAGGCTTGATGAACTTGAACCCGAATTCACATCGAGGTGCCAAACCCAATGCCAATGTTAACGCCGCCGGTCAAGGCGATTTGCACCGGAATCGCCCTCAAGCTCCCGGCAAGCTGAAGCATTATTTGACCGCCGTGATCATTCTGCTCCTGCTGTGGGGCAGCTCCGTGGACACGGAGGCCTCGCTGGGCAAGCTGATCCAAGGCTCGCCGAACATGCTTGACCTGCTGCGGGAGATGTTCCCGCCGAAGTGGAGCTACTTCGACAACATCGTCCCGGCGATGCTGGAGACGATCCGCATGGCGTTGATCGGCACGACCTTCGGCGCGATTCTCGCCGTACCGGTGGCGCTGCTTTGCGCCTCCAACCTTAGCAGCAGCGCCTGGATTTACCAGCCCGTTCGCTTCCTGCTGAATCTTGTGCGGACGATTCCGGACCTGCTGCTGGCGGCGATCTTCGTTGCCATCTTTGGACTCGGTCCGCTACCCGGCATGATGGCGCTGACGGTGTTCTCGTTCGGCTTGATCGCCAAACTAACCTACGAAGCGCTGGAGACGATCGACCGCGGACCGCTGGAGGCGATGACGTCCGTCGGGGCCACCTCGGTTCAGCGCATCATCTTTGGCGTCGTACCGCAAATTCAGGCCCACTTCATTTCCTACGTGTTGTACACGTTCGAAATTAACGTGCGCGCCGCGGCGGTGCTGGGTCTGGTTGGGGCCGGCGGGATCGGCCATTACTATGAAGTTACCTTGGGTTTCCTGGAGTATGACAAGACGTGCATGATCATTTTGTTCACGCTCGCGGTTGTACTACTGATCGACTATGTAAGCACCAAATTGCGGGAGAAATTATTATGACGACAAATGCTACGACTTTACGGCACAAAGTACAGAAGCCCAAAAAGAACCGTTATCGCTGGCTAATCTATCTGCTGCTCCTTCTCTTATATATATGGGCGTTTGCCGGCATCCCGTTTGACGGAATCAAGGAAACGGCCGGCCAAATTACGAAATCGATCCTCTCGGGGTTGTTCTCGCCCGATTGGGATTACGTTTATTTGCCGGACGGCGAGGATTTGCTGCGGGGACTGCTCGAGACGTTGACCATCTCGATTCTGGGCACCTTCGTATCCACGCTGGTCTGCCTGCCGTTCGCCTTCTGGGCGGCAGCCAATCGGAGTAAGCCCCGTTTCGTCTCCGGTTCGGGCAAAATGCTGCTCAGCTTTATCCGCACCTTCCCGGAGATCGTGATGGCGCTGCTGTTTATCAAGGCTGTAGGGCCAAACGCCTTTGCCGGTGTGCTGGCGCTGGGGCTGCATTCGGTTGGGATGCTGGGCAAGCTGTTTGCCGATGAGATCGAGAACATGGATCACGGCCCAACCGAAGCGCTTGTCGCTGCGGGGGCGAGCCGCCTGCAAATTCTGTGGTTTGCCGTGCTGCCCCAGGTGCTTCCGGGCTTTCTGTCCTACACGCTTTACCGCTTCGAGATCAACTTGCGTTCCGCCACGATCCTCGGCGTGATCGGCGCCGGCGGTATCGGTACTCCGCTGATTTTTGCCCTCGGCTCGCGGGATTGGGATCGCGTCGGCATCATCCTGCTCGGTATTATCGTGATGATCACCCTCGTGGATTGGATATCCGGTTTTCTACGGAAAAAGCTCGTTTAACCCCGCTGCTCCACCAACACGCGGCGCATTTTATATGATTTTTCGAATACATTACGGCGAATCATCGCCAATCGGCTCAGTCTATATGAAATTTCGAATAGAATAAGCCACTTTGGCCCTAAGGCAGCCCATTCTATATGATTTTTCATATAGAATGGGCCTTTTCCTCCCTCCGAGGAGCAAATGTATATGAAATTTCGAATATATTACGGCGAATCATCGCTAAATGGCTCATTGTATATGAAATTTCGAATAGAATGAGCCACTTTGGCCCTAAGCGACCCATTCTATATGATTTTTCATATAGAATGGGCCTTTCCCTCCCTCCGAGGAGCAAATGTATATGATTTTTCGAATACATTACGACGATTCATCGCTAAATGGCTCATTGTATATGAAATTTCGAATAGAATGAGCTACTTTGGCCCTAAGGCGACCCATTCTATATGATTTTTCATATAGAATGGGCCTTTTCCTCCCTCAGAGGAGCAAATGTATATGATTTTTCGAATACATTACGACGATTCATCGCTAAATGGCTCATTGTATATGAAATTTCGAATATATTCATAGCACCTAGCACTCAAACCAAATCCGGGCTCAATACCGAGCCCACATACTCATAAGAAGTAACGCGGCCGGAAGCCCCTTTCGCTATTGCGCGGAGCTTGCCCTTTTCCACGAGGATGCGGCAGTACTTAATGACCGTCATTGTGTGCAGCTCCAGCTCCCTCGCCACCTCCGTTGGGCGAAGTATCCGTTGATGGCGAATGGCGGCACGCAACAGATCCCTTTCCATCTTGGTATAGGTTCGTACAGACCTCCCCTGAACGATAGACAAGTAAGGTGACAGAATACTCCGCAAGGATGAGAGAATAAACGTGGAGTTCTCCTTCAACTCATCCAATGCTATGTAGTAGATCAGACAGTCCTGGGATTGCAGAAACAGCCCCCGGTTCAAATCCATTCGATATTTGGTCCGATCTGTACCGTGGGAGCCATAGTCCATAATCTCGAATACAATCCGCGCACCTCCAACCACCCATAGAAAATCGACAAAATAGGACCTCCTCCGCCAATCCTTCACTTCATATTCTGGATGCAATCCGTCAAAGTGCCCCACCAGCGGCCACCATATCAGCTCGACGAACAACTGATTGCCGTACCCATGTCCTCGCCGAAGCGCATCCAGACGCTCACCGGCTCTTCGTTTCATATGCTCCTGAATCCACGTATCGTGCTCCCTTTGAAACCCCATGTTACAACTCCCTCCACAATTTCATAGTGAAAAACAAAAAGCCCCGCTCCTCTCCATCCTGGAAAGGAAGCGGGGCAGGCTTTGCCTCACGTCAGTTGCTGTATGATACTCCTAGTGTGACACATGAGAAAAGTTAGCGCAATAGGAACCTGTGCGGCCGTCCATTACACCGAATTGCTCTTCCGCATTGTGCCGGGTTATGCCGCATTACGCTGCATTGTGCCGCGTTATGCCACAATATCCCGCGCTCTGCTTACACCCCAAACAGCTCGCGAATTTGCCCTTCGATACTCTCGGGTTCGTCCGTCGGACCGAAGCGTTTGACCACCTTGCCTTCCTGATCTACGAGGAACTTCGTAAAGTTCCATTTGATCAGCCGGGAGCCAAGCAGGCCGGGCGCTTCTTTCGTCAGGTGCTTGAACAGCGGATGAGCGGTTTTCCCATTCACATCAATCTTCGAAAATAACGGGAACGACACGCCGAAATTCAGTTCGCAAGCTTGCGCTACTTCCTCGTCCGTCCCCAGCTCCTGGTTCGCGAATTGGCTTGAGGGGAAGCCCAACACGGAAAATCCTTGGTCCTTGTATGTGTCGTGCAGCTTCTGCAACCCTTTAAATTGCGGAGCAAACCCGCATTTGGTCGCCGTATTCACAATCAGCATCACCTGACCGCGGTAGGGCTCCAACGTTTGCACTTGGCCTTGAATCGTTTTGACTTCAATATCGAATAATGACATTCACGGCACCTCCAGCACCTTTTTAAATTAAGTGTAATTTAATTGTATACAATCTTTATCGGAGTGTCAATTTCGATTCATCGGCCATCGCTAGACTTCCTCCCCCCCATCCCAGGCCACTTTACGCGAAAAGGAAAGCAATGCTATAATAGCTCAACAGCAAAATAAATTGCATACAATTAATTGGCAGGTGGATATAGATGAACACGGAAGAATTGATGAAACTGGATAATCAGCTTTGCTTTGCTTTCTATACGTGCTCCCGGGAGATCATGAAATTGTACCGGCCTCTGCTGGCCGAGTTCGGATTGACCTACACGCAGTACATCACGCTGCTCGCGTTATGGGAGCGGGACGGCGTCACCGTCAAGGAGCTGGGCGCCATGCTATACCTAGACTCCGGCACATTAACTCCGTTGCTCAAGAAACTGGAGCAGATGAACCTGGTCACTCGGACGCGAGACAAAGCGGATGAGCGCAGCGTCATCATCGAACTGACCAATGAGGGCAAAGCCCTGCGGGACAAAGCCTGCACCGTACCGATGCGGCTGTTTGCCGGAACCGGTGCCGAGGTAGAGGATATCACCGCCATGCATCGGCAGATCAACGAATTCATGCACAAAATCGGCGGCGGCAGCTCTACCCAGCCTGAACAGCCTGAATAACTCCTCCCTAAATCCTCCATAATAGGGAAGAAGCACGGAGTAATCAATGGAGGAGAATCAGCATGCTGGATAATCTCGAGAGTAACTATAACTGCGCCAACGCAGGCGAGGACTTACACCGACTAAAGCAAGAACTAGCCTCGATGCGGGGGATGGGCCAGGCCGATCCGGAAACGCAGGAGCAAATCAACCGGCTTGAGAACCAAATCGCGTTTATCATGAACAAATGTGACATCAACCATTAAGAGGAAAGGCACCCGTTTATGCCGCTAGACAAGCGCGCAGGCAGCGGGTGTTTTTTTGTCCGGAGGATAGATAGGGGCCCGAAAGTGTGTTACGATTTGGCTGTTCGGCTCTTATTCACTTTAGGACATCAGGAGGATATGCCTTGAAATCGCCATCTCAACCTGGAGCGGAGACGACGGAAGTCCGCGCCGCCCGTTCCGCTTTTGCCAAACGAAATTATGTCTTCCAATTGTTAACCGTCTTTATCGGATTCTTTATCTTCGGCTTCTCGGAAAATATTAAAGGACCCGCCATCCCGCGCATCCAAACCGACTTCGGGATCGATGAGATGCAGATTGGCACGCTCCTGTCGCTTAACTCGCTGGGGTACCTGCTGGCATGTTCCTTTACGGCTTACCTGACCCGCAAATGGGGCGCCAAAACGGTGACGATGCTTGCGTTCGGCTCCATGGCCGCGTCCGGCGTACTGATCTTCGCTTCGCGCAGCTTCCAGGCGTTGTCGGGTTCCTATTTCCTGATGTACATCGGCAACGGGATGCTTGAAATCGCGCTGGCTATTCTGGCTGCCCGCATCTTCGTCGGCAACACCGGCACGATGATGAACCTGTCCCATTTCTTCTATGGGCTGAGTTCCACGGTAGCGCCGATGATCGCCTCAGGGCTCATGACCGTCTCGATCGGCGGGCATGTGCTCGATTGGCGCGGCATGTACCTGATCATGTTATCCCTCTCCGTCATCCCGATGATCCCAACGCTGCTTAGTCGGTTTCCGGGCGAAGAAGAACACGGTGGCGAGCGGGTTCCGTTCACACGGCTGATGCGCGACCCGGCCATCTGGTTGATCGTCCTGGTGCTCTCCTTTGGCGTTGTATCCGAGATGGCCGTTGGCGGCTGGCTGGTCAACTTCCTGGAGAAGGCCTACCACTGGAACACTACCAACGCTTCCGGCATGCTGTCCGCCTTCTTCTTGTGTTTTACGTTCGCGCGGCTGGCGCTGGGACCCATCACGGATAAAATCGGCTTCACGCTCTCGCTGATTTTGTTCTCCGCCTTCTCGGGGATTTGCACCTTGATCGCCATAGCGGTCGGCGAATCCGGGGCCTTTCTGTTCGCGGCGGCCGGCATCGGCATCGCCCCGATCTACCCGACGGTCATGGCGCTGATCGCCAAGAAATACCGCTCCTCCAGCGATTCCGCCATCACCTTCATTGTTACGCTGATGGGGGTTGGCAGCGTCATCGGCAATTATTTGATCGGCGCGATCACCGACGGGATCAAAGAGCTGGTTGCCGGCGGTGCCGACACCGGACTGGGCTTGCTGCGCGGCCTGCAAGCCGGTTACGCCTTCATTGGCGTGTGCGCCTTGTTATGTGCGGTATGCAGCGTCATTTTGTACGGCTATCTGCGCAAACGCAACGAACTGCTGTAACGGAGCCGCGCTCGCACATCACCAGGCTCTTCGCAAAAATCCCCCGTATCCGCCAAGCGATATCCGTCGGCGAAATACGGGGGTTTCTTTTAATTTTGAGAATCTATACTTATAGTCGATTCCCGGATCATTAATTCCCCGGGGAATATTTTGTGCACCCGGTCGGACGCGCCGCCCCCCTCGATATAAAAAAAGGCCCGGGGGAGTTACCTCTGAGGGCCTATCATTAGTGGGTGTAACGCAACGCCTTAGTGCCGCAGCTTGCGGCTTAAGACGATAAGCCGGCTATCCGCCGATACGTAGCGTCATCGGCTACGACGTAGAGCCGTGCCTCTGGGGGAATCGGTTGATTCAGCTTGCGGTTGATGCCCAAATCGCCACGGTCTGCCAGCAAGGTTGCCCCCTGCCCCAGCAGGGCTTCAAAGGCTTCTCCATACGTGTGCCACCCGTGCTGCACGGGGATTTCGTAAATATCGTCGCCGTATTGACGGCTGAGCAGTTGGCGAATCACCTCAGAGTTGCCTTCCTGCAGCGCGGAGCGAACCGCCAATCGCGAGATGGCGTCGTGAGACAATACAAATTCATTCACTTGAACGTGGCGGAAATTCTGGATATGTTTTTCCTGCATGATTTCTACGGTTGTATGTACCTGCGGCGCCAATCGTTCAATGCTGGAAGCAATCAACAGAGACTTGCCGTCAATCAGCGAATATTCCTCAATCCGCGCATCCGCAAAAATGATGGCGGCCTTCGCCTTGTCGATGCCGGCTTTCATCAAAATCTCGTCCGAGGCCGGATCGCCGCTGACGAAATGGACTTGATGCATCGACTCCAGCGGATGTCGATCCATCTCGTCGATGATCACGATGCGGCACTTGGGAGAATAACACAGGATTTCCTCCACCGCCGAGTGCGCTTTTTTGCTCCAATTGATCAGAATGATCTGGTCTTCGCCTCGAAAGTTCAAAGCCCCCGCTCCTCTCTGCCGTTGAAGGGTTCCGATGGAATCGATGACCTTCCCGATCACCAAGCTCAGCAGCCCAATTCCGAAAATGTACAAAAACATCGTAAATACTTTACCCTGGACGGTCTCCGCAAAATAGTCGCCATAACCCACCGTGGCCATGGTGGTCATCACCCAATATAGCGCGTTAAACCAATTGCCGAACGTTGCGGGCTCCAGGCCGTAAGCCACCGTTGCGCTTAGCGTAACAAATAATAGGATAATCAGTCCGATTGACGTTTTGCGTAAACGCATCAAGCGCGTCGTGATTTTGAGTAAAAAGTGCATGTGACTGCCCCTTTTTCAAATTCATGGTTCAAAAAGTCAGGTTATCAGCACCGAAGCTTAAGCTTCCGATGTGCGTTTTTTCAAAACGCTTTAGGTTGGATGAAGCTAGGGACTGAGTAGCGCAGCGTAGGTGTGCCTACGTGAGCAACTGAAATGGTTCCGCAGGAAACATGCTTCGAAAGCGTATGCTTGGCCCGGGTGAATTCAAGATTCGACGCCGAACCTACTTCCTGCATGAGCTCCGTGATGGGAAGATGACTTTTTGAACTACCTCTGACTAGATAATCAGGCTACTGACGGCGAACGCCATACCAATAAACACTAAGCAGAGCAAAGTGCCTACCGCGACATTCCCCTTCTTCAGCTGGTCAGAGATATTAAATCCCGGCGTCACCAACTCAAAGATCCAGTAAGACGCCACGAGGCACACGTAACCGACAGCGAACCACAGAATCATATGCAAGATGGAGGTGTTCGTGAAGGCGGATACCCCCAGAATGATGGCCGTGCCCAGGAATTTGCCGCCCAGCGCGAGGGCTACGGCGACATTTCCTTTCTTGAGCTCTTCCATATCGCGGTACGGGGTCATCCAATTGAAGACCACCATCCCCAGCAGTTGCAGCAAAATCATCACAACGACACTAACTACAATATTCACTACGATCGTCACTTCGCCCACCCCCGAAATTTCGCAAATGCCAAATCATAATCGGCAAAATCATGCACTTCCTCCAGCACGACCGTTGCCGTCTTCGCTTTCTCCAACGCAGTGTATCGCGTATCGTCGATCGGCTGCTTGATCCGGTTCCCGGTCGGCAGCTCCAAGACGGCGAAATTCCGCGTTTTGCCTTGGTACTCCGTTTTGTACACGCCAACCAGATCGACATCGGTCGTGACCGACACCTTCAGCTCGGCCAAATCCTTCTCGGCGGACGCCTGATCCGGATAAGACTTCAACGTCGTCCAGGAGGACAAGCGTACCTCGTTCTTCTGGTTCTCGTCCGTGGTCATCTCGGCATCCATGAATTGCAGGATCCAGATTTTGTCCCCGGTGGCGTAATTGTTGTCGTTGGGCAGCAAGTCGTTATCGGGCAAAATCGTCATGTCGCTGCCCACCAGATCGCCGACCGTCGCTTCCACGATTTTATAATCCCAAGGTACTCGGGCGGTCGCTAATTCCGACTCCGAACCGGTAACGGTGGAGAAGACGCTGGTCGCATTGCCGCAGGCTCCGAGTACCGCCACGGACAACACCAGCATCAGCGTAACGAGGAATCGCCGCGCCCAAGGCTGCTTCGAATATTGCATTTATTTCACTCCTAACGCGATAAAATGACTGGTATTGCCGGTAATCGGTCCGCCGGCCCGCCCCAGCAGGCCGCAAGGGGTCCCGTTCAGTACGAACATCCCGGTCAGCAAATGGCGCTCGCCAACGATCGTGTCGATTCGCGCCAAATCGGCTCTTTTTTGATATACCGTAGGGAACAACACGCTGCTGTCAAAGCCCTCTTGATCCTCCAGCTCCAGCCTGCCCTCCTCATCGAAGAGGCGCACCGAACCGCCTTCGCGACCAAACATCGATTTGGACACGAAATCACCGGAGAAGACCGGCTTGTTGTAGGTCGGCAGCACGTATTTGGCAATGGCCTGGCGTTCGTCTTCATCAAAGAGCAAACCCAGCTCGTAAAGCCCCCAGACCGCGGCAAGCAATCCTTTGGATTGCAGCAAAATGCTATGCGGCCCGTTGAAAAGGGTCAGACGACCGGTTTCAATGGCATAGCTCAGCGCTTCGCCGGCATCGTCCACCGCCATCCATTCCTTCGGATATAACGCAAACATTCGCTCAATGATACGCCCATCTTTATTCTTCAGTGTCCCCTCGTCAACCCAAAGCTCCAAGCAATCTTCATAGTGGAGATCCAGTCCGCTGTGACGTCCTAATGCCTCGATCGTGCCGGAATCCTCGAGATGCCAGCCGTAATCGACGCAGGCAGCGGTATCCGGCCGCTCAAGCGCCCAAGCTTCGGCCACCAGGTCCTTCATCCGCGTATTGGGCGAGGCGTACCCCGCCTGCTCCATCAGCCACGGGGTGGCGATCGAAGCTTCGACATAACCGGTCGGCGTATCGGCGTTCAGCTCCAGCAGCTTGATGGTGCCGTCGTTCGCCACGGCAAAATCAAAACGCGCGTAGCGGCTGATCATGCCCGGCTCCGGCAACGGGAACTGATCGAGCATCGTCCAGAGGATCGGCGGGATGCCGATCAGCTCATACAAATCAGGCCGGCGATGAACATAGCGCACGGCCTTATCGAGAATGCGCCATAGCGCCGTGGCGGCCTGTTCCAGCTCCTCGTAGATCGCCTTCGGCATCAACACCAGCTGGTCGATCCAGTACTCCTCTTCCTCGAGATCCGCCCAGGTGAACCCCAGCTCGGCTAACTTCGCGACCCGCTCGCTCCGGTCGGGATGCGGCAGGCCCACGACTTCGAAAATGCCGTTTCCGTCCGTCATCCGCCGAAAGACCCCTTACTGGTCCCGCTGGATCTCGATCCGGAAAAGGAGCTCTTCGAGGATTTGGACGACGAACTCGAAGACGACGAGCCAAGCGAGCTCGATTTCCCGCCGATGCCCCCAGCCTTCGATGAAGTGGAACGCCGAACGATCGAGCCGGTGGATGAGGTCGAGGTTTTGGGTCGAACGACCGAACCGGACATCGGTTTATTTTGGAACGTCTCGCTGGAATACGATTTCGGTTTATACGGCGTCGACGAACCTGCATAGTAACCACGATGATTGTCGTACCACCGGCCAGAAGAATAGCTGGATCCGTTGTTGAACAGCAGGTGGTACAACAGCATATCGTCCCAACCGAAACCGCCGCCGTAATGGTTGATGACGGTGGTGCCACCCGAGCCGTCCGAGCTGCTCGAACTACCCGAGCCGCCGGAACCGGAAGCCCCCTCGGCGCCCTCTCCATCCTCCTCCAACGGAAGTGGGATGTTCCAGTCCACATTCTTGTCGAAGTACTGTTTCACTTCTTCCGTCGACCAGGCGACCAGCTTCGGTTCATCCGCCGACGAACCGTTCCCCGAGGCCGTTGCTCCGGCACCCGGAATCAGGAAAGCGTTAGCCAGCAGCGCGATGCCAAGCGACGTCGACAAGACGCGGATGGGCTTGCCTTCCGGAGTAAAAAACTTCGATGCGAACGGTTCTTTCACCGGGGCTGCCTCTTTCGCAGCGACCGTGTCCGTTCGTGTTACTTCGTCTTCTTTTGCCAAGACCGATTCCCTCCTTACGAAAAAAACCTCTTATTCATGCACGATCGGAACGAGCAGCAGCTCCAGCTTGCCCTCGTCGACGTTGAGTCGGCCTTCCACGGTTTCAAACTCCCGGTTGCCGACGACCAGGTAGTTCACATGCTCCAACGCGGCCACCATATTCGCGCTCCAAACGCGCTCTTCCAATTCCCGCAGCTCGCCATCCGGCAGCTTTTCGTACAACTTGACGCTCAAGCCGTTGTCCAATGCATTTCACCCTTTCCATGTACACACTAAGTAATGTTACGCATCGGTTCCCGCATAGTTTCATCCTTTGTGCAGGGAGAAAGAGGGAATGAGCGGGGAAGCGGGATGCCTCTAGCATAAGGAACGCCATGAGTTTCCCGGACAAGCCGTCATTCTATAAATTTGGCAAACTCTTCCACAATCCTCCCATCAGCTTACGTCCGTTGCATAGGAAAAGCAATGACAAAATGCGCGGGAAGCTCTCTGTACACGGCGGGCGTATTCACTCTCGATTGGTCCTCCACGCTGGACGGACCCGGCAGCTGGCACTATACTGGACCTAAGACGAAGCACGTCCCGTACCACTCCGGTTTGGATGATCATCCATGGCGGGCACCCTAACCTTTAGGTTAATGGCGCTCCCAAGCGATTGAGGACCAAACTTTAAGGAGCGAATGCGGGGCGTTTTACTTTAATTAGGGAAGGTAGAGGAGGATGAGTTCGATGCGTTTTGAGGAAAATTATGCGGTGTTTCTGAAGTCCCATTTGGCACAGAGATCAGGGGAACGACGAGGACGTTTGGAGCGTGGACATGCCCATGCGGAGTCCCAGTTCCTGCGAAATGTCTGGTGGCCGCTGCACGGTGACTTCGAGGGCCTCCATCCGGAGTACGAGGTCAGAGATTGGCGGGGGCGGTCGTATTTTGCCGATTTCGCCTGGCTGCCGGGGGACGGCGAGTTGAAGTTGCTGTTCGAGATTAAAGGCTACGCCGCGCACGTTCGCGACATGGACCGGCAAAAGTACTGCCATGAGCTCAATCGCGAAACCTTCCTGCACGCCATGGGTTACCAGGTGATCTCCTTCGCCTACGACGACGTGGAGCAGCGCCCGGAACTTTGCATCAACCTGCTGCGCATGGTGTTCAGCCGCTACCACCCAGAACGCGCTCCCGTGTCGCGCGGCCTGTTGGCAGAGAAGGAGCTCATCCGGCTCGCCGTGCAGCTCGCGCGGCCGATTCGGCCGGTGGATGTTGAAAGACATTTTGAGTTGAATCATAAAACAGCAGTCCTTATGCTGCAGAGGGTTACCGCTAAAGGGTGGATGAAGCCGGTTCACCGCGGGAAAGGAGAACGAATCGTCTGCTATGAGCTGGCTCGGGGGGTGATGGACTATTTGTGACGGGGACGGGGTTGGATTTAGCGGGATTTGAGGTAGGCGGGGGTGTTGGAATAAATTAACGGTAAAAACTGCTGTTAATTTAGGAGGTCAGCATAGATTTGTCCAGATTAACGGTAAAACCTAATGTTAATTAGGTCAAAATGGCGGCATGGTGAGAAACATACAAAATTAACGGTAGGTTTTACATGTAATTTGTTATCTTAGATCGAACTTTAGAAATTAACAGTAGATTTTGGAGGTAAATTAGTTTAACAACCGTCAGCGGAGAGAGAGGACCTTCCACACAAAAAAGAGGCGGAAACCCGCCTCCTAGTTCTGCTCGTTACACCAAGAACATCGCAACCACGGTGGTTACGGCGAGGCCGATGAGCACCGGCTTCAGGTTGCGGCGGGCGAGCTCGAACGGGCTCACGCCGCAGATGGCGGCGGCCGGGATGAGCGCCCACGGGATCAGCGTGCCGCCGCCGACCCAGATGGCGGCGACCTGCCCCAGCGCCGTCAATACGGCCGTGCCGGAGCCGATGGCGGTGCCAAACAGCTGGGCGATCGAGCCGGCCAGCGAAATGCCCGAGAAGCCGGAGCCGTCCAGGCCGGTGATCGCTCCTGTGACGGCGAGGGTCACAGCGCCGACGATGCCGTTCAGCGGAACGACGTCGGCCAGGGCCACGCCGAGGTCGTTCACGATCCCGTGCGACGTTTCGGGGAGTACCTGCCCGAACAGCTCCTTAAACGCCGCGTCGCCAAGATAGAAGAACGCGGCGATCGGAATCACGGGGCCAAACACCTTAAAGCCGAAGGTCAACCCTTCAATCAGGTACGTGGTGACCTTCTCCAGGCCCCGGTTCCGGTGAGCCAGCAGCGTCACGCCGATGAGGATCAATACCGCCGTGCCGCCCACCAGCGCCGTCGCATCGCCACCCTGCAAATCCAGCAGGAACATGGCGACGACATCGACGGCGAAGAGCAATGGAATCAGGATGGCCAGCCATTTTTTGGCCCGGGAAGAGATGGCTGCGCGATCCTCTTTGCTCGCTGGATGATCCTCGCCAAGCACGCCGCCCGTGCCCTTCCCGGCGACCAAGCCGTCACGCCACGTCCCGTTCCGCTGATCGCGGCGCATCAGCCAAAAGGCGGTCACCGTGCTGACCAAGCCCATGACAAGAACCAGAGGCACACTGGCCGTCATGACGCTGCTCACCGGCAGGCCCGCGGCATCCGCCGTCAACTTCGGCGCTCCTTGAATAATATAGTCCCCGGACAAGGCAATGCCGTGCCCGAACAAGTTCATCGCCACCGCCGCCCCCAGTGCCGGCAGCCCCACGCGAATAGCCACGGGCAGCAGGACGGCCCCGATCAGCGCAACGGCAGGCGAAGGCCAGAAGAACAAAGAAGTCACCATCATAATGATCCCAATGCCCCAATAAGCCATCGTTGGCGTTCGGATGAACCGCGTCAAGGGCGAAACCATCGTCTCATTGATGCCCGTGCGAATCAGCACCCGGCTCATGGCCACGATAATTGAGATAATCATGATCGTACCCATTAACTCTTTGGTTGCGTAGATAAACGAGTTGAAGATCCCTGACACCGATCCGCTGAGCGTTTCCGTCGCCAGCAGCCCCAGTGTAAAAATCCCCACCACGCAAATCATCGTCGTGTCGCGCCGCTTGATCAGCAATGCCATAATCAAGACGATAAACGCCAGGTATACATAATGAATCGCCGACAACTCTATCCCTATCATGGAGTCACGCCCCTATTCCTGCAAATGTGCTATATGCTATGCAGGAGCCCAAGCAAGGGTTCGGCCCATGACGTGGCGGAAGTCTCGTCTTCTAAACTAAATTATAGTCGCGGATTTTTTTATAGAGCGTCCCACGGGAAATGCCCAGCAGTTTGGCTGCGTTGCTCTTATTGCCCGACGTTCGCTCCAGTGCCTCCTTCATAAGTTCCATCTCTTCTTCGGGGGTGATCCGCGGACGCAGCATTTTGTCCAGCCGATCCGTTTGCTCCGTCTTGGTCGCGGCGGAACCGTCCGCGGTACCCACAAACATCGTATCCGCGTTTCCCGTCGCCGCGTACTCCAGTTGCGCTTGCCGCCGCTGCAGTACCTCCGGCAAATGCTCCAACGTAATTTGCTCATTGTCGCTTAAGATCACGCAACGCTCGATCACCGCCCGCAGCTCGCTCACGTTTCCCGGCCAGTCGTAATTCGCGAACGCCAACATCACCTCTGGCGAAACGGTCGGCAGAGCTTTCTGATATTGAAGCGAAAAAACGCGCAAATACATTTGCACGAGCGCGCCCAGATCCTCCCTCCGCTCGCGCAGCGGGGGCACCTTCAGCGACACCACGTTCAGCGCGTAATACAAATCGGTCCGGAATTTGCCCTCCCGCACAAGCTGCTCCAGATCCTGACTGGTGCCCGCGAAGATCCGCACCGAGACCGGCACCGCTTCCGAAGCTCCAATTCGCGTCACCTTATGCCGCTTGATGTATTGAGCCAGCTTCTCCTGCACGTCCGGCGGCAAGCATTCGATTTCATTCAGGAAAATAGAGCCCCCATCCGCAGATTCCAGTCGGCCGGCTTGCCCCGATGGCTGTCCCGAGAAGGCGCCGCCCTGATAGCCGAACAGCTCAGCTTCGGCTAGGCCCGCCGGCACGGCCCCGCAGCTTAGAGACAAGAAGGGTCCCTCCGCTCGCGCGCCGGCCCGATGGATGACTTTCGCCAACTGCTCCTTGCCCGCCCCAGTCTCCCCGATCAAGAGCACGGCGGAGTCGTTCTCCGCTAGCTTCTTGGCCAGCTTGATCACCTTGCCCATACTCTCCCCGCGACCGCTGATCAAGGCGAACGGATCCTCATCATGGGCCCGCTGGGTTAACAGACGGGATGCCGCAACCGTCAGCTCGTCGTTCAACTTCACGAGATGCGTGATGTCCTGCTCGGTCGCCACGCCCCCGATAATTCCGCCGCCCGGCTTTACGATCGGCGACGCATTAATCAGTACATGCGTGCCTTCCCGCGGACGGTGGTAAGCCCCGCGCAGCCGACGGCCCTCGTCCAATATGCTTAACACGACCAGCGCGTCCGGATCAAAATGCTCGCCGATCGTGCGGCCAACGATGTCCGTCTTGGCGATGCCGTACACCTCCTCCGCCACCGCGTTCCAGCCGATCACCGTCCCGTTCCGGTCAACCACGGTCACCGCATCGCTCACCGTCTCCAGCAGCGCATCGAAATACGCCTCTGCTCGCTGCTGCCGATCTGCCGCCAGCTTCAGCAGGTCCACCAGCGGGAGATAACCGATCGGCTCCAACTCGTCATTTACGACCAACGCGGGTCGCCCACTCGCATCAGCACCATACCACCGTGACGCCAGTTCATTGACCGGGAGAGCCAGGTCCGACTCCCGAAACACAGTCGAAACGGCGAATCTCGTTCTGTCAAGCCGCAGACCTTCGCCGATACTCCCCCCGCCAAAAGCTTCAAGCAGCCCGGCGTCATCCGGCGTCAACAAATAGGGGATCCGGCCCAACTCAACGGTCGACGCCTGGCCGCCTTGCAGCGCCGCCAGCAGCACACTCATCTTCTCGTCCGGCTCGAAACGGGTCAGCTCCCGCCGGATCAATATTCGTTCATGATTGAACATAATTACCTCGCACGTTGTGAAATTTTACTTGTAAATCTAACACGAAAGCAGGCGGGGTTCAATATTCCAACCCTAAAGATACAGACTAATTTATTATGAAAGTGTTCAATAATGAACATATTTGCGTTACTTAAAAACTTTTTTGTTCATTTTTTCAATTTATATTGTTCAAAAATCTAAAATATTGTATATTTTGTGTACAATGAGAAATGGAAAAGGATGGATGCCTATGGATGCGTTACTCCGAACCCTGTTTCAATCCTTCGCCAAAAGCCAATCCGTGGGCCGCATGGCTCGCCGATACGGCCTCCGCTTCGGTGCCGGCCGGTTTGTGGCCGGGGAGACCATCGAAGGTGCGATCGATGCAGTGCGCGCGCTGAATGCGACCGGCCGAGAGGCCACCCTCGATCATCTCGGCGAATTCGTCTCCACGGAGGCCGAAGCTGAACTGTCTACGCGGATGTGCCTGAAGACGCTAGATGCCATCGCCGATGCCGGCGTTAAAGCCAACCTCTCGCTGAAGCTCACATCGCTGGGGCTTGGGATCAGTGAACAGATATGTCTGAACAACCTGACCACGATCTTGAACCGGGCTCGCTTGCACGGCTTGTTCGTACGCATCGATATGGAGGATTTTGCCCAATGTGAAAAAACGATCTCCCTCTACAAACGCCTGCGCGAGCAAATCGATAACGTAGGTATCGTCATCCAAGCTTATCTTTATCGCTCCCTAGACGACATCGAAGAGCTCAAGTCCTTGAAGCCCAACCTTCGCCTCGTTAAAGGGGCCTACAAGGAATCGCCTACGGTCGCCTATCCGGCCAAGCCGGACGTCGACGAAAATTTCAAACGCCTCATTTCTACCCACCTCAAGAACGGCGGTTATGCCGCCATTGCAACTCATGACTCCCAGATCATCGACTATGCCCAGCAAACGATTCAAGAATTAGCTGTACCGCCTGACCGCTACGAATTTCAAATGCTGTATGGGATCCGCGAGGATTTGCAGCTTACGCTCGTCCACGAAGGTTATAGGGTGCGCGTGTACGTCCCTTTTGGCAGCGACTGGTTTGGTTACTTTATGCGCCGCCTCGCCGAGCGTCCCGCCAATGTGTGGTTTGTGTTGAAGAACTTATTTAAGTAATCCGAAAATCCACCTGTAAAGGAGCACGCCCTATGAGCACAATGGCAAAACTGGAGGATTTCCGCAACGAACCGTTTACTGACTTCCGTCAGAAGTCGGCCCTGCTGGCGATGGAGGAAGCAATCTTCCGCATGAAATCGGAAGAGCTGGGACGGGAGATCCCGTTGAGGATCGGCGGCAGGGATATTTTTACGGATGCAAAAATCCGCTCGATCAACCCCGGCAATCTCGATGAAACGATTGGATGGGTCAGCAAAGCCGATCGGGAGCTGGCCGAGCAAGCCATGCAGGCTGCTCTCGATACGTTTGAGTCATGGAAAAAGGTCACTCCCCGCGAACGCGCGCAGTACCTGCTGAAGGCCGCCGCGCTCATGACCGAGCGGAAACACGAGTTCTCCGCCATGATGGTCCTGGAAGCCGGCAAGAACTACGCGGAGGCCGACGCCGATACGGCGGAAGCGATCGACTTCCTGAATTTCTACGCGCGCGAAATGATCCGTCTGAGCGAGATCAACGAAACGATGCCGCTGACTCCGGTCCCTGGGGAGCATAATCGGTTGACCTACATCCCGCTGGGCGTGGGTGTCATCATTCCGCCTTGGAATTTCCCTCTGGCGATCTGCGTTGGCATGACCTCGGCGGCGATTGTTGCCGGGAATACCGTGCTGCTCAAGCCCGCCTCCAACACACCGGTCATTGCCTACAAGTTTGCCACTTTAATGGAGGAAGTCGGGTTACCGGCCGGGGTGCTGAACTTTATACCAGGCAGCGGCGCCGAGGTTGGCGATTATCTGACCACGCACCCAAAAACCCGGTTTGTCAGTTTCACCGGTTCGAAGGAGGTTGGGCTTCGCATCAGCAAATTGGCGGCTGAGACGGCCTCCGGGCAAATTTGGATCAAGCGGCTCGTCGCCGAAATGGGCGGGAAAGACGGCATCGTCGTCGATGAAACCGCGGACCTGGATGCGGCTGCGCAGGCGATCGTCGCTTCGGCTTTTGGCTACCAGGGGCAAAAATGCTCCGCCGGTTCGCGTGCTTTAATCGTAGAGTCCGTCCATGACGAAGTCGTGGAGAAAGTCGTGCGATTCACGAAGCAGCTTGAGATCGGCTTACCCGAGGAGAATAAGGCGGTCGGACCGGTGATTGATGAAGCTTCCTTCCGCAAAATCCTCGATTACATCGAGATTGGCAAACAGGAAGGGCAGCTGCTCGTCGGGGGGCGGCAAGCCGAAGGTAACGGCTACTACATCGAACCCACTGTATTCGCTGACGTCGATGGCAAGGCCCGCATCATGCAGGAGGAGATCTTCGGGCCCGTGCTGGCTATCGGCAAAGCGAAGGATTGGCGCGAGGCGATCGCGATGTACAACGACACCGAGTTTGGGCTGACGGGGGCGTTCTTTTCCCGGGAGGAGGACCGGATAGGTGAAGCGCTGGAAACGATGCACTGCGGCAACCTGTACATCAACCGCAAATGCACCGGGGCGTTGGTCGGCGCCCACCCGTTCGGCGGCTTTAATTTGTCAGGAACTGACTCGAAGGCCGGCGGCTACGACTACCTGCTGCTGTTCACCCAAGCCAAGCTGACTTCGCGGAAGTTATAGGGAGGCGTTAAATAGCCCGGCCTCCACGGGGCGTGCTGAACGTATGATCGGACAGCCGAACGGTGGCTTGATCGCTGAAGCGGTGATCATTTCCTGCTTGGTAACTTGCTCGCTGGGCTGAGTGCCTCTTGCTCGCTTCCCAACTGCCCTCCCTGCTCTATCGCTGATGAAGAACGCTATTGTAGCAAATTCGACGTGACACAAATTCTAACGACGCTGAGACACGCTATTTCAGCGAAAACACCTATATTCGCCTGCAAAATCGAGCAATAAGCTCTGTGATCAGCGTTAGAATCGAGAAGCGGCGATTTTAGTCGGTTTAAGGTTTGTGATAAGCGTTAGAGCTACGGCGGCGAGTTAGCAGACTTATGATTTATGGCAAGCGTTAGAGCTACGGCGGCAAGTTAGCAAACCTAAGATTTATGGCAAGCGCTAGAGCTCCAACAACGAGTTAGTAGACTTCATGGCAATGAGCTGTTTGCTGAACCACCTTAAAAATTGCCCCAACACGGGACGGAAGAAGGGTAACCCATGATCATGAACGGGAAACGCAAACTTTCGGAAAATACGGACGTCTTGACCGGCACCCAGCAGGTCATCCGGATGGCGCTGGAGACCATGAACGAGCCGCCGGCCATGTTCGACCTGCTCAAGGAGCCGCTGCGGATGTTGACCGTGCGCATTCCGGTGAAGATGGACGATGGCTCGGTTCAAGTGTTTACCGGGTACCGCGCGCAGCACAATGACGCGATCGGGCCGACCAAAGGCGGCGTGCGGTTCCACCCCGATGTCACGGCCGAGGAAGTGAAGGCGTTGTCGATGTGGATGAGCATCAAGTGCGGCATCGTGGCGCTGCCCTACGGCGGCGGCAAAGGCGGGGTCGCCTGCGACCCGCGGACGATGTCGATGCGGGAACTGGAAGCGTTAAGCCGCGGCTACGTCCGGGCGATCAGCCAGATGGTTGGGCCGGCCAAGGATATCCCGGCGCCTGACGTGTACACCAACTCGCAGGTGATGGCCTGGATGATGGACGAGTACAGCCGGATCCGCGAATTCGACTCGCCTAGCTTCATTACCGGAAAACCGCTGGTGCTTGGCGGTTCCTATGGGCGGGAATCGTCGACGGCGCTCGGCGTGACCATCGTGCTGAAGGAGGCCGCAAAAATGGCCGGCATGGAGGTGAGCGGCTCGCGTATCATCATCCAGGGCTTCGGCAATGCCGGCAGCTACCTGGCGAAGTTTCTGCACGACGCCGGGGCAGTCATCGTTGGCATTGCCGATGCTCGAGGCGCGCTATACGATCCGAATGGGCTCGATATTCTCGAGCTGCTGGATCGGCGCGACTCTTTTGGCGCGGTAACCCACCTCTATCCTAACCGGATCACGAATCAGGAACTACTCGTGAAGGAATGCGATATCCTCGTACCCGCAGCGATCGAGAACCAGCTCACCGAGCAAAATGCCCCGAACATCCAAGCGAAGCTGATCGTTGAGGCGGCCAATGGGCCAACGACCTATGCGGCAACCGAAATTTTGTCCAACCGCGGGGTTCTGATTGTGCCGGATGTCCTAGCGAGTGCGGGCGGCGTGGTCGTATCCTATTTTGAATGGGTGCAAAATAATCAGGGTTACTACTGGCCGCTTGAGGAAGTGAACGCGAAGCTGGAGCAACTGCTGGTGGACGCTTTTCACAAGGTCTATCAGACCTCGGCAACTCGCCGGGTGAACATGCGTCTTGCCGCATATATCGTCGGGCTGAAGCGAATGACCGAAGCGGTAAAATGGCGGGGGTGGATTTAAGCAATGGCACGTACATTAATTATTATCCGGTTGGAGCTCGACCATAAGCAGGCCAGCTTCGGCGATGTCGCCGCTGCGGTGAGCGGTGCAGGAGGCGATATTACGTCGATCGATGTCATCTCCTCGGCCAAAGGGTCTTCGGTGCGCGACATTACCGTCGATACCGGAGATCGTGAGGAAACGGATTTCGTTAAGGCGCTGCGCAAGCTGCATGGCGTCCGGCTGATCAACGTCTCCGATCGCACGTTCCTCATGCATCTCGGCGGAAAAATCACGATTGAGCCAACGATGCCCATTCGTAACCGTGACGATCTGTCGCAGGTGTACACGCCAGGGGTCGCCAAAGTCTGCACGGCGATCCACGAGAGCCAGAATAAGGCGTTCTCGCTGACGATCAAGCGCAACACCGTGGCGGTCATCACGGACGGCACTGCCGTGCTGGGGCTCGGCGATATCGGCCCGTATGCGGCTGCGCCGGTGATGGAGGGCAAGGCGATGCTGTTCAAGCAGCTCGCCGGGGTTGATGCGTTCCCGCTCTGCCTCGATACGAGCGATACGGAGGAGATCATTCGTACCATTAAAGCGGTTAGCCCGATTTTTGGCGGAATTAATCTGGAGGATATCAGCTCACCGCGGTGCTTCGAAATTGAGCAGCGGCTCGCGGAAGAGCTGGACATCCCGGTCTTCCATGACGATCAGCACGGAACGGCGGTTGTCGTGATCGCGGGGTTGATCAACGCGCTAAAGGTCATCGGTAGGTCGATATCCGAAGTTCGGGTCGTGGTGAGCGGTGTCGGCGCAGCGGGTGTCTCCATATGCAAAATGCTGCTCGCCGCCGGCGTGACGAAGCTCGCCCCGGTGGACAAGGAGGGGGCGATTGTCCGAGGCGGAACGTACCGCTACCCGATGTGGCAATGGCTGGCCGAGCAGCCGCAGGTGGAAAGTCAGCCCGGCTCGCTGCAAGACATCTTGCCCGGTGCCGATGTGTTCATCGGCGTTTCGGCAGGCGGCCTGCTGAACGGTGAACACCTCCGGTCCATGAACGAGCAGCCCATCGTGTTTGCGCTCGCCAACCCGCAGCCCGAGGTGGATCCCGAGGTAGGGTTGGCGCATGCAGCTGTATTCGCGACCGGACGGAGTGATTACCCGAACCAGATCAACAACGTGCTCGTGTTCCCCGGCGTGTTCCGAGGCGCTCTGGATTGCCGGGCGCGTGTGGTCAACGAAGCGATGAAGCTGGCCGCTGCGGAAGCCATCGCCTCCGCCGTCACGGATGAAGAGCGGAATGAGCAGTATATTATCCCGAGTATTTTTAACGATCAGGTCGTTCCGCTTGTGCGTAAAGCGGTCATTGACGCGGCCATTGCCACCGGCGTGGCCCGGAGGGTTCCGCCGGATTTCCGATAACGATAGTTCGTTAGAGGCACCCTCTCCTTCTTCTTCCCCTTTATGCCCTTCTGCCTTTCGCAGTAGGGCTTTTTTAGTACTCGCAAATAGATGGATCAAAATTTGATTGCATGATTTCAAATTTAATATATATTAATTTTAGACAAAAACCGAGACATCATTGTACATTTCCAGGGAATGAAAGGGGAGTATTAATGAACAAAAAGCTTTACATCAAAGTCATGACCAGCGCCGCCTTGCTCAGTGCAATCGCGTTGCCAACCCAAGCAGCAACCGATTTGACGGACATCAATGGTTCTTATGCGAAGGATGCCATCCAAGAACTGGTCAACGCAGGAATCCTAAATGGAAAAGGGGATGGAAAATTCGATCCCTCAGGGAAGATCGAGCGACAGGATTTCGCGATCATTCTTGCTAAAGCCCTGGGTTTGGAGTTGGATCAAGTCCCGGCATCTACGACATTTACGGATGTTCCTACAAGTCACTATGCATTTAATTATGTCGAAGCGGCTGCGAAAGCTGGCTTAATCACCGGTTATGGTAATGGTGTATTTGGGACTGGGAATAGTCTGTCGCGGCAGGATATGGCAGTCATTTTCGTGCGTGCCCTCGGTGTTGATGCCACCGGCAAGGGTGCCGACCTGGAGTTCTCCGATGCTGGCCAGATTGCTGATTATGCCAAGGACGCGGTTGCCGCAGCGGTAGAACTCGGTTTAATTGCAGGCGCTGGGAATGGTCAGTTTAACCCAACCGGAACGGCGGAAAGACAAGCCGTTGCCTTGGTCGCCAGCAACTTCCTGAAGAAATCGGAAGAAATCAAGAAGCAAAACGAAGGCGGCAATCCAGCTTCCCCGGGCGATACGCCCGCTCCAACCCAGCCGGACAAGCCGACGATACCAACGATACCAACGACACCATCGACACCTAGTTCTGGAGGAAGCAGCGGCGGAGGAAGCAGTTCTCCTCAGCCTGATACGACTGCACCGACGGTGACACTCGTGTCTTCTTCGCCCGTTACGATCGGTGATACTGTGGTTGCCCGAAGCAGTGAGTCAGGTACGCTCTATCTCATTTCTGCGAACTACACGCCGCGGACGAAGTCAGAGTTGGATTCTCTCAGCTCCGGTCGGGGTGTCGCTGCCGCTTCGGCCAATATCAACACAAATATTCCGACAACCGGACTGGCTACAGGCGATTATCGGATTTTTGCGGTTGATGCTGCAGGGAATGTATCCGCTCCCTCCTCTGGAATTGAACTTATTGAAGCTTCCTCCCCCTTAACCCTGTCGCTGAAATCGGGAGCGAAGCTTTGGCTGAACAGCGGAGCTACCCTTTTGGATAGTACATCTGACTCTTCTAGCCCAAACACTCGGAATATGAACAATTTGATTGAAATTACGAATGGATCAACCCCTTTGCAGATTGGTAACTATTTAGGCTCAAATTGCTTCACCGTTGTGGATTCAAATAACAATCCGGTAGCAAACCTTGTTATCGATTCATCAAGCGACTTGCTTCAATGGAGCGAAGATCCGAACAATTTAGGCCCCATCGTCATACCCGTAGCGGCCGCGGATGAGCATAGTGTCGCCTCCCTTGATTTCACGCTCTGGGATAATCACGGAGGTAACTTAGGCAGTGTACAGGTTCCCATTATATTCGACAAAATCAAGCCAACCGTAACCGCTGCCACCTATACAGATGGATCGATCACCTTGACTTTCAGTGAAGACATGCCTATCGAGATTAATGCGCCGAGCATCACGCTGGATTATTCTGCAATCGGGGACTTCACCGATAGCGAGCCCTTCCCTTCTGAAGCCGCTTATACCGTAACCGTGTTGAATAGCAAGCAATTCCGGATTAACCTCACGCCTTCCGCCATTGCTAAGCTGACTTCCGTCGGAAAGTTCCGCATCCTTGCATTGGCACCAAACGATTATGCCGGCAATCCAATCGATCTAAACGGGGGCATCCAAATCCCATCTATTTAAGCCTCCCCCCGAGAACGGCCCCCGGCCGTTCTTTTTTTCTGCGCCGATAGGTTCTCGCCGACGAATGAAACCAAAATATGATATAACAATATTAATGCGTTTATTCGAAAATGACCCTTCAGGAAGTGAACCAGTGAGCATAGAGAAAAAACCGGCAAAACTCGTGCAACGGGTGTTGCTGTCCGTGGCGCACGCGATCATCCGGAGCCGTTCCCGGATCAAAATCGAGCGAAATGACACGGTGGGTCTGAAGCCGCCTTATCTGATTTTGGCGAACCATGTCACCAACTGGGACCCGCTGTACATCAACTGCTACGTGGATGAGCCCATCAGCTTTGTGGCCGGAGCGTCCCTGTTCCGCAACCCGATGCTCGCCAAGCTGCTGAATTATACCGGGGCGATCCCCAAAACCAAATATAAAAACGACACGCGAACGATCCGCGGCATGCTGAAGGCCAAGCAGCACGGACGGGTTATCGGCTTGTTCCCGGAAGGCAATCGGAACTGGGATGGGACGACGGAACCGTTGATTTTCTCCACTGCCAAGCTGGTAAAGCTGTTGGATCTTCCGGTGGTCGTCGCGACCATTTCCGGCGGGCATCTCTCGTTCCCTCGTTGGGCGGAAAGCCACCGCAGGGGACCCATTCGCTTATCCCTCGTGAAAAAATGGGAAGCCGGCACGTTCACGAACCACACGCCGGAGCAGATTCATGAGATGCTGACCGAGGCGTTGGCTCATGACGATGCGGAATGGCAGTCTCATACCGGAGCCGCTTATTACGGCAAAGCTCCGGCACATTATCTGGAGCGCCTGCTGTTTATCTGCCCGCACTGCGAGGCCCCAGGCCACCTCCGCTCCGAACAAGATCTGTTCGGCTGTACGGATTGCGGCTACACCGTGCGTTACACGCACCAGGGCAAGTTAGCCCCGTTCACCCACTCTTTACGTTTTTCAACTACTCGGGACTGGAACCGCTGGCAACTGAAACGCCTGGAGCAAGCGATACAAGAACCGGGACATCTGGCAATCTGGGAGCAGGTCATGCGCGATCCCGTACATCTGTATGTTTCGGAAGGGGAGCTGCCCTTTCAATCGCTGGGAACGGGACAACTGCAATGGAGCGCAGATCAGGAAGCTGCCCTTTCCTTTCAGGGAGAGAGAGGGCAGACCTATTCCTTTCCGTTTGCCGAGTTGGAGGGCTTGAATGTGCAGCTTCACCACAAATTCGAATTTTACTTGGGGGACAAGCTGTACCGATTCTTGTTTTACCAACCGAGAACTTCAGCCTATAAATGGCTCAAATTTATTACCGCGCTGGTTCAGCGTACACCACGGCTCAACTAGGAGGTTCCCCATTGGATCATTCATGGTCTTTCGTGATCGACTTTACGCTTCTCTCTTTGCTGATGGTCGTGTCAGCCATCCTCAAGGCCCGTATTCCGCTGCTGCGCAAAATTATCGTGCCGACTTCTATGGTCGCCGGTATCCTCGGTCTGATCGTCGGCCCGGAGCTGCTCGACTGGCTCCGATTTGATATCGACCGCCTGGGTCAGCTCGTCTACCACTTAATGGCGATCGGCTTCATTGCGCTCTCCCTCAAAGAGCGGGAGGTGTCCAACAGTCCGGCGGTCATGAAATCCGGCATGTTAATCGTATCAACGTACCTCATTCAAGGATTGGTGGGGTTCGGGCTCTTCCTGCTGCTGACGGAATTCTTCTATCCCGGCATGTTCCCAGGCATCGGCCTGCTGCTTCCTCTGGGCTACGGGCAAGGTCCGGGACAAGCCTATTCGATCGGCAGCCGCTGGGAGGCGCTCGGACTCGAAGGCGGCGGAAACCTTGGCCTGACGATTGCCGGGTTCGGCTTTATTTGGGCGGTCATTCCGGGGATCATCCTGATGAATTACTTGATCCGCCATCCCAAATACAAGCAGAATGCCTTCCATTCCCGCAAAGAACGAACCGAGGTTACGGAAAAGTCGGAGGAAGGCGAAATTCCGCTCAGCGACGCGATTGACAAGCTGACGTACCAAATCGCGCTCATCGGCTTCATTTATCTCGTCACCTACTTGACGATACGCGGGCTCGAAGCGGTGTTGACGCCTCTTGGAACGTACGGCGAGACGCTGGCCCAACTGCTGATCGGCTTCCACTTCCTGATCGGCAGCCTGTATGCGATGTTGTTCCGGTGGATCCTGAATCGCTGGAAGCGGGCGGGCTTCCAATTGGAGCATTCGCCCAACAACTACCTGTTGCAGCGGATCTCCGGGTTCTCTTTCGATTACATGATCGCCGCTTCGATCGCCGCGATCTCGATTTACTCGCTGAAGCAATACCTGACGCCGGTGCTCATCCTGACGACCGTAGGCGGGTTAATCACCGTGTGGTTTATGGTGTGGTTAGTGCCGCGTGTACTGCCGGAGGATAAGCTGCCGAATATCCTCGGTTTCTACGGGATGCTGACCGGAACGATCTCCACGGGCCTCGCGCTTGTCAAAGCCGTCGATCCGAAATTCCAGTCGAATACGACCGATAATTTGGTTATGGGCAGCGCAACCGCGATTATGTTTGGGTTCCCGCTGCTGCTGATTTTGAACATCCCGATCGTCGGGTACCTGCAACAGCAGCCGGTGATGTACTTATACACCTTCGCCGCACTGTTCTTGTATTTCGCCGTCCTGTTAGGCATACTGCTTTATCGATCCCGAAAAACATCGGCTTAAGCCAAGCTCACAAATGAATAATCCCCGCCCTCTTTACCATAGAGAGCGGGGATTTTTGATGTCGTGTTATTTCACCGGTTTGGAGATATTGGCTTTACGGAACCCTTGGTAGCTGTCGAGCGCCGCAGCTAACAGATAGGCGAACAACGCCAACCACATGACCCATTCGGAATTGAAGCCGGACACGCCTAAGGATTGCGGACCGAAGATCTCCTCCATTTTCGTAACAAAACCAGGGGCAAGCAGTTCGGCATTGCGAATCATCACCCCGAACACAACAGCGGAGAGGACATGATTCGCCACGTTGAAGAACGCGATGGGTACGGTCCATTGGGAGACAACCCATTTATAGATCGCCAAGGCGACATCGAGAACTAGAATGAGTACGATAAACGGCCAATAGGATAGCAGCACTTCCTGATTAAAGACTGGCGTTGTCATTTCAAACCGGCCGTTCTCATACACGCCTATCAGCCTATCCGCATTAAAATACACGCACCCCCAGATCGCCGTCCACATGAGGTTGAAGAAAACCTCGCTTTTCTTGATCACTTTCTCCTTAGGGACATAGCGGGCATCCTTCAAATCATTCGGCGTCCAAGCCTTGAATTTGCCGTTCAGCGGCAATTCCTTGCCGGTTCCCGTACGTTCTAGAATGACAAACACCAGGGTAATCCAAAATACGGTCTGTACACCTATGCCAAGCACCGTCTGTATGGCCTTGCTGAGCAAGCTCGCCGCGGCATCCACCGGAGCCACTTCACCTGAATACGTGATGATTTGGTTCGCAATCAACGAAAGGAGGGCAATAACGACCGCAATCGGGATAACCATTTTCATCACTTGAACATAGGAATCAAAATATCGCGGCCCGATCAGATACGCCGGCTGATCCCGGTACTGTGCGGCCAGCGCTGCCGGATCTCCTAATTGGCTTAACGCCTCCTTCACTTCGGCTTCGCCGTAATCCTCCGGCAGCATATCCTCGATCGTGGAGCGCAGCTCCAGCGCGATATCTCCCCGGCTCTGTTCCGGCAACCGGCGAGTAACTTCGTAAATGTAAAGCTCAATCAGTTCCGACGGACTCATCATCCTTCTCCCCCTTTAACAATGTGTACAGTTCTTGGGAGGTCTTCTCCCATTCCTGCTTCAACTGCTCGAAAATCTCCAAACCAAATGCGCTCAGCACATAATAGCGGCGCGGTCGGCTCTCTGACGTGTCCCAACTGCTGGTCACCAGCTCCTGCTTCTCCAACCGGCGCAGCAGCGGGTAAAGTGTGCTTTGATCAATGACGATCCCTGACTGCTCCAACCGCTGAACCAACGAATACCCATATTGCGGCGTCCGTAATTGGCTTAGCACGGCCAAGGTCAACGTTCCGCGACGGAGCTCCGTGATCAATGAATTCAGTAAGGCGTTCATCCTTTCACCTCATTGTCTGATCCTATTTGTCGTATACTGTGTGTCATACAATATGTTTTATACTATGCATCATACACTATTATTTATTCGCCAGCAATAGGCAACAAACAATATTAACAATAAAATCCCCACCTCCTTCCGAGGCAGGGATTCCAGAATGTTCAAGAGATACAGACTTCAAGCAGGTATTATTCGTTCAAAAAGGTAGTTACGCGGTTCTGAATCAGCTTGGCGGCTTCCTCTGCGGATTTCTGCCCGCTAAAGTAAGCTAACGACTCCTCGCCTACGATAGCGATCACTTTCCCGTCAAGCTGCGAGAATTGGTCGACCGTATCGAGCATCTGCCCGAACCGGACGAATTCTTCATCCCCCGCCTGCACGGTTGTTCCGTCAGGCAGCTTGTAGCTGCCGTCCGCGACTTGCTTCTGGATCTCGTCCAGCTTCTCTTCGTTCACCGATTTCAGCAGCGCAAATCCACTGTGCTCCGGCAACTTTTGTACCTCCTCCGATAAGAGGAAGCTAATCAACTTCCACGCTTCGTCCGGAACCGCTGTGTTCGCGCGGATGCCAAACTGGGAGGAGGGTACGATCCGCATCGTGCCCGATTGTTCCGGTTGATGCGGCTTCTGCATCAGCATCGGATGCTCGAAGTACATATGCGGCACCTTAATCACGTCAGCCGGCTCGAATAACACGGCGGAATAAAACAATTGCTTCCCGGGGCCGGCCGATTCGGCGGTCATCACGCCATCGTCGTACATTTGCTTGACTTGGTGCAGCAGGGCCACGAATTCCGGGGAATCGAATTTGGCTTGCTTGGCTGTCGTATCCACATAGGTCTCATAGTTATCTACCGTCATTTCTTGCATCAGCATATCCGGCGGATACTCCGCCATCGCAACCACTTTGTCTTTCCCCTGCGTCAGCGTCTTCGCTTTCTCCGCAAAATCCTGCCAAGTCCACGTTTTTTCCGCAATGCCGGCGTCTTTCAATACTTGGCCGTCAGCGATAAATGCCCGCAGCGAGTATCCGCCTGGGATGGCGTACAACCCGCCGTTCACCCTGGTGGCCTCCAAGATATTCGCTTGAAGATTCTCCTTCTGAATCGACGTATCCTCGCGAAGCAGGGAATCCATGTCCTGTAGTTGACCTTTGGCGACATAATCACCGATCGGCAGGCTGTTCATCTCAATGACGTCCGGCCCCTGCCCCGAGAGCAGCGCCGTATTGATCGATTTCTTGTACTCCTCCATCTCTCCGGGTTTCCACTGTTCCCCAGCCTGTTTGTAGGCTTGGACGGTTAAATCAATATCCGGGTATTTCGCTTCGAACTTTCGCTCCAACGCCTCGTAAAACGGGGTTGCCTCCTGAACCGATAAGATAAGGGCGGCTTTCCCTCCTTCCGAAGCCGTCTTCCCCCCGGCGCTCTCCGTCCCGGAGCCGCAAGCGGTTAATGCGATCATTATCATGATTGCCAATCCTATTGTCATTCCCATCCGTTTCTGCATGGGTCAAGCCTCCCTAGATCAAATTTATTGCAAACGAACCCGGTTCCCATCCTGCAGCGGTTCACTGCTTTCCAGAATAATTAGGTCCCCCTCATACAGGCGGTCCGCCGGAATCATCGTTTCTTCTTCATTCCCTGCGCTTGCTTCAATCGTCACCTTACGAGCGATAAACTCGTTACCCAAGGCCCCGCGCTGCTCCTCCACCTTGAAAATAAACCGCGTATCGCCGTCGCGATGAATCGCTTCGTTCGGAAGGAGCCAACCTTGGTCCGCGGAAGTCTGATCCAGCTTGATCGAGACCTGCTCACCCCCTTTCAGTACGGGATCGGCCACCTGGACGCGCAGCCGTTTCAGCGGAACCGCCGCCGTCGTTCCGGCAGGATCCTCCGCTGATCCGGCGATACGTGATCCTGCGTCAGCGATTTCCTCAACCGTTCCATTTAGCGTACGAGCGGGTTGATCGCCTGAGGCGGCAACCGCGATCTCAAGCGTCTGCCCGGTCGCAACCTGCAGGCGGCCGATCAGCTCGGCATCGCCGGTCATCTCCAAGCGGTAGCCCGCGATGTCGCTCGATACGACCACGTCCGGTTGTCCGGCCGAAGCCAAACCCTCTACCGCATTCACTTTTGCAACGACTCCATCAAACGGGGCGACGAGCTCGCGCTGGCGGTCGAGTTGCTCCTTTAGGCCCTCGATTTTTCGCTCCTGCATGGAGAGATCCAGCTTGCGCGTTTCCATCTCGCGTTTCGCTTCCCGAAGACCGGTCTCGTCACCGCCAACCGTGGCCTCAATGAACTGGTCCTGGATCGTCTGCAGCGCAATCCGCTGCTTCTTGAGTTGATCCGACTCGTCTTCCATCTCCCGCTCAGCAGCGGCGCTGTCGTAGAGTACCAGCGGTTGACCTTTCTTCACACGGGCGCTTTCCTTCACAAGCACCTTCCGAACCTTCCAGCCCGCTGGATTGGGAAGCTCCGCTTGCTTGGCCGGCTGCAATACGCCGCTGGCTTCCAGCTTGTAGGTAAGTCCGCCGAGCTGGGCTTGGCCCGTCCGGACCTTCGGTAGCGTCACCGATTGTAGCGTGTTGCTGAACAAGGTGAAAAACAGCAGTCCTCCCATCAGAGCCATAAAGGCGATTAAAATCATCTTTTTCCTATTGCGATCGGTTTGTTCTTTCGTAAGCTCCATGACGTAAGCTTCTCCTCCTTACCCCTTGATCCCGGACAGCTGCACGCCTTCGATGAAATACGTCTCTGCATAAAGGAACAGCAGCACCATCGGCGACATATACAACATCGAAGCAGCAAAAGCTGTCCCCCACTCGCCGCTTAATCTCGACAAGAAAACCGATAAAGGCTGCTGGAGCGGATCCAAGAAAACTAACGGCTGCTCGACCATATTCCAATAATCCACGAACAGCAAAATCACCAGCGCGGCGAGACCCGGCTTGACCATCGGAAGGATGAGCGTCAGAAAGATCCGCGGATGACCGGCGCCGTCCATCTTGGCGGCTTCGATATAGGCGTACGGGATATGCAGCATGAACTGGCGCAGCATAAAAACCCCAAATGCGGCGAAAATCCCCGGCAAAATCACCGCTCCCGAATGGTGCAGCAGCCCCAGCTTATCGGCCATGAGATAGTTGGGGACCAGCGTGACCTGAAAGGGCATCAACATCGACAGCAAATACACCAGAAACACCGCGTCGCGACCGCGAAACCGCAGTTTCGAAAGCGCGTAAGCCGCCATCGCGGCCACCGCCGTTTGTCCGGCGATGATCGGCAGCACCAGGCCCACGGAATGCCAAAACATCAGCAAATAGTTGGGGGTATGTACCAACAGTTGACCGTATTGCTCCAATGTGACCTGGTCCGGCACCCATTTCAAATTGACGAAGGTTTCGGCCCCGGTTGAGGTCGCCTCCGTCAATTTCCCGATATTGCCGTAATCGATGACCAGCTCCTGTTCGCTCATCAGCGAGTTGGTGAACGTAATGATGATCGGGAACAGCAGCATCGCAGCGACTACACTCATCCCCCCGGTTAACAACACCTTACGTATCGTTTGGAACGCCTGCACGTCCTGCACCTCCTAAATATGCTCGTTTTTGTCGGCTTTGCAGGACCGAGACGCTTCGTCCTGATAAGCCGACCTTCTATTCCATGAATTGTCGGTATCGGCGTTCTAGCCCGAACAAGCCCAGGACGATCGCCAGAATGGCGGCAACCATTAACACCGCCGCAGCCGTCAGCTTCTGAATGTCCATCGAAACAAACATATTGTTCATGTAATGCTGCAGCATGTAGATGCTGTCGTGCGGATAATCGCCTGCAAGCAAATACGTCTCCCGGAATACCTTAAACGAGTTGATAATGGACATGATGACCACGAAGAACGTGGTGGTCGTCAAATAAACGAGCGTGATGCCGAAGAATCGGCGGACCGGCCCTGCGCCTTCGACCTGTGCCGTTTCGTAGTAGTCCTTCGGAATTTGCTGCAGGCCGGCCAGAAACAAAATCACGTTATAGCCGATGTTCTTCCACAAGTACACCACGATGACGACATACCGAGCGGCCCCGGTCTTCATCCAGTCCACGCGCTCCATCCCGAAGCGGCTGAGGGCATAATTCAGCACGCCGTTCCAGTCAAAGATCATCTGCCAGATGAGGATGACCGACGCTACCGGCACAACCAGCGGGAGCACGTACGAAGTGCGCAGCCACTTCCGCAGGTAGATCTGCCGATTTAACAACAGTGCGAGAATCAAGGACAGCACCAGCATCAAGGGGACGCCAAGCGCGCTGAAATAAAGCGTGTTGGCCGCTGCCTCCCGGAACGAATCGCTGGCCAGAAGCTCGCGGTAATTCGCCAATCCGGCGAAGCCTCCGCCGGGGATGCCGCTCTGGAAGGAATACAAGAGACTCATCCCAAACGGGATCAGATAGAAGATCCCGAACCCGGCCACGCTCGGCGCCAGGAACAACCCGGCTGCGGCGGCATCCCCGCGTCGCCACCTCGCGAATCCCGAGGAGGCTTGGCTTTTTGGCGCACGCAAAAAACCCCACTTTTTCATTTCCCAATCCTCCTGCCGTTCTTGCTCTTAAGCATAAGGCGGACTGTTAAAATCAAAAGTGGGGTAAACCTAAACTTTTTCTTAAGTCAGCTTTTCATGACGAAGCGTTTTTTCGTGAGATCCAAGCTTCGGCAAACGCACCTCGAACTCCGTGCGGATCAGATCGCTTTGCACCGAGATCGTGCCTTCATGCTGCTCCACGATATTCTTGGCGATGAACAGGCCAAGCCCGGTGCTGCCTTCCTGGTGCGTGCGCGCCCGATCGCCGGTGAAGAACATGTCAAACACGTGAGGCAGCTCGTCCGGCGGAATGGAATCCCCATAGTTGGTGACGCGCACGACAACCTCTCCCCCGTCCAGCGCCACGCGGACGTCGAGGTATTCACCGTCTTTGCCGTAACGAACGGCATTGGACAGCAGGTTCTCGAAGACGCGGGCGAGCAGATCGCCGTCGCCGGAGATCATCAGCTGCGGCTCCGTCTCCAGACGGGCGGTCAGCTGATTTTTTTCAAATACCGGGTACATCTCTTCGGTCAATTGAGTCAGCAGCTCGCTCAAGTCCAGCGGCCGGCGGTGGATACTCAGCTTGCCGTAATTCATCCGTGTGATTTCGAACAGCTCGTCGATCAGCTTCTCCAGCCGTTGCGATTTGGTGTAAGCAATCGTCGTGTAATGCTTCATCTGCTCGGCGGTTAAATCCTTGCCCTGCAAGATGAAGTCCAGATATCCGATGACGGAGGTTAGCGGGGTTCGAAGATCATGGGCTAAGTTCAGCACCAATTGTTCCTTACTGTTCTCGGCAAAATCCCCCCGTTCCACCGCTTGCTGCAGCTTCTCACTGGCCAGGTTGATGTCCCGTGCAATCTCTCCGAACTCGTCGCCGGAAGGAACATGGACCCGATTCGTGAAATCTCCTCCCGCCAGTTGGTTGATGCCCCGGGAAATCTCCCGAAAGTAAGCGACGTAACGCCGGGTAAGCAGATAGAAGTATAAGAACGAGAGCGGGATGAAAATAATCAAAAATACGTTGATGTCGCCGATCTCACGCATGATCCGACGGACATCATACAGCGGGTCCTCGCGAAGCAGCGTGTGGTAGTACCCCCGCAGCGCCAGGTAAATCAGAAAGGTCGTCCCGGCGGAGAGCAGCATGCTCAGCCCGAACAACCGGATCATTTGAAAACGGAAGCTGCGAAACTTCGGTTTATCCATGTGGTTATCCATTGAACGTATACCCTACTCCCCAGACGGTTTTGATCAACTTGTTCTTGTGCTGATCCTCGCCCAGCTTCTTGCGCAGAGTCCGGATATGCACCATGACCGTATTCCCGCCTTCATAATAAGCCTCGCCCCAGACCTTCTCAAAAATATGCTCCGAACTGAACACCTTCTTCGGATGGCTGGCGAGCAGCACCAAAATATCGAACTCCTTTGGCGTAAGCTCCACCGGTTCGCCGTACAGGAACACCGTTCGCTGCTCGGGGTGGATCACGAGCCCACCGGCCTCCAGCACCGGCTCGTCCACCTGAGCGGCGACCGAGGGATTCAGCTGAATAAAACGCCGCAGTTGGGCGTTCACCCGGGCCACCAGCTCCATCGGATTAAACGGCTTAGTCATGTAATCGTCCGCCCCGCGAACCAGGCCGGTGATTTTATCAAGGTCGGTTGCTTTGGCGCTGAGGAAAATAATCGGGAGATGATGCTGTTCGCGGATTTGCCGGGTCACTTCGTACCCGTCAATCTTCGGCATCATAATATCCAAGATGGCCAGATCCACGGACTGTGTCCGGATGACATCCAGCGCCTCCTGTCCGTCGGCCGCTTTGATGCAGCGGTATCCTTCCCGGGCCAGGTGCAGTTCAATCAAGTCGGCGATTTCCGCCTCGTCGTCTGCAATCAATACCGTGATGGGTTTCATCGATCCATCGCTCCTTTTCATGGACAGCATAACCGATGACGCTTCACGATTTCAAATGTTCGTTTAAGACGTTCTCATCCAGAACATCATAGCTGCCATATACCTTGCAGATATGTTGCTCTCCCCAAGCGCAGAGCGCATCCAGAATCCCGCGTAAGCTCTCTCCATATTCGCTTAGCTCATATTCCACCCGGGGCGGGACCTCCTGGTAGATCATCCGGCGAATAACCCCGTCTGCCTCCAGCTCGCGCAGCTGCTGGGTTAACATTTTCTGCGTAATGTCGGGCATCAGTCGTTTCAATTCACTGGTCCGTTTCCGTCCGTGCGTCAGGTGGCACAGGATTACACACTTCCACTTCCCGCCGATCACCTCCAGCGTCGCTTCTACGGAAATATTGTATTTCTTCTCTTTCATCGTCTTTGCTCCTTTTCATAGGCACAAAAATGTGCCTACCCTACTTTTTGGTACCTATATCACTTCAAAGTGCGTACTTCTCAAAATAAACCCTATCTCCCATAATAGCATTTGTCGCTCGCTTCTGCAGAAATCTCGCAGACGCCAGCCGCTCTAAATCAACATCATCACTGGGAGGTTAAAGACAGGTTTATGGATAAAAAACGAAGTACCCTCGCGCTGCTTGCCTTGGCGATTAGCGCCTTTGCGATCGGGACTACCGAATTTATTAGCGTGGGGCTGCTACCCTTGATCGCCGAGGATCTGCACATCTCCACAACCACGGCAGGGTTGACCGTTTCCTTATATGCCTTGGGCGTCACTTTCGGGGCGCCGGTTCTCACATCACTAACGGCACGGTTGTCACGCAAAACGCTGCTGCTAGGGATCATGGTCGTGTTCATGATCGGCAATGCCCTGGCAGCTGCAGCGACCGGCATCGGCATGTTACTCGTTGCCCGGGTCGTCTCCGCCTTCTCGCACGGCGTGTTCATGTCGATCGGATCTACGATCGCCGCCGATCTGGTACCCGAGCACCGCCGAGCCAGTGCGATCTCGATCATGTTCACCGGCTTGACCGTCGCGACAGTCACCGGGGTGCCGCTGGGCACCTTTATTGGACAACAACTCGGCTGGCGCGCCGCGTTTATCGTCATTGTCACCGTGGGGCTGGTTGGCTTCATCGCCAATAGTCTGCTGATACCATCCGGCTTGCGGAAAGGGGGACAAACCGCGTTCCGCGATCAAGTCAAGCTGGTGACGAACGGCCGATTGTTGCTGTTGTTCTCCATTACGGCTTTGGGTTATGGCGGCACCTTTGTCGTCTACACCTACCTGTCGCCGATTCTGCTGGAGATTACCGGATTTAAGGAAAGCGCCGTTGCGGTCATTTTACTCGGTTACGGTGTCGCCATCGCCATCGGTAACATGGTTGGCGGCAAGCTGTCGAATCGCCAGCCGGTCCGAGCCTTGTTCTATATGTTTATGATCCAGGCGCTCATCCTGCTCGCCTTACTGTTTACGGCACCGTTTAAGGCCGCTGGCTTGGTCACCATTTTCCTCATGGGACTGCTCGCCTTTATGAACGTACCGGGGTTGCAGGTGTATGTCGTCATGTTAGCGGAGCGGTTCGTCCCGTCCGCCGTCGATGTTGCCTCTGCGATCAACATCGCGGCTTTCAACGCCGGAATTGCCCTTGGGTCTTACCTGGGCGGGGTCATCGCCGATTCGATCGGCCTCATCCACACCTCGTGGATCGGCGCGCTAATGGTCGCGGCTGCCGTGCTTCTCACCGGCTGGAGCCGCGTTCTGGAACAGAAAGATCGGCAAGAAACGCACGCTCATCCTAAACTTCAACAGGAGGTTCAACTATTATGATCACCCACTTACAAGATACCACTACGCTGCACAATGGAGTGAAGATGCCTAGGATGGGTCTTGGCGTATTCCAGGTCGAGGAGGGACCCGAACTCGTAAACGCGGTCAAATCCGCCATCGCCCACGGTTATCGCAGCATCGATACGGCAGCGATCTACGGGAATGAAACGGGGGTTGGACAAGGTATTCGCGAAGGCTTGCGGCAAACCGGTATCCCGCGTGAAGCCTTGTTTGTCACCTCGAAGGTATGGAATGCCGACCTCGGATACGAAGAGACGCTGGCCGCTTATGAAACGAGCCTGCGTAAGCTTGGTTTGGATTATCTCGATCTGTACCTGATCCACTGGCCTGTGGCTGGTAAATACAAAGAAGCCTGGCGGGCGCTGGAGACGCTCTACCAAGCCGGTAAGGTCAAGGCGATCGGCGTCAGCAACTTCCAGGCTCATCATCTGAAGGACTTAATGGCGGACGCAGAGACGATACCGATGATCAACCAGGTCGAATACCATCCGCGTCTGACGCAGCAAGAAGTGCAAGCCTTTTGCCGCGAGCACGGCATTCAAATGGAGGCCTGGTCCCCGCTGATGCAAGGGCAATTGCTGGACCATCCTTTACTGGTTGAGCTTGCCCGCCATTATGGGAAATCGGTGGCGCAAATCATCCTCCGTTGGGATTTGCAGAACGGTGTGGTCACCATTCCGAAATCGACCAAGCCGCACCGCATTGCCGAGAACGCGAGCGTATTCGATTTTGAGTTGACGGCCGAGGATATGGCGCGGATCAGCGCCTTGAACCAGAACCTTCGGATCGGGCCGGACCCCGACCATTTCGATTTCTAAGCATACCAAAAAGAGCAGATGCCGGGGATCCTTAAGATCCTTCGGGTCTGCTCTTTTTCAGCTGTAGGGGCCGATTTTGATGCGGTGATGTTCCGTCTCGTACGTGAGGTCCTTGTATACGCCATCTTCTTTGACCGAAAATTCAGCGACCGCATAAATTTCATACGTGCCGATCCGATCGATTCGAGTTTCGAAAAACTCGTTGATATCCGTTTCGCCCCCCATGCTGCGAGCTACCGCACGGTCCACCTCGGTGATCGTGTTCACCCGGTTCCCCGCACTGTCTACAATCAGGTAATGAAACACCCGTGGCTTGCTCTGCAGTTCAAACCGTTGTTTTGACAGATTGTGCAGGCTAGCGATCAGCGTAAACTTCGCGTCTAAACCAGCGCGTTTCGGAACCGATAGCTCTACAGTGAAGGGGCCGTCCGCATGCTCGGAGGTCGCCTTGGTTTCAGCCGGTCTTAGTCGGGTCAGCGCCTGGTCGACCGGATCAAACGTGCTGCATCCGGCAAGCAAGAGCAGTCCTAATGCCGCCGCTAATCCTAAGACGGATTTCTTCATAAACGATCACCTCAAACTAAAAAACATGTCTCGCCGGTTTGGTTGTAGACGGCGTAAAGAAAGGGTACCTCAAAGGCACCCCGGGAATCAAGGGCCTTCGGCCCTGCTAGGAACGATTCGCTTCCCACCAGCTTAGGTACGGATAGGCGTTGAGGGCTTTCCACGGCGACGTCTGGTAGATACCAAAATGCAGATGCGGCAGGAATAGACCGGATGTCCCCTCCGGGCCGTAGCCCGTGCTGCCAACGTAACCGATCAACTGACCTTTCGTTAATTTGCTGCCTGTTCCAATCCCCTTCGCATAACGCGACAGATGCGCATAATAAAATGCGGTAGAACCGTCGACCCGCACGGTCAACCGCCAGCCGCCAAGCTCGCTCCAGCCGTAGTTCATGACTTCTCCGGCCATCGCGCTGTAGACGGGGGTCCCTTCATCAGCGAAAATGTCGATCCCCTCGTGCGTGCGCTGAGCAGTACCATCTTCAGCCCATGCCCGTCCATCGCCATAACTGTTCGTCATCGGGTTATACGTCCCCTTGGCGAGCGGGAAGAAGCCATTTTCGAACCGGTCTGGCTTGGATACGGTATTGGATAATTTCGCTTCCGCCGGGAGATTGATTTGCAATCCGGCCCAGATATTATTGGGATTCGATAATTGCGGGTTTGCTGAAATCAGCGAATTCAACGAAACCTTAAATTTTAAGCTGATCAACCAAAGTGTTTCTCCATTTTGCACTGTATAAGCCGTTGGTCCAGGGACCTGCAGCACTTGACCCGGATAAATCCAATCGTTGGTTAACTGATTCATCGATTTTAACTGTGTTGTGCTGATTTGGTAGGCTGTTGCGATTTTCCACAGGGAGTCCCCTGATTTCACCGTGTAAGGCGCTGCGCTGGATATGCTGCTAAATAACAAGGTGCCGGCGATTGCCCCAGCGATGCCCAGTGTCCACTTCTTGTTACTCATGATGTCAACCCCTAGCAGATGTAATAGTTGGACTCCTTCCATCGTACAGGAAATGAGGAGGACAGATAAGCGGTGGATTTTGGAAGTGGCTCAAGAGTAAAAGGGGATTGCATAAAAAGCCGAGGAATGTGCAAGTTACGAAAAACAAGAAAAAAATGGAGGGTTTGATCCCTTGGAATACGACTGGATTTGGAAATCAGCCATCGCCCGGTGGACCCCAAATTGCAGTAAATTTTGAGCGATTTATGAACCAAGGATAGACGGCCTCCCCTGAACCATACTAATACCAGCTTTATCCAAACAATAAATAATGGAGGCTTGGTTGCGATGGCGCAAAGAAGGATGAACCTGCTCATGTTCAGCGGGGATTACGATAAGGCGATGGCCGGACTGATTCTGGCGAATAGCGCGCGGGATATCGGCGTAGAGGTGACGATGTTTTTTGCCTTCTGGGGCCTGTTTCTCGTGCGCGATCCGGAGAAAATGACGCTGGAGGACAAGACGCTGTACGAAAAGCTGATGACCTGGATGACCCCCAAAGGGCCGGAGGAGCTGCCCCTCTCCAAAATGAATTACAGCGGGCTGGGCAAATGGATGCTGAACGAGATGATCGAAGACCAGGAAGCCCCCCGGCTGATCCATTTCTTGAAAGGAGCCCGTAAGAAGAACATCAAGTTCTACGGCTGCAAGCTGTCGGTCGACATCATGGGCTTCAAGCCGGAGGAGTTCCTCCCAGAGCTGGAGATCATCGATGCGCAAACGTACCTGCGCGATGCACTGGAATCGGACATACAGCTGTTTATTTGAATGCGAGGCTGTCTTCTGCGAGCCGCCCGTCCCCTTTGTGGACGTTTTCCGAACTCTCTCCCTTTCCCCTAACGCCCCTAGGCGAATGCACATACCCTAAAGCGTGATTATTTACAATTACCTATAGGGGGAGACTCGGCTTGCTGGAGACAGAGGAATTGGAATTCGAGGTTTACCGGGAAAATACGATCGGCTACCGGCATCCATTTGTGACGCCGTACGGGATCCAAACGCTGCGGTATGCCGATTGGGCAGCCAGCGGCCGTCTGTATCGGCCAATTGAAACGAAGCTGGCCCAGGAGTTTGGTCCGTTTGCAGGCAATCCCCACACCGCTGCCAGCTTTACCGGCACCGCCATGACCACCGCTTATGAAGAAGCCAAGCGGATCGTCAAACACCAAGTCCACGCCGGTCCAAACGACATCCTGCTGTTCGAGGGGACGGGGATGACGGGAGCAGTAAACAAGCTGCAGCGCCTGCTTGGGTTGAAGGCCCCTGCCCCGTGGCGTGAACCATTCCGGAGCGGGAAGGCTGAGCGGGAACGGCCGGTTATTTTTGTCACACACATGGAGCACCACTCCAACCACATCTCATGGACGGAAACGATTGGCGAAGTCGTATGCCTCCCGCCAGGGGCGGACGGACGCGTCGACCCCAGCCGGCTAGACTTCCTGCTGAGCCGCTATCGGGACCGACCCGTCAAGATAGGCGCATTCACCGCCTGTTCCAACGTGACCGGCTTTGTTACGCCGGTTCACGAGCTCGCCCGGGTAATGCATCAGCATGGCGGCATCTGCGTGGTGGACTACTCCGCCAGCGCGCCCTATACGCCGATCGACATGCACCCGCCGGGAGCGCCGGGGGAACGGCTCGACGCCATCCTCTTCTCCCCGCATAAATTCCTGGGCGGCCCCGGCACGGGCGGGGTGCTGGTGATGGATGCGGGGCTGTGCGCAGAGGCGTCGCCGGACCGCCCGGGAGGCGGTACCGTGTCCTGGACCAGCCCGTGGGGCGAAGTCCAGTATCTGTCCGACGCCGAAACGCGGGAGGATGGCGGGACGCCGGGGGTGATGCAGGCGATCCGTACGGCATTAAGTCTGCGACTCAAGGAGCAGATGGGCATCGGCCGCCTGCTGCGCCGGGAGCGGGAGCTGACGAATCGGCTGCTGACGGAGCTTGAAGCCGTCCCGGGCCTGAACGTCTTAGGCGGCAGCAGCCGTGAGCGTCTTGGCATTGTCTCTTTCACCTTGGAGCCGATCCATTATAACCTGGCCGTCAAGCTGCTGAACGACCGCTTCGGCATCCAGGCGCGCGGCGGCTGCTCCTGCGCGGGAACGTATGGCCATTATCTGCTTGGACTCGATCAGACCGTCTCGCAGCGCATCGCCCGGCGAATCGCCGGCGGCGATTTCACGGTAAAACCTGGCTGGGTGCGAATCTCCTTGCATCCGATGATGACGACGGGCGAAGTCGCCTATATTGGATATGCGCTTGGTCAGGTAGCCGCCCAAGGTCGAAATTGGGCCAGGGACTATACTTATGATCCACGAACCAACGAGTGGTACCATCGACGTGGAGAACCCCGGATCGACCTGGACAAATGGTTTCGCTTGCCGGAGCCTCACGCCTTGCGGGTCGGAGGCTAACGAGACGGCTTGGCCGGGAGGACTGCCGCTTCCGATTCGGCGCCAACGCCAGAACCAGAACCAGCCGGGCTCTCCTACCGCTTGGCTGCCTGTCTGGCGCTGCGCGAGCCGCTCCGGTTCGCGAGGTACACCCCGCCGAGGATAAACACCAGTCCGGCCAGCAAACGCCAGCTTACCGGTTCGTTCAGCAACGTGAACCCCCAAATAATCGCACTGGCCGGAACGAGATACGTGACGGTAGTGGCGAATTGCGGGGTTCCTTTTTGCACCATAAAGTAGAACAGAATATAGGCTACCCCCGAACCAAACACGCCCAACCCGATCACCGCGCCAAGCGTGGGAAGGGAAGCCAGCGGCGCCAGCGAGTCCCGCTCGAGGGTCAGCGCCATGAGCCCGCTGCCCGCCATCGCGCTAATCAACGTGCCGAAGGTGACCTGATACATCGACAGTCCGCCGGACAGTCGCTTCGACAGATGCGTGCCGACGGCATAACATAACGTTGCCGCCAGCATGCAGCTGAACCCAAGCAGATCCACCGAGGCGAGTGCGGTTGGGCTGACACCAACAAGCACGAGCAAGCCGAGGAAGGCGATGCCCATCCCCGCCCACTGCATGCGGGTCGTGGCGACGCGAAAGAACACGACGCCTACCACCAGCGTCCAAAGCGGGGTTGTTGCGTTCAGCACCGACGCTAGGCTGCTCGTCAGCCGCGTCTCGCTGAATCCGATCAACGCCCATGGAATCGCCGTATTGACCAGCGCCATAATGATCATGGCCACCCAGGGTATCGCGCGGAACCCAAACGGCTTGCGCAGGACGAGCATCACACCCGTAATTGTTGCGAGCCCGAAGGTAGAACGCAGGAACGCGACGGTCCAGGGACCAAAGTCGGGCAGCAGGACTTTGATGAAGAAAAAGGAGCCTCCCCAAATCAAACTAAGTAGAATTAATGCAAAATACAGCGATCGTGCCACTCTTATCCCTTCTTTCTTTGAACGTCCGGGCATATGAATAAAGTCACCCTGAACTCTAGTGATCCTGATTGTATCACGGGGATGCTTCGAGCCTCATCGAAACATGCATGCATCATTACGAGGAGGTACGGATGAAAATCGTAGAAGCCCGTAAGGCCGCGGCCCGGTGGGTCGGCCAAAATGTCAGCCGGGAAGCCGATTTCCTGGGAGCTTACTTCAGCGGTTCAACGGTTGGACTTCCGGAGGAAGCGGATCTGCCGGTGAGTTCCGACGTCGATCTCATCATCGTCACCGATTTAGAGGAACCTCCGGCCAAACCGGGGAAATTCCATGTCGATCAGGTGCTGCTTGAGGTCACCTATCTGTCCTGGAACCAGCTGTCCTCGGCCGAAACCGTGTTATCGGATTACCATCTGGCCGGAAGCTTCCGGACGGATACGATCATCGCCGACCCGACAGGTCGGCTTCGCCAACTGCAGGCCGAAGTGGCTTCTCGCTTCACCGAGAAGCCTTGGGTCCTGCGGCGCTGCAAGCATGCGCTTGACCGAATCGAACGCGGACTTCGCAGTATCGATCCCGATGCGCCACGGCAAGATCAGATCTTGGGATGGTTGTTCCCGACCGGGATCACGACCCACGTCCTGCTGACCGCCGCCCTTCGCAATCCGACGGTGCGGCTTCGTTACCTAGCTGCCCGAGAGGTGCTTGAGGCGTATGGGCACAGCGAGGTATATGCCAAGCTGCTTCAGCTCCTCGGGTGCGAGGAACTCACCGCTGCGCAGACGCTGTCACATCTGGAAGCGTTGGCCCTCACATTCGACATGGCTGCGGCGAGGGCCGTAACGCCGTTCCCCTTCCGCAGCGACATTACTCCCGGCGCGCGTCCGGTCGCCATCGACGGCAGCCGCGAACTGATCCAGAACGGGCGCCATCAGGAGGCGGTGTTCTGGATCACCGCCACATTTGCGCGCTGCCATAAGATTCTAGCGGCTGACGCCCCGGAGCTCGGGGAGCAGCTCGCCCCGGATTTCCTTGCCTTGCTGTCCGATCTTGGCGTCTCATCGATGGCGGCATTGCTTCGCCGGGCGGACGAGGTACATCGCTATCTGCCCCGTCTGATGAGGATCGCGCAAGCCATCATGGATGCCAACCCGGACATCACTCAACCCGGCTCGCCTTGACCCGCCGGCTTCGCCTCATCGGCAAAAGCCCCCAATCACAAAATACGGTGGAATTGGGGGCTTCACGATCTGGCGTTGCTTATGCGGTTTAGTCGATGCGAAGCTCGCCGTCGTAAGAGGTGATGATCTTGTAGAGATCCGGCCGACGATCGCGGAAAATCCCCCATTCGATCCGCTGGATCTCCAGCTGGTCGAGGTCAAATTCCGCCACCAGCACGGTCTCCTCCGCACGGTCGGCTTCCGCGACTTTGTTGCCTTGCGGCCCGGCGATGAAGGACGAGCCGTAGAAGGTGATGCTCGACTCTTCGTCGGTTTCCGTGCCGACGCGATTCGAAGCGATCACCGGCATCAGGTTGGAAGCGGCATGCCCCAGCATACACATTTGCCAGTGATCCTTGGAGTCGATCGAGCCGTCCTGCGGTTCGGAGCCGATCGCCGTCGGATAGAACAGCAGCTCGGCGCCCATCAGCGCCATGCAGCGGGCGGCCTCCGGATACCACTGATCCCAACAGACGCCGACGCCAATCTTCGCGTAACGCGTCTTCCACACTTTAAACCCGGTATCCCCCGGATTAAAATAAAACTTCTCCTCATACCCCGGTCCGTCCGGGATATGGCTCTTGCGGTAACGTCCGAGGACCTCGCCGTCGGCGTCGATCACGGCCAGCGAGTTGTAACGGGCGTTGTTCTTTTTCTCATAGAAGCTGATCGGCAGAACCACTTCCAGCTCCTTGGCCACGTTACGGAAATGCTGGATCGCTGCGTTCTCCTCCATCTCCGTCGCATAGACGTAGTAGTCGGACTTTTCTTTTTGGCAGAAATAAGGGGTTTCGAACAGCTCCTGCAGCAATATAATCTGTGCCCCTTGCGCCGCCGCTTGTCGAACCAGTTGATCGGCTTTGGCGATGTTCTCTTCTCTATTGGACGAGCAGCTCATTTGCGTTGCTGCCACTTTGACGTTTCTCATGTCGTTGATCGAACCCCTTTCGCTAAAAGTTTATGGGCGTCTTGCCGCCATTTGCTGCGTCGTGCAATGCACGTTGCCGCCTTCGCGGATGATGGCCATGCCGTCGACGGTACGGATCTTGCGATCCGGGAACGCCTCGCTCAGCACCTTCACGGCCTGGCGGTCGGTTTCCGCCGCAGCCCCGCCAAAGACCGGCAAAATAATGCCGCCGTTGACGAAATAAAAGTTCAAATAACTCAGCGTCAGACGGCTGTCTTCGTAGAACGCCTGCGGCGGTTGCGGGATCGGAAGGATCTCCAGCTTGCGGCCTTGGGCGTCCGTTGCTTCGCTAAGGATCGCGATATTTTCCTGCGTAATGGCATAGTTCTCGTCGCTGGGATCGTCGCATACTTGCAGGATGACCTTGCCCGGCGCGGCGAAGCAAGCCACGTTGTCGATATGTCCGTCCGTTTCGTCCCCGCTCAGACCGCGTTTCAGCCAGATGATTTGGTCGACGTTCGTAAAGCTCTTGACCGCCGCCTCGATCTCTTCCCGGCTCATGTGCGGGTTGCGGTTCTTGTTCAGCAGGCACTCCTCGGTAGTCAGTAGCGTACCTTCTCCGTCCGCATGGATGGAGCCGCCCTCGAGCACCAATGGCGCGTCGAATTGTTTCACTTTGAGGGCTTCAAGGATTTGCGGCGCGACCGCATCGTCCAGATCCCACGGCGAATATTTGCCGCCCCAGGCGTTAAAACCCCAGTTAACCCCGGCCAGCTCCCCTTCTGGATTGACGAGGAACGTCGGGCCGTTGTCGCGCAGCCAAGCGTCGTTATGCTCAATCGGCAGATAAGAGATGCGACCCGTGTTTGGATCCTGCTCAAAGCGGGCCTTCACCTTTTGTAAATCGTCCGGATTCACGACCACCGTGATCGGTTCAAATTCAGCGATCGCCGTAATGAATTCGGCATACCCGTCGCACACTTCGGCGTACCGGTCGGGATAAACCATCGACTCCTGTACCGGCCAGGAGATAAAGGTGCGTTCATGTGCCGCCCATTCGGCTGGCATTTTATAGTTGAAGTCTTTAGGATACATCGTTTCCTCCACGCTCAAAAATATGATTTATTTATCGTTTCAAACTAGATTTCGGGGCAGCCTCCTAGTGATTCTCCATGTCATGGATGCCCTTAGGATGTTCCCACTGCTCTAACGCGGATGAGAAACGCTATTTGAAGGATTTCCTCGTTGTACCGTTTCTAACGACGCTGTGGATCACTATTTCCATTAAACCACCTGATTCCGGCTCAAAAATAAGATTTAAGCACGGTGAGCAGCGTTAAAATGTAAAATCGGCGATTTGAGCCGACTTAAGCGCTGTGGTAAGCGTTAGACCTGCGGATGGCCCCCAAATACTAGCGCGTTCACCCAATTTACCATGATATCATATAACAAATCTCCCTTGCCCACAATGGAAGTCTTGACCGGAAAATCAATGCCTGATTTTCGGCGGCACCGCCTTGCTGCAAACGATATAATGGGGACACAAAGTTGAAGACAAGGAGGACCCTCCCTTAATGATTCTCGCCGAACGGAAGGAAGAGTATTATCAAGCTTTATTGGAGAAAAAAACGGAGTATGAAGGGGTATTTTACGTTGGCGTCAAAACCACCGGCGTCTTCTGCCGACCAACCTGCCCGGCACGAAAACCGAAATTCGAAAACTGCGAATTTTACGAAACAGCCAAAGAAGCGCTGCTCGCCTCGTTCCGGCCGTGCCAACGCTGTCGCCCGTTATCCCACCCGAGCCGCGTGTCCGATTTGGTCCGGCAGTTGGTAGAAGCCGTCGAGGCTCATCCGGAGAAGCGCTGGAAGGACGAAGACTTCCGGCAGCTGTCCGTCGATGCATCCACGGCGCGCCGCCAGTTCAAGAAGCGCTTTGGCATGACCTTCGTGGAATACGCCCGCGCCCGCCGGATGGGTCTGGCGCTCGGTAACATCCGTTCGGGCCGACCGGTCATCGACGCCCAGCTCGCTATGGGGTATGAGTCGAGCAGCGGATTCCGGGATGCCTTCTCCCGGATTATGGGGGCTGCACCAACCCGGTTGGAAGAGAGCCGAGTGCTAAGGGCGGCGTGGCTCGACACCCCGCTCGGGCCGATGATCGCGATCGCCGATGAGGAAGCGTTGTACCTGCTGGAGTTCGTGGACCGCCGCGGTCTGGAGCGCGAAGTCGAGCGGCTCCGCAAGCGGACAAAATCCGCGGTGATCCCGGGATTCACCGGCCCGATCCGCTCGATCGAGCGGGAACTCGCCCTGTACTTCGAAGGGCGGTTGACCGAGTTCGTTACCCCACTGCGCCTGCTGGGCACGCCGTTTCAGCAGCAGGTATGGGCCCGGCTGCGGCAAATCCCCCCAGGGGAGACGCGCTCGTATGCCGAGCTGGCCGCCGAAGTTGGCCGTCCGTCGGCCTTTCGCGCTGTCGCCCAGGCCAATGGGGCCAATCAACTGGCCCTTGTTATCCCTTGCCACCGCGTCATCAACGCGAATGGCGACCTTGGAGGCTACGGCGGCGGATTGTCCCGCAAAAGCTGGCTGCTGAAGCATGAAGGGGGTGCGTTCGCTTAGCGGCTCTGCCCTATGAGAGAAATGTTGTAATTAGTACAACATTTTGTTACTCCCCCATCACCCTGATCGCCAACTCCAGGCCGGCAACCAGCTGCTCCAACGCCATACTCGGGGCGCCGGGATGTCGCTCCGCCTGCTCCGGGAGGTAGGGGATATGGATGAACCCACCCCGGATGGGCTTGCCGCTGACGGCGAGATGATGCATCAACCCGTAAAACAAGTGGTTGCATACGAAGGTACCGGCTGATAGCGATAGCGACGCGGGAATCCCCTCGACCTGCAGCCGGTCGGCCATGCGTCTGACCGGCAGCGTGGTCCAATACGCTGCCGGGCCTTCCGGCACGACAGGAACATCCACCGGCCGGTTCCCCGCATTGTCATCGATGGCGGCATCGCTTAGGTTGACGGCGATCCGCTCAAACGAAATCCCCCTTCGTCCGCCGGCTTGCCCTAACGCGATCACCACCTCCGGCTCCGTTTCCTCGATACCGGCCAGCAGGCGCTCCATCGATTGGCCAAACACCGTCGGTAGTTCCAAGCCTATAACCTCATAGGAACCGATCACACGTCCCTGCAGCCGGTGCACCGCTTCAACTGCCGGATTGATCGATTCACCGCCAAAGGGTTCAAACCCGGTGAGCAGCAATTTTCTCATTTTCCTGTCCCCTCCCACTTGAATATTCTACGTCATATACGTTATACTGCTTTACAAATCATATCTCGGAATCATGCCTATGAAGAGCATCCAACTCGGAGGCGTTTTCGTCAAGGGGAACCCGCGCGCCAAACGCGCAATCATCTCCTCCTAAGCTAACCGGGTCCGCCCGTTACCGCGGAACTAAAGGGGATCAACCCGGCCCGGCCGGTTTGATCAATTTGGGTGGCACCGCGAGCATACAGCGCTCCTCGTCCCAATCGGACGAAGGGCGCTTTTTGTATTCTCATCGAAAAAGGAGCGGATCACCCATGTTAGACGGTAAATGGATTCGGGAGCATCAAGAACAAGTTCAACAGGTGGCGGAGGACAAAGGGATCGAGTTATCGGTCCCGGAGCTATTGCATTGGGACGACCAACGCCGGGCCCTTCTGCAGGAAGTGGAACGGATACGGCAGGAGCGTAACCGGCTTACCCCTCAGATTGAGGTACAGATCCGGGAGCAAGGGCCGGACGCCGCCGCCGCTTTGAAAGAAGAGGTGAAACAGCTGAACCGGCGGCTGAGCGGACTGGAGAAGGAGCTTGAGGAGGCGGGGCGCGAGTATCGGCGACTGATGCTGCTTGTTCCGAGCCCGGTCTCGCCGGATACGCCCAAGGGCCTGTCGGACCTCGACAATGTCGTGGTGAAGCAGATCGGAGAACCGCCCGCGTTTGAATTTACGCCGCGAGATCACGTCGCCCTCGGTGAACAGCATCGGATGATCGACATTCCCCGCGGGGTCAAAACGGCTGGCGCCCGCAACTACTACCTGAGCGGCACAGGGGTTCTGCTGCACCGGGCGGTACAGCAGCTGGCCGTGGATCTGCTTGCGGCGAAAGGATTCACCCTGCTGGAGGTTCCCTTAATGGTACGCTCGGAGGCGCTCGTGAACACCGGATTCTTCCCGCTGGGCGTGGATCAGACGTACCGGATGGCCGAGGACGATCGCTGGCTGGTCGGAACCGCCGAGGTTCCGCTCGTGTCGTATTACGACCATGAGATCGTTGATGTCACCCATCCCATCAAGCTGGCCGCGGCCTCGCTTTGTTTCCGCAGCGAAGTTGGCTCGGCCGGACGGGATGTTCATGGCTTGTATCGCGTGCATCAGTTCTCGAAGGTCGAGCAAGTGGTGCTGTGCGAAAACAACCCGGAGCTGTCGGAACAGCTCTTTCAGGAAATCACCCAAAACGCCGAGGAACTGCTTCAACTGTTAGAGCTGCCATACAGGGTAATGGCGGTGTGCACCGGAGACATGTCGCAAAAAACGTATAAACAATACGACATCGAAACGTGGATGCCGAGCCGTGGGGCCTACGGGGAGACCCATTCGTCGTCGCAACTGCTCGACTTCCAAGCCCGCCGTTCGAATATCCGGTACAAGGACCAAAACGGCAAGCTGCAATACTGCTACACGTTAAACAACACCATGGTCGCTTCGCCGCGCATCCTGATCCCGCTCTTGGAGAATCATCAAGAGGAAGACGGGAGCATCCGGATCCCTCATGCGCTGCGTAAGTATATGAACGGATTGGAACGGTTGACCTCGTTGAATCCAGAGGGGTAGGAAACATTTTCCACACAACAAATCTGCTTGGATTTCGTCCAATAGTATAAATCCATCCAGAAAATAGGTGATTTAGAATGACGAAACCATTCAACAATAAAACACTCGGACTGACCTGGCTGTTGGCAGCCTCCCTCGTATTGTCCGCCCAAGCGGGAACGGCCGGTGCGGAGCCCGTGGGAGATCCGGCCTTGGGAGCCTCGGGGGCGGTGGCTGCGGCCCCGTTGATCCAAACCGCCTCTAAGGGCGGCATCACGATTGAGCTCGACGGGCGGCCGCTGCAAACGGAGACGCTCCCCTTGCTGGTGAACGGCAGCGTCCTGCTCCCTATCCGTGACGTGTTTGAAGCGCTGGGCGCCAAGCTGGCCTGGGACGATACCAGCAAGACCGTCACGGCCACCCGAGGCCAAATGACGCTCGTTTACCGCATTGGCGACCCCACGGCTCAGTTGAACGGCCAGCTCCTCACGCTGCCGGTACCCGGGCAGATCGCGGACGGTTATTCGCTGGTTCCTCTACGGTTCGTAAGCGAAGCGCTCGGCAGCGATGTCGTCTGGGACGGCGATCACCACACGGTGCGAATCACTTCGGCGTTTACATACGAAACCACCATCGCTTGGGGCGTCAATCTGCGCAGTGCGCCGGATGCCGGGAGCGAAACGGTCGGTGAGGAGCTGCTGCCCACCGGCAGCAAGCTACATGTCGTTCGCGAAGCCGGTGCGCTCTGGCTGGAGGTGCGAACCCCGGACGGACGCTCCGGTTATGTATCGGCCAAGCCGAAATACACCGACTATCGGAGCGACACCCTTGCGGACAAGCAGGCGGACGAGCTGATCGCTTACGGCAAAACGTTTGAAGGTACGCCTTACGAATTCGGAGCATCTCCCAACCAAACGAAAACGTTCGACTGCTCCTCTTTTGTGAATCGGGTGTACGAGGAGATTCTTTCGATCGAGCTTCCGCGCGTTTCGTATGATCAAGCCAAGGAAGGTACGGAAGTCAGCCTGGATCAGTTGCGCAAGGGAGACCTGTTGTTCTTCAGCGCGCGGGGTCTGGATATCGGCCACGTCGGCATCTATATTGGCGACAATCAGATTCTGCACACCTATTCCAAAGAGCAAGGAGTCCATATCGAGGCGTTTGATGGCCAGTGGAAAAAGCGGTTCGTGACCGCACGCCGGGTGTTTTGAGGTAGCTGCTTAGATCAATGGTGGAGCGAATCGGGATCATTCAATTTTTTCCTCTTTTTGCCGACATAGGAAGTATAGACATGGCGAAGGAGGTGAATCCGTGCGGTTCTGCCGGCGAGGATAGGAATCGAACCCGGATAACGCGCATGGAGACGCGATGTGGAAATGGCTGAAAGGCTCGAAAACAACCCAAGGCCTTGCCCGCAACGAGGCTGAAGCATCTTCTGACAAGCCCAATGACGCGGGCCTGGAGGAGGAGCGCACTCCGCAGCCCAAAGTGATCGTCATTACCGGCACGAGCGGTTCGGGCCGCAAAAGTATCGCCAAGCAGCTCAGCACCGACCTGGGCCTTCCTTATGTCCTTCCTTATACCACGCGAGCGAAACGCCCAGGGGAGAAGGACGGTGAGCACTACCGTTTTATCTCCGATGCGGATTTTCAAGCGATGCTCGGCAGGCAGGCGTTTACCCAAAGCGTACGCCTGGAGCGCGGCAGCTACGGAATCGCAGAGCATGAACTAAACGAGGCGCTGGAACAACATGGTGCGGCGGTCGTCGTCGTGAATCATGATGGCCTGCAGGCGTTCCGGAAACGGTTTGGGTCGCAGGCGATTCGGATTTTCCTCTATGTGACAAAGGAGGACATTCGGCTGCGCGAGGAACGGGAGGGGGCCCCGCCCGAGGTGATCGAGGAGTATTTAAGGAACTACTCCGAGCAGGTCGTTTACAAGAAAGAGTCCGACTATTTGCTGCAAAATATCGATCCCGCCGCAACGCTGGAGAAGATTAAGGGTTTTTTGCAGGAGAAAAAATAAATGGAAGCGGGTTGTCCCGGTCGTTACTGGCTGGGGCGACCCGTTTTTTTGTGTTTTGAGTGCTTGGAGTGCTTGCGGTTCTTGCTGTACGGATACTGTGCCAGCGCTAACGCTGACCAGGAACGCTAATGTGGCAAATTCGGCGTTCTAGAAATTCTAACGACGCTGAGCAACACTATTTCGGGGAAAACCCCCGATTTCACCCCCGAAGATGGCAAATAAGCTCTGTGATCCGCGTTAGATCCGCAAAACGGCGATTTTAGCGGATATTAGCCGTGTGGCAAGCGTTAGGTGCTAAGCCGTCGTTCCTCGCTCCAGGCGAAAAGAAGATTGACGAGATGAAATTTTATTTATATAGTTATATACAAGACTATATAACCATATAACTAACAACAAAGGGATACGGAGGTGATTTCCCGTTGAGTCCGTCTTTTGACGACAAGAAGCCGATTTTTCTGCAGATCAAAGAGCTCATTGAAGACCAGATCGTGAACGAACAACTGAAGGAGCATGAGCAAATTCCGTCGACGACGCAGCTCGTACAATTTTACAAAATCAATCACCTGACGATCGCCAAAGGGATCAATCTGTTGGTGGACGCCGGTATTTTGTACAAGAAGAGGGGGGTTGGCATGTTTGTGGCCGAAAATGCAAAGGAAATGCTGCTGACGGAACGTAAAGATCGATTTCTCGATGAATATGTCCTTCCCATGATGCGGGAAGCTGCAAAGCTGGGCATTGCCGAAGGGGAAATGAATCTGCTGATCATTAAAGCAAAGGAAGGGATTAAACATGAGCCTTGACGTTACGCTTGAGCAGGTGAGTGTCCATTTTGGCAGCCACCCCGCACTGATCGATATTACTTTAGAGCTGGAGGCCGGGAAAATTTATGGGCTGCTGGGCCGAAACGGCGCGGGCAAAACCACCCTGCTCTCCCTCCTGGCTTCCTATATGGAGCCAACGGCAGGACGGGTGCGGATTGGCGGCCATCCCCCGTTTGAGCATGCCGAGACGATGGCCCAGGTCAGCTTCGTTTATGAGACCAATTACAGTGAAGAAAGCGAAAAAGTGAACGGCATGCTGAAGGTTGCCGAGCGATACCGCCCTTATTTTGACCGGGCGTATGCCGAAGAACTGGTCCGGTTGTTCGGTTTACCGACGGATGTACCGATGAAGAAGCTCTCCAGCGGGATGCAGTCGGCGCTGAATGCCGTGATCGGGCTGGCAAGCCGAACACCGGTGACGATCTTCGATGAGGTGTATCGCGGAATGGATGCGCCAACCCGGGAGATTTTCTATAAGCAGCTGCTAGAGGATCATGCCAACCACCCGCGTACGATCATCCTATCCACCCACCTCGTTTCGGAAATGGATTATTTGTTCGAGGATGTGGTGATTTTGCACAAAGGACGGATGCTGCTGAAGGAGCCCATTGACCAGTTGTTGGAACGGGGTGCATCTATCACCGGAGCAGCTGCCGATGTCGACGAGTTCGTGCGCGGCATGAAGGTGCTAAATGTCCAACAGCTTGGCAGCACGAAGGCAGCGATGGTCTACGGGGAGATTGACGAGGCTCGGCGCAGAGCCGCTGCGAATAAAGGTCTCGACATCGGACCGGTTCCGCTACAGGATTTGTTCATCCATTTAACCGGGGAGGGGGGTTCCCATGAAGTCCAATCCGAGCTTTAAGAACCAGCCGATCAATAACACAAGCCGCGCGCTTCGAGTTGCTGCGGATATGTCCTGGCTCCAGCTGACCTGGGCCGCCTGGTTTATCTGCTTCGTCACCCTGGCGTATGCGCTAATTGAAGTGAATGCGCAAAACTTTATCACGTTCGCTTTTCAACCGTCCAAGGTGTTTATGCTCGTCATCGGAATTATTTCGGTGTCCGGCTTCCTCAGCTTCTACGCCAGATTTGGGGTTACGCGAAAAGCCTATTTCTGCGGGTCCTCACTGGCTGCTGCTATGGTGGCCTTGGTGTTGATGGGGGGTGCAGGCGTCCTCGGCAGCTTGCAGCATTGGCTGATTCCTGCACCTGAGAAGGTATCCTTCCTGGGGGAGAATGCTTCCTGGTTGCTTACTGTAATCGTCTACATCCTGAACGCCCTCGTTTATTATTTGGCGGGTTATGTGATCGGTGCCGGCTTTTACCGGTTCGGCAAGCTGGGGGGCATGCTGTATATCGTTCTGGCCCTGATTCTTCTGTTTGCTTCCGAGGCCATGTGGGATTTGGAGCTCAAGGACCTCCTTAACAACGTCGTCTATATAGGCCATTTGCCGGTTTGGGGTTCGTTGCTGGGTACGTTGTTGCTAGCAGGTCTTGCGCTGGGAATCCTATGGGCCACGATAAAAAGAGTGCGCATCAAAATAAAGTAACCGGGCGTGGTTCTTTGTCCCTTTCGCCGCCGCTGGGGATTCGTATAATGGGTACGAAATCATGATGCCCGAGGTGATCCCTGTCCAATGAAATATAGTGTCATCATCCCCAGCTATAATAAGGCGTTGTCTTTGATGCTGACGTTAACGGCATTTGAAATCCAGACCTATTCGCTTGATCAATTTGAAGTGGTGGTGGTCGACGACGGCTCCACAGATGACACCCTGGAGCGTCTAAGCCGGTACCGCCCCCCTTACCAGCTCGTTCCCGTCACCCTGGAGGAAACGGCCGGGAGGTCGGCGGCTCGGAACCGCGGGGTTGAGGCCGCTTCCGGCGACTTCCTGATTTTTTGTGATCCCGATTACCTGGTCACTCCCGACTTCGTGAAGACGCACGACACCTATCATCAACTGCACCGAAACGCTGTCGTCTCCGGGGTTCCGATCTTGTTCATCAAGGCGTATCCCCACCTGTACCCTGATTTCTCTGGGGAGGAGAAGCTCGCTGCCTCTGAGGTTCTGCAAGCTTCCGGGCTGTGGAACAATGACTATTGGCAAGCACCGGATCTGATCGAGATCGTTACCCGCGAGGATATTCTCCGCCAAACCGGCCAACTGGAAAAGGTCGTCGCCCCTTGGGAGCCGGTTCAGGGGAATTATCGCGAATTCCCGACCACCGATGTGGCGCCTTGGCTCATGGCGGTCACCCGCAACCTCTCTTTGTCCAAACGGCTATTTGAAGAGGTCGGCGGTTTTAATGAGAACTTCCAGAAGCATGGCCTTGAAGATTGGGAACTTGGCTACCGACTGCACCTTCGCGGCTGCACCTTCGTTAGCATTGAGGAAGTGGTCGGTTATCACCAGGAGCACCCGTCCTTTCATCGGAGCGAGGATTCCCAAGGAGAGAACCTGCGGATCATCTACCAGAACCATGGCTACGCCGATCCGGAAATCAGCTTGTTCGCCATCCTACCCCCTTCCGAGGGGATGGAAGCGTATAAAAATACGCTGCGTATCCTCAAATCGTGGCGCAGCAGCAAGAACGCTTCGGAGCGTGCTGCCGCGCGACAAGTTCGGCGTACGTTAGCTCACGGCGCCCGCCTCTTTCATCTGCAGCCGGATGCTCCCGAATACGGAGCTTTGAAGAACGGGCTGAAGCCGGCGCTGATGGCGGCTACCCAGATCTATACCCAGCCGGATGCTCCGCATAAACAGGAGCAAATCAAGGCAATCTTGACGCAAGCCTGCCAGAGTCTATGGCCTGACTCGGTGAAACCAACCTCGTCCCGCCGGCGTCGCAAACGTTCGATCCGCAAAGGGGCGCTGCGCAAGAAAGGGGCACGAACTTGGGTTCGCAGTTCCATTGGTAAAGCGGCCGCTCATGCCCGCAGCAAGGCCAAGCGGCGGAGCGCCCGATCGCTTCACGTCACGCTGCGCGGACGAAGAAGACAACGGCGACGCAGCCGGTTATAGCAGAATGGCAAAAAACCATCTCTTGCAAGTGAGAGATGGTTTTTCGTATGCCTGAACTTTGAATTCGGAAGTTAGCCGACTCCTTCCTCAACGTCCATGTCCAAAGCCAAGCTTTCCCTTAACCCTACTCGCCCTTTCGCGGTCAACTTGACGGCCCGGCTATGCGGATTTCGCTCTACCCATCCCAGCTCCATCAGCCGCTCTAGCAGCGCATGGCCGAGCGCCCCGGCCAGATGATGGCGCCGTTCACTCCAATCCAGGCATTTGGGGGAAAAAGAGCGGCGTTTGCGCTTGGCTCCGTCGATGTCGACCCCGAACCGACCCAGAAACGCTTCCCCTTCCGTGGTAACATCAAACCCTCCGTCACCTTCGGCGAGGATTCCTCGGCCAACCAAGCATTGCGTCAGCCGGACGCCTAAACTCCCCGCCAAATGGTCATAGCAGGTTCGGGCATACCGCAGTGCCTGATCCTCCGTGGCCTGCCGCAACGACTTAATCGGTGTCGGCGGCGCGATGGACAACAGGGATTCCATCACCCGGGCGACCTCCGGGCCTGCGATTCCGTAGTAGCGGTGGCGACCTTGTTTCTCGACGGCAATGAGGCCGGCTTCCGTCAGCTTGGTCAGATGAAAGCTGGCTGTTTGCGGCTGGATTCCGGCCGCTTGCGCCAACTCCCCGGCGGCATGGTACCTTCCGTCCAGCATGGCCGTTAACATCGCCGACCGACTAGGGTCGCTGACAAGCGAGGCGATGACCGCCGCTGACGTATGCATCGGTGTTTCCATAACGATTCACTCCCCCTTTTTGAGGATGTCATCCATATTTCGATCCCCATGGTATTGTTGCCATTATACAATGAGCGGGAAACACATAAAACCGGGGAGGTCATTTCGATGCAAACTTCGAAAGCGGCGAGTCCGTCAGCCGACGACACACTGCTGATTCAGCCAAAAATTTTGTATTACGGTACGCCCGTCGTTCTGCTCACGACTCTTAATGAAGACGGAAGCACGAATATTAGCCCGATCTCTTCTTCTTGGGCGCTCGGCAACCATATTGTTCTTGGCATCGGGCTAGGCGGAAAAGCCGCCGAAAACCTGCAGCGCTACCGAGAGTGCGTGATCAATCTACCCGATCCCTCCTTGTGGGAGCAAGTCGAGCGGCTAGCCCCCACAACCGGAAAAAACCCCGTGCCAACTGAAAAAGCAGCACAGGGTTTTACGTATCAAAGCGATAAATTTGCGGCCAGCGGGTTGGCATCGATCCCTTCCCAGCAAGTGCGGCCCGCACGCATCCGCGAGTGCCCGCTGCAAATCGAAGCGGTCGTGGAGGACTTCCGAGCGCCAGCCTATGCCCCCTTCTTCGCGATCGTCGAAACCCGGGCCGTGGCCGTCCACGCCCACCGTGACCTCATCATCGGCGAACATCATATCGACCCTCGCCTGTGGAGCCCGCTCATTTATAACTTCCGCCACTACTTCGGCCTCGGCGAACCGTTAGGGAAGACGTTCCGGGCGGAGGTGTGAGGGGGGCTGCAAGTAAGAGCCACACCATTCGCGCTAGGATCAGGCCCGGGGCGGTGCAAATCATGCACCGTTTTGGCAGTATATCTAACGCCGCTACGCCATGTCCTTTATTCCGTTTTCTCTCCGGCAGCTTCCCAACGGGCGATTTCTTCCCGTACTCGAGGTGCCACCTCGGTGCCGAGGAGTTCAATCGACCGCATGACATCCTCATGCAGCATCGTCCCGAGCGGGCAATGCAGCATGAAGCGGGTGATACCGACATTCTTGCGAAGGTAAATGATCTTGTTCGCCACCGTCTCCGGGTCACCAACGTACAGCGCACCTTCCAGGCTGCGGGCGGCATCGTAGCTGGCCCGGCCGTAGTGGCCCCAGCCGCGTTCCCGTCCGATCACGTTCATGGCCGCCTGTGTCGAGGGGAAGAACTTCTCCACCGCCACGTCATTGCGGTCGCCAACGAAGCCATGCGAATGGGAGGCGACCGTCAGCTTCGAGACGTCATGCCCAGCCTGTGCAGCGGCTTGCTTGTAGACCTTGACAAGTGGGGCAAATTGAGTCGGGCGACCGCCGATAATCGCTAGGACTAGCGGTAAACCAAGCACCCCTGCACGGATGACAGATTCCGTGTTGCCGCCGCTGCCGATCCATACCGGCAATGGATTCTGCACAGGACGCGGATAGACGCCCAGATTATGGATTGCTGGACGGTGATTGCCTTGCCAGGTTACTTTTTCCGAATCACGCAGTTTTAGCAGCAGATCCAGCTTCTCCTCGAACAGCTCCTCATAATCATTCAAATCGTACCCGAACAGCGGGAAGGACTCGATAAAAGAACCCCGACCGGCCATAATCTCCGCGCGCCCATTCGATAGGCCATCCAGCGTCGCGAAGTCCTGGAACACCCGAACCGGATCATCGGAAGACAGCACGGTAACGGCGCTGGTTAGCCGGATGCGCGACGTCTGCGGCGCAGCTGCGGCCAACACCAACGTCGGCGAAGAAGCGGCATAATCTTTGCGGTGATGCTCCCCTACGCCAAACACATCGAGCCCGACCTTGTCGGCTAGGACGATCTCCTCTACTACCTCACGCAGCCGCTGCGCATGACTGATCAATTCGCCAGTAACGACATCCGGTGTCGTTTCCACGAACGTGCTGATTCCGATTTCCATGATTTGTTCCTCCGCTTCATCTAGTTAACTATATTTTTGTATTTTACTATACTTTTGTTATATGAGCAAAAGAAAAGCTCGTCGCGGCGACGCCGTCGTTCATAAACTGTACGCTTCGGGCTCCTCATATGCGTGGAGAGGTGCGTGGTGGGCGTCCTGGGCCTAAGCATAATAGGGCATGATGCGGCGGCAGTAGTTTGCGGCGGCCGGGTGCGCCAGCCGGAGGCAGTGCCCGCAGCCTGAAATGTTGCATAAAGTGCAACATTTCGGGCTGCTTGGCAGGCCGGGGGAGTGAAATGTTGCATAAAGTGCAACATTTATCAGCGGTACGGCCCGGGGCGGGCTTAAATGTTGCAGCTTTTGCAACATTTGCCCCGCAGGGGCAAGAAAAAAGGGAGAAATGTTGTAGGAAATACAACATTTCTCCCTTTTGGGCGGCGAAGCGGGCGCAGCGGGGCTGGCCTGGCCGGACCCAGCGGCAGGGCGGCCGCCCCGGGGGCGATGCCGAAGATCGCGTCGATCCCTTCGGCGTACAGCGCGTCCGCGCCGTCTCAGCGTAGTGCGCAAGCGCGGCGTCGAGCTGCTCCGCCATCGAGGCGGTGGCGCCCTTCTGCGGCCCGAACACGCGGGACGCGCCGCGCTCGCCGCAGAGCGGGTTGTCGACGTCGCAAGCCACGATCAGGCGCGTCTGCTGCAGCCGCGGATCGAGCGCGGATACGTCAATCCGCGCCAACTCCCCGAGGCGGCCCCCGCCGCGCGGCAGCGACCGGCCCGACGTGTCCAGGAACCGCGCGCCTAGCGCCTCGGCCATCCCGGCACCGCCGTCGTTCGTGGCGCTGCCGCCAAGCCCCACGATGATCCGGCGTACGCCCTGATCGAGGCAAGCGCGGATCAGCTCGCCGGTGCCGTACGTTGTGGTATGCAGCGGGTCGCGCCGATCAGGCGGCACCTGCTGGAGACCGCTGGCCGAAGCCAATTCGATGGCCGCCGTCTCCCCGTCGCCCAGCAGCCCGTACTGCGCCGTAACCGGCTCACCGAGCGGCCCCACCACCTCCAGCGAGAACAGCCGCCCGCCTGTGGCGTCAACCAAGGCTTGAACGGTTCCTTCTCCGCCGTCAGCCATCGGAACATGAACATAACGCGCGTCCGGAAACGCCTTGCGCAGCCCTTCTTCCATCGCCAGACATACTTCCTTGGCCGTCATGCTCTCCTTAAAAGAATCCGGCGCCAACACGAACGTGGGTTGCCGTGCCATGCTTATCGGGGCCTCCCGCCTATTCCCTCATCAGCTTCGTTGCCGCTTCCATCGCTCCGACAACTCGATCGCTCCAAGCGTCGAATTCAGGATCCGCTACCTGAAGCTCAGGATGCGCCAGAATATGCTCCACCGTCCGTCGGATGCCTTGATCCACACGAACCGTCGCCGTAAAGCCAGGTACCAGCCGCTTCAGCTTGGCATTGTCGAAAACGACCGTATTCGCCTTGTCGCCCAGCAGCCCACCGCGGAAATCGTAAGGCCCGTTGTCCGCAAGAAAGTCAGAAGCGACATGCACCGTACGCAGCTTCACGCCCAGGGCATCCGCAATGATTTCATGAATTTGGTTCCAAGTTACGCTTTCGTCCGACGTGATATGGACCGATTCGCCGATGGCATGAAGGTTGCCCATCAACCCGATAAAGCCTTTGGCAAAATCGCTGTTATGCGTTAACGTCCACAACGACGAACCGTCGCCATGAATCAAGACCGGTTTGTTCTCCAGCATGCGCTGGGCCACTTGCCAAGAACCCTTGTTGCCGTGAACGCCCAGCGGGATCGAACGCTCATCATAGGTATGGCTCGGCCGCACGATGGTGATCGGGAATCCCTGCTCGCGATACTGCTGCATCAAATATTCCTCGCAAGCGATTTTGTTGCGGGAGTAGGCCCAATAAGGATTGGACAGCGGTGTCCCTTCGGTGATTCTGTAATCCGACAAAGGGGTTTGATACGCCGAAGCCGAGCTGATAAACATAAACTGCTTGGTTTTCCCAGCGAATAATCGAACATCCCGCTCCAACTGCGCCGGTTCAAAGGCGATGAAGTCCGCCACCACATCGAAAGTATGACCCTCGAGCTTTGCAGCCACCTCAGCTTCCTGATGGATATCGGCCTCAATGACATGTACGCCGGACGGCAACTCTTTACTGCGGTTCCCCCGATTCAACAGGTACAACTCCCAGGAGCTGTCCTCCGCCAACTGTCTCGTAATCGCGGAACTGATCGTCCCGGTGCCTCCGATAAATAGCGCTTTCAAAACAATCCCCTCCCAAATCAAATTCGCCCAATCCCCTCCATGGTAACACCTACCACCGCATTTTCCAAATCGCATGCCCTGCAGCTGCCGCCCCGCCAGAAGGATGCGTAATCGCATTGACATCGTTCTTCCGATAATGGTATCTTCAACCCTACCCGGTCAAGAAAGCCGGGGTTGCTTTGTTGCTTTAGCCTTGTGACGAAATGTCCGATAATAGGGGTAAACTGTTTTCTAACTATATAGAAAAGAAAGTGATGTCTATTGAAGCCCATTTTCGCGCGTCTACAAAATAACGTCTTCCTGGAAAAGCATCTGTCCGGCGAGTCCATGGACTACCGGCAGATCTTCGCTCTGTTTCTACCGATTCTGATCGATCAGGCATTTATCATCGGCCTCAACTTAGTCAATACCGCCATGATCAGCTCGTCCGGCGTCGCCGCCGTCAGCGCGGTCAACATCGTCGACTCGCTGAATATCTTCTTGATCAGCGTGTTTGTCGCCGTCGCGACCGGGGGTACGGTGGTGGTCGCTCAATACAAAGGCAGCCGCAACGACCGTAATGTCTCCCGCGCTTCAGCGGCAACGGTCACTTCGGTGTCCCTGCTTGCCGTCGGGATCGCCCTGCTCCTGATCGGATTTCATAATCCGATTCTGAAGCTTCTGTTCGGCGCCGCGTCCGCGGATGTATTCGACAACGCCCGCGTCTATTTGATCGGCAGCAGTATCTCCTACACGGGATTAGCTGTGGTCCAGGCCGTCTGCTCCGCCCTGCGGGGCATCGGCAAAACTCGGGCTTCTTTAACCCTGTCGCTGATCATGAACCTGCTCTACGTGCTGCTGAACATCCTGCTGATTACCCTTCTGGATATGGGCGTCTTCGGCATGACGCTAGCGATCAATATCGCCCGGTTTGCAGGCGCGATCTGCGCGCTGTATTATCTGTTCAAAATGGAAGCCTCCTTGCATCTGCAACTACGCGACCTATTCCACTTCCCGCTCGAAATGCTGCGCAAAATCATGTTCATCGGGATTCCGTTCGCAGCCGAGCAACTGTTCTTTAATGGCGGTAAACTGCTAACTCAGGTATTTATCGTTAGTCTAGGCACCTACGCCATTGCGACAAATGCCATCGGCGGTTCACTTGCTGGGGTGTTCCAAATTCCCGCCAGCGCCCTGTCGCTTACGATCGTAACCGTGGTTGGCCAATGCATTGGCAGCGGAAGCGTAGGCGACGCGCGGAAGTTCATCAAGTCCTTCCTCTGGCTCGGCTCGGGGTCGCTGGCTATCATCAGCTTGATTCTACTGCCATTGTTCCGACCGCTCGTAAGCATCTTCGCTCCGCCAACCGAAATTGTCGGCGACATCTTCCTTGTGCTCCTGGTGAGCTCCATCGCCCAGATCCCTCTCTGGCCGATCAGCTTCATCTTGCCATCCGCACTGCGGGCAGCGGGCGACTCACGTTTCACTTCAATCACCTCGATGTTGACGATGTGGCTGTTCCGAGTCATTCTCGGTTACATTCTCGGCATCGTGCTTGGCCTTGGCATCTTGGGTGTCTGGCTGGCGATGTGCAGCGAATGGGGCGTGCGCGGGGCCCTCTTCCTCTGGCGGTTCCGCGGGAAGAAATGGTACGCGCATAAGTTAATTTAAGCGAATCCAATTGCAGCAAAAAGCCGCCCCTCTCAAGGGCGGCTTTTGTCATTCTAGCCAGGGTGAGCTACTCTGTGCGCAAATAACGCTTGTCCTTCAGGAACAGCCACCAAAACAGCATGAAGACCGGCAGCAAAATGACCGTTCCAATGCCGTAACCCCATAATAAGGAGATAAACATCGAGTGATTGGTTATCCCTTCGGTCACCGTCAAATACGGGTACACGATATACGGCATATGCGCTTTCCCATAGGCAAAGCTTGCCACTGCAAATTGAAGCACCACGAATACAAAGGCCATACGGGGCCAGCCAAGCCTGCCGTTTCGTCTAACCCATAGGGAACCGTACCCTGCAAGAAATGCGGCACTCGACAGCATAAACCACAGTCCCTGCTCCTTCATCCGGTGGACCATCCACATCGCCTCCTCATTCACGGAGAAAGTCGCGACGACAGCCAGTAGCATGGCGAGCGGCCCGGTGATCACCGCTATCAGGCGGTATTGACGATAACTGCTCTCATCCCCCGCCTCGTTGGAGAAATCGGAGAGGAACAGCGCAGACAGAAACAACTCCGTGGCGATACCGAAGCCCAAATAGGCATACAATGCCGGACTAGTCAGCAAATCGCCGTACTTTAGCTGCGGATACCCGCTCTCCTGACGAATAAAACCGCCTAACGTAATCGGCAGCACGCTCACGAGCAGCCCCGGTATTAATAAGCCGGTGATGCCGGACACGATGCGCAGGCTCCGGACCTCCCGTTGTACGGAGTAGGCGTAAACCATAAACGCGCTGCGGAACAGAAGCAGAATCATGACGAGGCTGACCGGGACGAGCAACAATGTTCCAAGGACATAGGCGGCACGCGGGAAGAAACCAACCAACGCCACAACCAGCAGCACCAGAAAAACATTTGTCACTTCCCACGATGGAGACAGAAAGCGGTTTGCGATCCCGGCGGCCTGGGGATTTCTCCGACTGTAAACCATAGACCAAAATCCCGCGCCGAAGTCGACCGAGCCGATGATTGAATAGATGAACAGAAACCCCCATAAGATGGAGATGGCGATGGTAGCGTCGCTCATAACATGATAGCCTCCTTATCCATAACGGACCTCCAGCATGTCCGGCGTCACCGGATGTCGGTTGAAGTAATACCGCAACACCAATCCCGTCACGATCAGCAAGAATACGTACAATCCGATAAACAGGACGAACAGGGTTCCGAGGTTCTGCGATTTCGTCGCCGCCTCCACCGTAGTCTGGATATGGTAGATCGTCCATGGCTGCCGACCCGTGCAGCTAAAAATCCACCCCGTCTCAATGCCGATCAGCGACAACGGCCCGGCGAGAAGCAGCGCCTGAAGCAGCCAACGTGGATAATCGCGTTTTCCGACGAGCCGGTAGAGGATCGTTCCGGCCGCGGCCGCCAACAGCAGCATGCCGATGCCGACCATCAGATTAAACAGCGTATGGATGAACAACGGCGGCCATTCCTCCTCGGGGAAATCGTTTAGCCCCCGCACCACCGTATCGAAGCGATTGCCCGCCAGAACGCTGAGGGCCCACGGGATTTCGATCGCCCCGCGAATCGTGCGATTCTCTTTGTCCGTAACACCGCCAATCGCCAAGGGTGCGTAGGCCTGCGTCTCGAACAAGCCTTCTGCGGCTGCCAGCTTCTCCGGTTGGTAATGATGCAGCATCTGTGCCGTGCTGTGGCCACTTAGCGCGGTAATCAGAGACATGGCTCCGCCAATGATCAGCGACAGCATGAGGCCTTTCCGGTGATACTGCCGTTCCCGCTCCGAACGTTTACGATTCAGTATTTTAGCTGCGGCCACCGTAACGACGGCGAACGCTCCCGTCATATAGGCCGATATCAGCACATGCGAAGCCGTGGTGGGCAGACTGGGGTTAAGCGCAGCCTTCCATGGGTTCACGTCGAAAATCTGACCGTTCTCGATTCGAAACCCCTGCGGGGTGTTCATCCAGGCGTGGGCATCGGTGATCAGCACGGCCGATGCGCTTGCCCCCAGCGCCACGAAGGCGACGCTGACGATGCGCAGCGCCCCGGGGAGCCGATCCGCCGCGTAAACGTAGATCGACATGAATAAGGCCTCCAAGAAGAAGGCCCATATTTCAACCTGAAAAGGCAATGCAATCACCTGACCGACGATCTCCATAAACCCCGGCCACAAGAGCGATAGCATCACGCCGACGAGGGTACCGGACGGAATCCCGACACCTAGCAGAATGGCCTGGCATTTGGTCCATCGCTTTGCCATCACAGCGTAGTCTTTGTCTTTTTTAACCTGATAAGCAATTTCCGCGATCACAATCATAAAGGGTAGCCCCACGCCCATGGTCGCAAAAATAATGTGAAAGGCCATCGACGATCCGAATAAGGATCGGGCCAGCATGACATTGTCCATCCTAAACTCCTCCTCTGAAGCTTCAACGAGTTTAGTATGGGTCATGTTATCCCGATTATTCCATATAAGGTTATCGCTTCCTGGGCGAGCGGAACTTGCTCAATCTTTGTCGGCTATTACGAAGCGTATTCGGGGGCGACTATCCGGCGTCGAATCTTGCATTCAGCCGGGCCCTCCGCCGCTCACGTAGCCTTCAAGTGCCAAGTAATAATCTCGCTCAGCAAAGGTTACTCCGCGCTAACGGACCTCAGAGACGCTATTTGTTGGGTATAGACACTTGCTCGAATCTAACGGACCCAGGTGACCTTATTTCGTACTAAAGTAGCTGTATTGACGTCAAATCGACTATTTAAGGCCCTTGGAGTCCGCTAGAGCGGGAAATAACCAAAAAATGAACGAATAAGTTCATTTCGGTCCGTTACACGTGACTACAACTAGTTCTCTCCAGAGATTCGCAGAATCTCTACCATTTGCGCCCCAAGCTCCTCCACGATCGACCACAACACATTTAGTTACTTGCTTTCCTGCCACTTCGAGCCCCTTAGGACATGCCTGCACCAGCTAACCTTATTTCGCCTCAGGTACAACAACAGCAACTTCAACCTACTTAACCTCTAACGCTTGCCACACGGCTTATATCAGCCAAAATCGCCGGTTTCCAATTCTAACGCGGATCACAGAGCTTATTTGCTGTTTTCGGGGCTCAAATCGGGGGTTTTCTCCGAAATAGCGTTGCTCAGAAGCGTTAGAGTTTCTAGAACGCCGAATTTGCCCCAATAGCGTTCCTGATCAGCGTTAGCGCCGGCGTGGTCTGTTTAGATCCAGTTACCTGATCACTAATTTGGCTTACCCGCCACTTCGAGCTCCCGCTTAAGGTTGATTAAAGGTTATCCTGATATAATGGCTACATTAGAGAAGCCACCGATTTGTGAATAACCTGTAGAGGGAGGCACCCCAGATGAGAATATTAATTGCTGAAGATGAGGTTCATTTGGCCGAAGCCCTATCTCAGATCTTAAAAAAACATCACTATTCTGTGGATGTGGTTCACAACGGCGAGGCGGGGTTGGATAACGCACAGAGCGGCATCTATGATTTGTTGCTGCTGGACGTGATGATGCCGAAAATGGACGGATTCACTGTGCTGAAGACGCTCCGCGCCGAGGGCATCTCCACCCCCGTAATCCTGCTGACCGCTAAAGGGGAGATTGAGGATAAGGTATCCGGACTCGATTATGGGGCCGACGATTACATCGCCAAACCGTTTTCGACGGAAGAGCTGATGGCCCGCATCCGGGCCGCGCTCCGGCGGAAAGGCGAGGTCATCCCGGAGGATGCCCTGAAATTCGGCGACATCGAACTCAATACGACGAACCTAAAGCTCTCCTCCCAAGGGAAGGAAATCAAGCTGAACCTGAAGGAATGCGAGCTGCTGGAGCTGTTAATCAACCGCAAGCAGGCCGTAACCTCCAAGGAACAGATCATCGAAAAGCTATGGGGATTTGATTCCGAGGTGGAGCATAACAACGTCGAAGTGTATATTTCTTTTTTGCGTAAAAAATTTACGTTCCTCCATTCCGCCGTCCGGATCGGCACGATCCGGGGCGTCGGGTACGTTCTAGAGGTGACCCCCTAATGTTCACGAAACTCAGGAACCGGTTTCTGATCGTCAACCTGCTGACGATTTCCATTATGATGCTGGTGGCATTCGCAGCCATTTATATCATCACTTATCGCAACGTACAGACCGATATCGACATGGATTTGCGCCAAGTCATGGAATCTTATGAAAAATCACCCGGCCATAACGAGATGCGGATGGGTGCAGGTCTCAATGATCGAGGCATGGGGGGCGGCATGAGCGGGGACATGGATGGTAGTTCACCTCGCGGCAGCGGGCCGCTGAATCGATCCGGAGAAGCCCCGATGGACCGCTCCGTGTCGTTTATGCTGCTGGCCGACCCGGATTTTGGGCTCGTCTCCTATATGTCCAAGTTCGAGATGAATGAGGCGTTCTACCAACAGGCGCTGAAGGAAGCGGCGGCCGAGCAACGCCAAACCGGGCAATTCAGCTTGGACGGCAGCCGCTGGATCTTTAACATACGGCCCGTCGGCAACGGGTATATGCTGGTCTTCCTGGACGTGACGGCCCGGAAGGAGATCCTGACCAATCTGATCTATACCTTCTCCGCCGTGGGGGTGGGGATGCTGATCGCCTTGTATTTTGCCAGCCGATATTTTGCCAATCGGGCGATCGCGCCGGTCAAGGAAGCCTTTGATAAACAAAAGCAATTTATCGCCGACGCTTCGCACGAATTGAAGACACCGCTGGCCATCATCAACACCAACGCGGACGTGCTGCTGACCAATCCGGAGGAGACGATCTCCCGGCAGGCCAAGTGGCTGCACTATATCAAGTCGGAAACCGAGCGAATGTCCAAGTTAACCCGCGACTTGCTGTATTTGACCGAAATGGACGATGCCAAAACGACCGTCCTGTTCTCCCGATTTGATCTGAGCGAGGCAGTGGAAAGCGTGCTGCTGACGATGGAGGCGGTTATTTTCGAGAAAGAATTGGTCCTGAACTACGACATCGAACCTGAACTCACCGCCTACGGTAACCCGGAACAAATCAAACAGGTCGTCATGATCCTGCTGGATAACGCGGTGAAGTATGCCAATCCTAACGGGGAAATCACCCTTTTGCTCAAGAAGACGCATAACGAGGTGATCCTGGCAGTCACCAACACCGGGGAAGGGATTCCACCCGAGCATCTGCCGCGGATCTTCGACCGCTTCTACCGGACGGACGCCTCGCGGGCACGCAAACAAGGCGGCTACGGCCTGGGGCTGGCGATCGCGAAGTCGATTGTTGAGCAGCATAAAGGCCGGATTTATGCCAAAAGCACCTTAGGCCAGTCCACCACGTTCTACGTGCACCTCTTCCAATAAAAGAAGGCGTCCCCCATGCCATAACTTCGTGGCGGGGACGCCTTCTTGTTTCTATCACTGGGTTAGCTGATATAACCCTTTTCTTTCATTGCTTCATACGCGGCTTTTTCGTTCTCATCCTTGACTTGATATTCCAACGTACCTTCTACGATTTTGGCGCAGCGTCCGCCAAACGGTTTAAGGGATTCCTTGATTTCCTTGAGATCTGCATTCCCCTTCAAGGGATAATTGACTTTCATGCGTCATCCACCTCCTAAGCTACAATTAGCAAAAGCGGCAGCCTTGTCGATATGACAAACCTCACATCAATGGCACCCCTCCGGCCTTCATGCAAAAACCCCTGCGCCATTAAATAGAGGCACAGGGGGGATATAGAAGATCGGGACGGATCTTAACGCAGCGTTTTTAGAGCGCCGCTCCAAGCCAACACTTGGTCCAGCATGTCGTTCAAGTTCGTTTGATGCAGATCAGCCGGCTTGAAGACACTATAGTTTTCGAAGTCGGTGAACAGGGACAGCGCTACGTGCACACGCACGTCGGCAACCATCAACTCACCCAGGATCCCGCGCAGATGCTCAGCGGCACGAGCGCCGCCCACGGAGCCGTAGCTGACGATCCCGGCTGCTTTGTTGTTCCAAGCTTCACGCGCATAGTCAAGCGCGTTCTTCAAAGCGCCGGTAATGCTGTGGTTGTATTCTTGTACGATGAAGACGAAGCCGTCCAGGCCGTTCAGCTTGTTATTCCAAGCAGCGGCTTGCTCGCTTGCGTCTGCTTCCCCGAGCAGCGGCAGTTTGAAATCAGCGATGTCGATAATTTCATAGTTTGCGTCGCCCCGAGCGTCCGCATGTTTCTTCACCCATTCGCCTACTTGCGGGCTTACGCGACCTTCGCGCGTGCTTCCCAAGATAATTCCAATATTCAACTTAGACATCATTTTTTCCTCCTCGATTGGTTGAGATGTTCTACCTAATAATTTACCCCAAAAACTCATATGTCACACCACCAAGTATCATTCCCGAACTTCTCCAATGTCTTAAATTCGGATTATTCGAACTAGAGATAATGATATCCGTCTAGGTTCCTTTTGTCAAGCAGCTTACAAAAAGTTTGTGAGGATGTCCTCCGCCTAAACGAACTAAAGGCTGCCGATTCCGGCAGCCCCCCCTACGCTATCACTCTAATATTCAACCTTCTCCTGTCCGCACCACGGCATGCGAATCTCGCGCCGCGGAAAACACAATGTACATGAAATAACCGAGCAATGCTCCTCCTGTATTTAAGAGCAGATCGTCCACGTCAAACCGGCCGATCGCCAGCAACAGTTGGGCACATTCCAGGCTCAGACTGACCACGAATGCGTAAAGGATCGTCTCCACGCCGTTAATGCCTTTTTCCCGGAACATGATCCCCAGCAGAATCCCAAACGGGATGAAGATCATCACATTGCCGAAGACGTTAACCAAGTCATGCGGCGTCATGACCTCCAGGCTTCGGGTGATTTCCTTCAATGGAACGAGATTGCCCTCCTGCAATCTCCGGAAGACCATTCTCGGGTAGTGCAAGCTAACCTGCAATTGTTCCCAGAGGAAACCCAGTTCGATATCGTGAAACTTGAACAGGATGATTTTCACCAAGAGACTTAGATATAAGGCAAACAGCACCCGAACGCTTGCGTATTTCAGCCAACTTTCCGTTTGCATTCTTTCCCCTCGCTTTCATGATGTCTTTTTTGCCGCCTGTCTAATCCCGTACGGTTACAATAATCCCATCCATGTTGTTGCCGGATATTTCGTATTTTCCCTGTGCTGGCACCCGGATCGTCTGATCCTTTGTAACCGGATAATAGAACACCTGATAGTTATGGCCTTGCACGGTTAGACTCACCGCCTTTTGCTCTCTCAAATAATCCATGTATTGCTCCAGCACGAGCCCATTTTCGTGAATGATCGCGCTATGCGGCAGGCCGACATACCGGAAATGCCAAGGTTCAAATTGAATGCCCGTAATCGCCGTTTTGTCGTCCGGATACCGCAAAATAAATCCATACTTCCACGCATTCTCCTTCAACCACTGACCTTCGGGAGCAAGGTTCATCTCTGCTTGAGAAGATCCGATGTCCAGCGACAGGCCGAGGTTATGCTCGCTGTATCCGGCGGGCAGAGCCAGTTTTGAGCCCATTTGGCGGTATAGCTCGTCCTGCTTCTGCTCATCCCGGTACCCGCTGCTGATCAGGAAATGATTGATCCCTTCCTCCCCGGCAGCCTGAACCATCGTTGCAAACCGGTCTGCCATCCGCGGCGACAATAACACTTTATTATCCAACACCCCGAACCCGTTGATCAGCTCGGCATTCCGAATCAGACTGACCGCCTCCGATTCGGGATGCAGCTCTTTCGGGACGGGATGGTCTTTGTTCACCAGCAGCAAATCGCCTTGATAAACCATCTCTTTGGTGACGTCGATCGATAATCCCTCTACCACCGAGGAAGATTCCGGAACGTTATAGGATTTATCGACCTGTAACGGCGACGTCGTATCTTGCGGCGTCCGGGCCATACTCGCTTTAAATTTCGTAACCCCAAATCCCAGCAGTACCAGGACCATGAGGCATATCATCCATTTTTTCACTTGGGTACCTCCTAGCTTTTCTTCCTCTTTAGCATAGGTCACATTGTTTAAGAAGATTGGGGGTAAAAAATAAAGTTTTTCTTAAATCGCATACTCGTATCCCGTGCACACGAACTTTGCTTGTTGAATAACATCTCCTAGCTTAGAATAGGGGGTAAATTCCAAGAGGAGAGGCGAAATCATGGAAGGCCATCTACTAATGATTGAAGACGATCCAGCCATCAGCGCGATGGTCAAGGATTACCTGTCCAAAGAGGGCTATAAGATCACCTTGGCTCAGGATGGCGAGGAAGCGCTCCGTCAATTCGCATCCGCGAGCTATGATCTGGTTTTACTGGATCTCATGTTGCCTAAACGGAGCGGTCTCGACATCCTAGAGCATATTCGAAAAGAGAGCAGCATCCCCATTCTGATCTTGTCCGCGAAGGACAACGAAGTCGAGAAGGCACTGGGCCTGCGGCTAGGTGCCGATGATTATATCGCTAAACCTTTCTCGCTCATCGAGTTGGCTGCCCGCGTGCAAGCCTCCATCCGACGGGCAACGTTATATTCGAACCCGGATGACGCCGGGCAGGCATCGGACCTTAAGTTATTGTCCGTCGGCGACTTGACGGTCGACCCCGGCAATTTTACGGTCACCAAGCGAGGCAAGGAGATCTTGCTGACGTCAAAAGAGTTTCATATTCTGAAGCTGTTCCTTCAGCATCCGACACGGGTATACACCAAGGCCATGCTCTATCAACTAGTTTGGAACGAGGAATATTTCAATGATGATAACGTCATTAACGTACATATGAGAAGGCTGCGAGAGAAGATCGAAGACGATCCGTCAAATCCCCGGTATATTCGAACGCTTTGGGGAATTGGGTACCGACTGGGGGAAGGGTGAATGACGGATTACGGGTGGTTGCTGTTCATCCCCATCGCCGTGCTGGCGATATTATACCTCAATCAACATAGGACAAACCTTGCGCTTCGAAAGGAGATTACTTACATCAACCGCAAGCTCATGCCCTTCATCGATCCCCGGCATCCCATAACGCAGGAACGTATTCTTACCCTAACTCCCCTTCCCGAACTGCGGGAATTGTTGCAAACGATCAATGGCCTGCTTGACCGAACAGGTCAATCGGCCACGGATTATGCCGGCATGGAGCGGGCGATGCGCATGATGTTATCCAACGTCTCGCATGATTTAAAGACGCCGCTGACCGTCATCATGGGTTATGCCGAAATGCTCTCTCAGCAGACGGACCTGCCGGAGGAAGAACGCCGGAGGATGCTTGGGGAGATCCATAAGAAAACGGCTCAGGTCCATGAGCTCATCAACACTTTCTTCGATTTAGCCAGGCTGGAATCGGGCGATTTGGATCTCCCCCTGTCGGTGATCGATGCAGGAGAGATCAGTCGTCAGCGAATCCTAGCTTATTTCGACCTTCTCTCTGAGCAAGGATTTCAGGTCGATATCGATTTGCCTGAGAGCCCCGTATGGGTGTATGCCAATGAAGAAGCATTATCCCGTATACTGGACAACTTGCTGTCTAACGCGATGCGATACGGAGCGGAAGGACGCTATTTAGGGTTATCACTTCGAACTTCGGAGAACCACGTCACCCTCCAGGTGATCGATCGAGGGCGTGGCATCTCAAGAACCGAACAAGCTCGGGTGTTCGAGCGGATGTATACCATGGAAGACTCGCGCAACCGGAAGATGCAAGGCAGCGGGCTCGGCCTGACCATCGCCAAGCGGCTTGCCGAGCGATTGAAGGGTACCCTCGAGCTGGAGAGCACGCCGGGTGTACGTACCTGCTTTACCGTCACCCTCCCTCGATCGAAGCGGGCTTGAGGGAGGAACGATTGTTCCGAAGTAAGAAATAAGTAAGATCTATGACATAGAAAAGAGAGTTTCCCCGATTACGCTAAAGGTAAGGGTAAAGAAACAAGGGGAGTGAGACCATGAATGAAATCGTAAGAACGCACCAACTTATCAAAAGCTACGGAACGACGGAAGTGGTTTCCGGCGTAAATATGACCCTGCGCCGGGGCGAGATCTACGGATTTCTCGGACCAAACGGGGCCGGCAAATCAACCGTCATGAAGATGTTACTGGGGTTAGTCAGACCCACCGGCGGCGAAATTGAGCTTTTCGGGGAGAAGCTCCTACCTGGGGCAACAGAGCATCTGAAGCGCATCGGCCATTTGATTGAAACGCCGGTGTTCTACGAGAAGCTGACGGCAGAGCAAAATTTGGAGCTGCATGCCGAGTATATGGGTTACTACAAGAAAGACGCCATTCGCGAGGCACTGGAGATGGTGCAGTTGATCGGCACCCAGGATAAGCCGGTCAAACAGTTCTCTCTCGGAATGAAGCAGCGGCTCGGGATCGCGCGGGCCATCTCTACCCGGCCGGAGCTGCTGCTCCTGGATGAACCGATCAATGGTCTAGATCCTGAAGGCATTCAGCTGATGCGCCAATTATTTCGTCGGCTGCGTGACGATTGGGGAATCGCGTTACTCATTTCCAGCCATTTGCTTGGGGAAATCGAACAAGTGGCGGACACCATCGGCGTCATCGACGGGGGGAGATTGCTTCGCGAAGTCTCTATGGAATCCGTGCATGCTTCCACGACCGAATACGTGGAAATCGTGACCTCAAACGTGAATCTGGCCGCCTTTGTTCTCGTGGATACGTTGGGCGTTGAGAATTTCAAGCAAATCGGAGACAACCTCATCCGCATCTATGATCCGAAGCTGTCCCAAGAGGCGTTGACCAAAGGGCTTATTGCCAACGATGTGCCGATTCAATCGATCAACCGTAAGCATCACAGCCTAGAGGAGTATTTCTTCGAGATGCTCAAAGGAGGGGAAAGCCATGCTTCAACTTATTAAACTGGAACTCAAAAAGGGCCGCCTAACCAGCTACCTTTGGGGGGCGCTCATCGCCTACCTGTGCATTGCCGGATCCGTGGCGGTCATTTATTTTGCTGACCCCATGAATGTCGAAGATCCTTCGTTTCGGAGTCAAGCCGAATTGCTGTCCATGATTGATCTGCTCGTTCGGGCCACCTTCATCGTTTACGCCTCCGTGCTCTTATCGAAGCTCATGATCAGTGAATTCAAAGACAAGACGATTGCTCTGTTGTTTGCCTATCCCGTTAACCGCAAAAAGTTGATTTTCGCTAAGCTGGCGATGGTGTTTGTTTGGACCTTTGCCAATGTGATGATAGCGAATCTTCTGGTTGACGCTATCTTTATCGGGATCAATTCAATCACAGGTTATTTGTCTGATCCGCTGCAAACGGATATGCTCCTTAACCATGGCCTCAACGTGCTGATGCAAGCCTTCGGGGCTGCCGGTATGTGCTTATTGCCGCTGGTCATCGGCCTGAGAAACAAGTCCGTTCCCGCCACGATTGTATCGTCGATTGTCATCGTCCTGATCGTATGCTCCGGCAATCTCGGCTTCAGTCTCAGTTCCATCATTGCGATTCCGCTGTCTCTGTCGGTGTTGGGGATTCTCATCACTTACCTCAGCTTCCGTAATATTGACCGGGTGGATGTGGGCTAAGCCCAATCAAATGAATGAAGTGACCGCGGCGCAGCGCAAATGCTTTTTGTTGAGTGCGTGAACCGCTCAAAATAATGGGGTGTCCCAAAAGTAAACTTTGGGGCACCCCCTTCTTGGATTAGGCCTTTTTCTTCTTCCATGGTTTCCAGACCGAAATGATGATGATGAATATCGTAACCGCGACCTGAAACCAAACGAAGACCTGCCTGATTTCATGATTTTGCAGAAAGCCCGGATCGCTTAACGCCAGTGCCCCTTGCGTCTCCAGCATCCTCATATTGGCCACCATCAGCTTATCGACTACAAAGATGCCGATAATCGTTTGCACGAGATATAGCACGAACTTAACGCCAACCCAGCGGTGCTTAAAAAATCCCCAATTCGTGAAAAACCCATAGACGAACCCTACGAGCAGGGTACCGATCGCGCCGTACCGGACGACATGATCGCTGATGAGAATCAAGCCCTTGTAGGCTAAATACGATTCATTGTAATTCTGCAAATCGATTTGCAGATTAAGCGCCGTCGAACTAAGGATTCCGCCAAAAAACATGACGACCAGCAGCAGATGGATGATTTTCAGCCATTTCAGGCCTTTAGGTCCTATTTTTTTCATCTTAGAACTCCTTTTTAAATGATTGTCCCCAGCATCATAACAGACGAATGTTGTGAACTTGTGACGAAGCTTTACGGTTTGCATGAAATCGCAGCAGGTTCGTTTCAGGACTTGCCAGAGAGATGCGGGAGGACGCCAACCTAACATTTCGGAGGAAAAGGCTTTCATAAGCAGCTAGTCCGGACGGGCGCTCCCTAGGTATGATAAGGAAGAGAGACTTGACGATAAGGGGATGAGCGCCCATGAAACTATCCGGTATTTATAGCGACGGCATGGTATTGCAGCGAGATGCAAGGGTTATTCTCCGAGGACAATGTAGCAGCGGTGGGCAGAAAGTGCAAATCGGCTTCCGCGGGATGACCACCTGCACCGATGCGGATCCCGGCGGCAACTGGGAGGTGCAGCTCGAAGAACTTGCTCCCGGCGGACCCGATGAGCTCGTGATCACCGCCGGCGAGGAGAAGCGCGTCCTTCGCGATGTGTTGGTCGGGGACGTGTGGGTACTAGCGGGCCAATCCAATATGGAGCTGCCGGTGCGACGGACACTGGATCGGCTCGCGGAAGAAATCCGGGGCCTGGATTTGCCCATGATCCGCCAGTTTGCAGTGCCGCAGAGCTACGACTTTCACGGTCCGCAGGAGGATCTGGACGGCGGCGCATGGGTAACGGCCAATCCGGAGGGACTGCTTGGGTTTAGCGCCGCAGGCTTCTTCTTTGCCAAAGAGATCTACGAACGCTACGGCGTGCCGATCGGTCTCATTCAAACGGCGGTAGGCGGCACGCCGATCGAAGCATGGATATCGGAGCCGACCCTAAGGAAGATCGGCGGTTACGAGGCGACGCTGGAGCAATGCAAGGATGACGCCTATGTACGGGCGACTAAGCAACGGGACGAGGATCGAAACGGGCAGTGGTACGCAAAGCTGAACGAGGCGGACGCTGGTTTGCGCGAGGGATGGCATCTAGCAGATTGGGACGCTACCCGGTGGAGCGAGTTCGAGGTACCAGGTTCTTGGGCAGGCAGCGACTTGGAGTCCGTTCGCGGGGCGGTCTGGTTCCGCAAAGAGATCGATGTGCCGGTGGCGATGATGGAAGGTGAAGCGCAGCTTGCACTCGGCACCATCGTAGACGCAGACGATACGTACGTAAACGGGGTGCTCGTCGGGAACACGGGTTACATGTACCCGCCGAGACGGTATAACGTGCCGCAGGGCGTGTTAAAACCGGGGAAAAACACCCTTGCTGTAAGAGTCATCACAACGCATAACACGGGGTCGTTCGTCCATGATATGCCCTACAAGCTCAAGGCCGGCGGTCAGGAGTTGGACCTGCGCGGATCGTGGAAGTACCGCGTGGGTGCGGTAACGGAGGCGTTGGAACCGCAGACGTTCTTCCACTACATGCGGCCGGCAATTTCAACGGCATGATCGCGCCGCTGCGGCGGTTCCACATCGCCGGGGTGCTGTGGTATCAAGGCGAGTCCAACACGGGCCGGCCTGCAGGTTACGCTGAACTGTTCCGGGACATGGTGCGGGACTGGCGCGAAGCCTGGGGAATCGGCGAGTTCCCGGTGATCGCCGTCCAACTGGCCAACTTTGGACCCGAAGGCGATCCATACACGGACTGGGCGGAACTGCGTGAGGAGCAGCGTAAAGGCTTGGCCGTTCCTTGCACCGCGTTGGCTACGGCGATCGACCTCGGCGAATACAACGACCTGCACCCGCAGGACAAAAAGTCACTTGGCCAGCGGTTGGCCCTCTGCGCTCGCAGGCTCGCCTACGGGGAAACGGAGCTGGTAGCCAGCGGGCCGATATTCGTGCGGATGGAGCGTCAGGGAGATGCGCTGCGGCTGCATTTTACCGAGGTCGGCGGCGGATTGACCCCGCGGGATGGGAACGCGCTGCAGGGATTCAGCGTCTGCGGACCCGACGGGGCGTTCGTACCGGCGCAGGCCGTTATCGACGGAGATACCGTGGTCGTGCGGCATGAGCAGGTCAAACCGCCGATCCATGTACGGTACGCCTGGAGCAACAACCCGGCCAAAGCGAGTTTGGTTAACCGCGAGGGGTTACCTGCGTTCCCGTTTACAACTGAAACTGAAGCATGAAAAAAAGCGCAAGCGCTAGGGACCCCTTCCCTGGCACTTGCGCTTGTTGTTTTTTCGGAACGCGATTAGGCCCCGGCCGGGAGCTTCACCTGCACTCGGTAAGTCTTACCCTGCTTCACGTTCCGCAGCACGCCATCCGGCAGCAGCTCGCCTTCCGCGTACACTTCCGTCTGCGACGCGGATGCATCGCGCTGGATCTCGACATGCAGCGTAGCGCCCCGGAACTCGCGCGTGACCGTCGCCTCGTTCCAATGACTCGGCAACTGCGGATTCACGCGGATGCCGTCCTTCGTACCCTGCACGCCAAAGAGCCCGTCGATCAGGCAACGATAAACCCATGGCACCGTCCCCGTGTTGAACAGATGGCTGGAACGCCCCGCCGTACGCGGGAACTGGCGATAAGCGCCCCGGTAGTAGTTCGGGATGAACACGGGCAATTGTCCCCGTTGCACGATGTCCTCTACATCTGGGCCGGGCAGCATTTTGCGCAGCAGCCGGAACGCGTCCTCCTGCTCGCCCACGGCGTACAGCGCGTAAATGTAGAAAGCGGCTGCATGGTTGTATACCGCGCCGTTCTCCGCCGAGCCCGGGTGCTTCTGCGTCACACGGCCGACGTCTTCGCGCATCGCCGTGTAGGAAGGGGCGAGCTTCTCCACGCCATACGGCGTCTCCAACTGCTCGCGCACCGCCTGCATCAGTTTCTCGCGTTTCTCGTCATCGGCCGCGCCGCTCAACATCGACCAACCCTGCGGGTTGATAAAGATCCGACCCTCTTGGTCCTTGCTGACCCCAAACACGACGTTATCGTCCGTGATGCCCCGCGCATACCACTCGCCGTCCCACAGGTAGCGATTGACCGCCTCATTCGTCTCCTCGGCAGACGCCCGGTATTCCCGCGCGGCCTCCGCCCGCTCGCTGTTGTTGCAAATATCAGCCCACACCTGGAACGCGTAGGCCGTGGCGATGGTCAACCAACCGGACACGCCTTTGCCTTTGTAACCAACCATGTTCATCGGGTCGCACCAATCACCCTGATTGATGTAGTTCAACCCCCGATCGTCGCGGTCGTTCATCAGCCAGCGCATGGCCTTGTCAATATGAACATAAACGGGCTCGGTCTCCCCGTTGTCGGCATAAGCCACCTTCTCCTCCAGAATGGAGTAGTCTCCCGTTTCGTCCAAATACGTGCTCAGGCAAATCGGTAGCCAGACGCAATGATCCGTATGCGGAACCTGGTTAATGTATTTCAACTCGGCGTCCGGGTGCAGGACAATGCCGTCCGGCATAGCGCCGTTCGCCTTTTGCTGGCTGAGCGCCGTCAGGAACGAAGCCCGCGCCACCTGCGGCTTGAGGTAACTCATGCCCATGTGATCCTGCAAATAATTGCGGGTTTGCGGATCGGTGGTCAAACGGTTCGTTTGCCCGTGGTAATAAATCTGCCGCGGCAGCCAGCGATTGACGAACAGATCGAGATCCTTGTCCGGCGTTGATATCGTCATGCAACCTCGGCCTTCCCGGATATATCGATCGTATTCGCGTTCTGCCGCCGAGAACCCATCTTCTCCCGACCCGAAATACGCCTCCCGGATCTGCGCAATTTCCCGCTCATCCCGGGCCGGTCCGAACAGGAAGCGGTATTCCCGAGATTCGCCAGCTTCCAGCTCCATCCGGTATTGCATGACCGCGACCGGTGTTTCGTACCGCGCGTCTCCCTTCGCCAGCTCGGGTTGCTCCAAAGCAGAAGGACGGGTAATCCCCCCTTCGCCTTCGAACGCCTCCTGGTTTACCTCCCAGGCAACCGGCGAGTGCTCTGCGATCAGGAAGGTTTTGTCGCGGAAATTTTTGATTTTATCGTAATCCTGATATTTCTGATAAGGCGTCACCGAAGAGCAGACGATCGCCCGCAGGTCCTCAAGGTATTCGCCGGATTGGTTCATCCAAGACATATAACCCACGGTAAAGTAAGGATAGACGCTCAGCTTCCGTGCTTGCTGCGACACGTTCGTCACCTTGACACGCCAGAGCTCCAGAGGATCTTCCTTCGGTAAGCTGAGGCTCATTTCAACCAACACACCTTGATGCTCCACCTTCCAGACGATCCGGCTCTGGCCGAGCGCAAAAGAGTAGCTGTCGGTCTTTACCCGCACGGGTTCGTAGGGTGCCGAAAACACGCTTTCGTTCTCCTCGTCCTTCACAAACACGAAACGACCCGGGTGGTGCGCATAGTAGGGTTGTTCCGGCTGCATGAACGTCTTCGCTTCCAGATTCGGCGCATGCGAATACTTCGCCGGTTCCGGTTGCATAAACTGGGCTACCGCATATCCGCGGCAGTTCATGTGAATCATCATCGTTTCGTTCCATAGGAATCCCGACGCCTTGGGCAGGAGCGTAGGGCTCAGCAACTCGTAGAATTCCTGGTCCTCCGTGGCTCTGAACATGGTTCAACCTCTTTTCCGCATAATCTTGTCTACTTGTCTACAACTATGTTCATTATACAACGGAAAGCCCATTTTTGAAGCGTTTTCTACCCTTTATCGCATAAAAAAAGAGCCGAATTTCGCCAGAACGAAATTGACTCTGATGGACGCATGACCACACAAGCTTCTTTAAATAAACAGAAACGGGATCAGGAACAGTAAAGCAAGCGCCGCCCAATCAAATGCATAGGCGCCGTAACCATAACCCGGATAGCCTCCATAGCCTGGATAACCCGGATAGCCCGGCCCGTAACCCAACGCCTTCGTTTGAGCTTGCTCGTTGGCTTTGATGACGGCCTTATTGGCGCCTTTGGTTTTGGATTTCAACTGCTGCAGTTGCTTCTTGGCCTTGGCAGGTTGGGTGGAGAGAACATTGGCTTCCGAAGTGAAACCCCCGTTCAGTTGGATCCCGTTCTCGTTCACGTCTGTGATCGTGCCGATATAATAGCGGCCGTCTCGAAGGATCGCACAAACGGTTTTGCCGACGTGTGGTTTACAGGCGTCGACGCCAAGCGGATAAATCTGCTGCATGGACTCGTGCCTCCCCTCTCGAATGCTCATTTATCCTATTCGCCGCCGGGAGATTTGCACAGGGCGAATGTCCCGATCCTTGAAATAAAGTCAATCGCTAGAGCCTTCCTTCCGGGGTGCACGCCCATCTTAATCGCGCCGGAGACGCGGCGGCATATTCTGCTGTGAGAGGAGTGGCGGAGCTTCATAAAGGAGGGGCAACAAAGGGATGAACTATCACGAAATCATCGCCGCCGTTGGGGAAGGTTCGGCGCATCCGGGGGGGTACCAGGGTACCGTCGACTTTATTCAGTCTGTCGGCATTGTACCAGGAATGCGCGTCTTGGAGGTCGGATGCGGAACGGGCAGGACGGCCTGCCTGCTGGCTCAGTTGGGGGCGCAGGTCACGGCCATGGATCAAAGCGTCATCATGCTGGAAAAAGCCGAGCGTCGGGCGCAGCAACAACAATTGCAAATCGAATGGATTCAAGGGGATATTACCGCGATCCCGCTGCGATCGGACACCTACGATGCGGTGATCGCCGAGTCGGTGACCGTGTTTGCCGCCGACCCGGTGAAGGCCTTCCGGGAATATCATCGCGTTCTGCGCAAGGGCGGGGAGGCATGGGACCGCGAGTTGTACCGAACGCAACCCCATCCGGCGCTGGAGCGGGAGATGCGCGAGCTCTACGGTAATCCGCATTTACCTGACGCCGCCGCATGGATGCGAATGATGCAGGATGCCGGTTTCCGTAGCGTCCGACCTTGGGTGCCGGGTACTGGAGCTGACGATAGCGAGAATCCTGGTCCTAATACGACCCAAGGCCAAGGCGGTAAAAATTCGTCCTTCGACTGGCAGAATGCGTGGGACCCGCACCGCTTCCTCGACCTGGAGGCGCTGCAGGATCCCGCCGTCCGGACGTTTTTTAAGGAGAACGAAGCCTTTCTCCAGCGTTACCGGAACCATCTGTCGCATGGCGTATTTATAGCGGAGAAATACTAGATCACTTCCCCCGGGTTTATGCCATATTTCCAATGGTTACAATGAGTAGCATCTATTTTTTTCTGATGTTCGGCTACTTAGAGGGAGCAGGGATATGGTGTATAAAATTTCCGGTTATCAATTGCTTGCAATGACCTTTATCTACCAACTGGGGACGACCATCATTTTCGGATTCGGCAGCGCGGCAGGCCGGGATGCCTGGATAGGTGATCTTATCTCATTAGGACTCGGCCTAGTCGTGATTGGGGTGTACACAGCTTTAAGACATCTGAACCCGGGACTTACCTTGGTAGAATGGTTCCCGGCCCAACTGGGGCGCTGGCTGGGTACGCCGATTGCCTTCTTATATCCGCTCATGTATTTGTACCTCACGGGGCGAATCATTGCGGACACGAGGGACATGGTTTCGACTGCGATTTTACCCGGAACACCGCTGCTCGTGATTACGAGCGTTTTTGCCTTTATTACCGCCTATTGCTGTTACGGCGGAATCGAGGTCACCGCAAGGATGGGGGAATTGATTTTTCCCATTGTCATCCTCATGTTCATAACGGAAACCTTACTGCTCTTCGGCTCGGGAGTCCTGCATCCTCATCATATTCAACCGATGTTGGATGAGGGCTGGGGCCCCGTATGGAATGTCGCTTATCCGAACGGGATCACCCAAGGATTCGGTGAGAGCATTGCCCTCGCCATGTTCTGGCCGGATGTCAAAGACCAAGGAAAAATCACGAAGGTCACCCTACTCGCCACCATGCTGGCCGGGTTGATGATTGCCAGCTTTGATGTCTTGGCTATTTTGGTATATAACGATTTGTTTTCCCGTTTTGTCTATCCGCTCTATACCTTGCTTGGCGTGATCAGCGTAGGCAATTTCGTTGAAAACCTGCAGATGTTCGGAGTTCTATACTTTTTTGCAACAGCCCTGTTAAAAAGCGTGATCAACCTGCTCACCGCACTCCAAGGCATCCAAAAGCTAACGAAGATGAAGAGCTACCGCATCATGATTATTCCGGCAACCCTCGTCGCCTTAATCCTGGGGATGACGATGTCCAAGAATATTACCGAGCATATTTATCTCCAGCATTATAAAGTTTTGGTTCCTTATTTCTGGGTACCGATGTTTTTAATCCTACCGGCTATTCTGCTCATCTTGTCGTGGATTCGTAGCAGGGTGCAGAGGAAATGACCGATAGCCCCTTCATTTCTTAATCTCTCGCTCCTTCAAGTGCAGCGAGGGTCCTGTTACGCCAATTTTCCGGATCGTCAACTTTGCTTTAACAGAAATTTCGGCTTTCCGAAATTCCTGGTTCCAGTTGTCCTTTAAGGATCTCCAACGGGACGGGTACTTGCGATGGATGACTTCGCCAAATTCAAAAACGTCGGTTCCAAACTTATCCTGCACCTTGGTGATCGTTTGATAAGCGTTCGTTTCGACTTGTTTCTCCAACGCTTCCTGAACAAGGTTAAGATTATGCGGCTGCGTGAGGTCAAAGCCCGTATTGTTCTCCCGAATCATCCCTTGACCGATCAAGGTGACCTGGATTTTGATGTTGTCGCCTTCGAATATCGGTTGAACTTTGCTGTTCAACTTGTTCAGATCCATACTGATCTTGCCGTTATCCCCTGCGATCTGGGACGTAACGATAAGCTTTCCGAGCTCTCCTTTTATCCATCGCAACACTTTGCCTTCGTTCACGTCAATAAATCCCAGCAACTTCAGATCATTGTCGAAAATCCCCGTTCCCGCAATATGAAAGCCCTTCTCGCCCGAGCTCCCCCCCTGTTGCGCACTCTCTTGCCCCGGCGTATCAAAACCTATCGCTATGGCCGGCAATGCCGGACAATTTCCGTCACTAATCGAAGAGATCATCAGGTTGATCAGACCCATTTCCTTTAGCGTACCAATTTGGCTGTATTCCTTTAAAGCTCCCATACCTGGGATGTCCTCCAGCGGGTAGGCCACATTCAGAAACTCCTCGGCTGTCCCTCCCCTTACGATAAAAATATCGCTGCGCAGCTTGAGATTCGGGTCGCGGCTATACGTATCAAGCACCTCTTTGAGCCCCTTTCTGGCCTGCGCCTCGCCAATCACGATCACGCGTCGGTGCGCGCGGTACACTTGACGGGACAGCTTGGTTTGCATTTGCTGTACCGCATCCAATGTGTCTTTCCCGGTGCCGGTCACAACGAAATATGGCTTATCCTGGCCACCGCCTCCCCCGCCGCTGCTTTTCTGCGCGCTGCCAATCCGAAAAGGGGCGATCACCTGAGCGCTGATCATGACTCCCTTGTCCTTAGCCGAATCGATTCCCCAGGCCAACTCCAAGGCGAGATCATTCACCTCCGAGCTATCCCAACACCCCGCCGTCAACAACAGCGTCAGCATGGCTAAAGCGAAGACTCCGGCTTTCCGCATTCGGTTCATGGCTCTGTCCTCCCCCGTTTCGGACTCGGCCGTTGGCCTTTCGGCACGCGTTGTTTATTTCCCCCAGTGGAGAGCAAGGGCCGTTGATGCATGCTCCACCTTGGCGCGCGTATCCATACATCCTTCATGTTCTCAGGGAATTGCGGTGAGATCGGTGTCATATACGGAATTCCAAACGATCGAAGGCCCAGGAGATGGATAACGATGAGAAAGAGGCCCGCGATAACCCCGTACAAACCCAGGACGCCGGCTAAAATTAACATGGGAAAACGCAGCAACCGGACTGCCGTCCCGAGATTGTATCGCGGAATCGCAAAGGACGCGATGCCCGTCGTGGCGACGATAATCACGACGGAAGCGGATACGATGCCGGCTTGAACGGCCGCTTGTCCAATCACGAGCGCACCTACGATGCTGACCGCCGAACCGATCGGCTTCGGTAGGCGTATGCCCGCTTCCCGCAGGCCCTCAAACATGAACTCCATCAATAACGTCTCAATAACTGTCGGCAGCGGAACCCCCTCCCTGGCGGCAGCGACACTAATCAATAAACTCGTCGGAACCAGTTGTTGATGAAAGGTAGTCAATGAGACGAACAACGACGGAAGCAGCAAGGAAATGTTCAACAGGCCGAACCGAATGAGCCGAATAAACGACGTATAAATGGAACGCTCATAATAGTCCTCCACGGCCTGCAGTCCGGACCAAAAGGTCATGGGGGCAATCAGGACAAACGGCGTGTTGTCGACGAAAATGGCAATCTTCCCCTCCAGTAAGCTGGAACAGACGATATCGGGCCGCTCGGTATTTTGGATTTGGGGAAAAGGAGACCAGGGTACGTCTTCAATGAATTCTTCGATATACCCCGATTCCAACACCCCGTCAATCTCGATGCGGTGAAGCCGCTGGCGGACTTCCTTCAATACCGACTCCGATGCAACTCCCTCTAGATAAGCAATGACGATATCGGTCTTCGAGTACTGGCCGAGGGTGAGCGACTCCATTTTCAGCTTCTCGCTGCGAATCCGTCTGCGGATCAGACTGGTATTCGTTCGCAGAACTTCCGTGAATCCGTCCCTCGGTCCGCGAACGGACAACTCGGCGCTCGGCTCTTCGATGGCACGCTTCTCAAAGCCCTGTAACCCAACCAGCAACGCCTGGTTCTCCCCATCGATCAACATGGCGAGGTCGCCTTTCAGAATGCTTTCCACGATGACACCGATCTGCTGGGCCGGCTTGACCTGGGCAACCGCAACAAGCCGTTTGGTCAGCAAGTCACTTAGCGATCCAGCCCCGCCGTTCTCCGCACCGCCAGGCAAACCCTCGAACATCATCGGCTGCAGCACGACTTGATCTAGCATATTCGTGTTGACAAGCCCATCGACATACACCAATAGAAGGCCGGGTTGACCCGGAAGGGTGACCGTACGAAAGAGGATATCGGAGCTATTGGAGAAGAGTTGTTTCAGCATCCGTTCGTTGCTCGAGAGATGAGCGGCGACTTCACCCGCTTGATCGTTCCGGTTCGGGGCTGCCGATTTCGTTCTCGGAACCCCCTTGTTATTCGATTTATACCGCATCGGAAACTTCATCTTTACGCACCTCATTCATGATGAGGTTAGTATTCCGGTTGAGAAGCGGATCATTCAAATGATGGGTGATTTGCATGAAAAAGGAGCCTTTTCAGAGGGGAATCTCCCCCTTTGACAAAGCTCCTTCGTATTCCAAGTTCCGGTATTATTATCGCGAAGAAATCACGCTGCCTTGCGCTGCGCGGCTTCTCGCTTTCAGAAAGACGTTTAACCGTTCGGAGAACAACCACATTGCGGCGGCCGACAACACGATGTATATCGGGAAAACCCCGATCGTTGAGTGCGAAGCCAGGAACCCGAGCAGGGGCGGCATAAAGGTGCTGCCGGTGTAGGCGACCGCCATCTGAACCCCCATAATCGTCTGGGATTGCTGCTTGCCGAAGCGTACCGGCGTTTCGTGCAGCATGCATGGGTAAATCGGGGCCAAGCCCAGGCCGATGATCAGGAAACCGATCAGCGACAGGATCGCGGGTAAAGGCAGGATTAGCAGCACCGCGCCAAACAAGGCTGTGATTTGTCCCGTGCGGATCATGACGCGATTGCTCACTTTGAACGTGACGAACCCTGCGATGAACCGACCAACCGTGATCCCGGCGTAATACATCGATACCCAGCTCGCGGCCGTTGCGGCCCCGATATTCTTGACGCCGACGAGGTAGCTGCTGCCCCAAAGGCCCACTGTCGCCTCCACCCCGCAATAGAACAGAAAGGAAACCAGCGCCAGCTTGACGCCAGGGATCCGCAGCGGTTTGACTCGGCCCGCATCCGACGGCTCCGCTTCCCGTTCGCCAAGCTCTTCCTTCCTGGAATCGCCGGCGGACTGAGCAACCCGGTCCCAAAGCGGCAGCGTGAAGAATAAAATGACAACCAGGGCAAATTGAATGATCGCTACCGTCAAATAACCGTTTCGCCAATGACCGTCGCCGGAGATGAATCCAGCCATGATCACGGGCCCCAGCGTCGCGCCGACGCCCCAGAAGCAGTGCAGCCAGCTCATGTGATGCGCTTTGTAGTGGGCCGCTACGTAATTGTTAAGGCCAGCGTCAACCGCCCCGGCGCCCAAACCCAGCGGAATGGCACAGACGCCCAGCCAGAACACCGATGGGGCTAACGAATAGCCTAGCAAAGCCACAGCGGTCATGATACAGCTGGCGAGCGTCACCTTTCCCGTACCAAACCGGCGCAGGACTGAGCCGCTGGCCAAGCTCGACACGATCGTGCCCGCGGCTACGATCATGAACAATACGCCGGCGGTACCCAGCGGCGCACCCAGGTCGCCCCGAATAATCGGCCAGGCTGAGCCCAGCAGCGAGTCGGGCAGCCCCAAGCTGATGAATGCCAAATAAATAATCAACAAAAAGAATGTCGCCATGTTTCAATCTCCTTCTCCTATCCGCTTGTCGAAATCATCAATTGTCGTCCTAGATGCTGCAGTCCGTTCAAATAATCCCGCCGCCAATCGCTCATCATTAGCCGAGGCAGATGCTCGGTTGGAACGTACCGCGCACTCCTTGCCTTGATTTCGTTCAGCAAGAACACGCTAACTTCATCATGACAAAACACTATGGTATGCGGGTTGATCAATGCGGTACAGGTCGCGACCAGACGGCTGACCGCATCCACTCCTGCGGTGCCTATTCTGGCCTGGCCAGGCCCAAGATGGGGCCGCGCCTGTAAGGCCTGGCCGAAATTCTTCTCCTCATATTGAGGAACGTAAGAAACTTCTCCTGTGAAGAACGTGCTGCCTCGAACGACATCGCCGTTGATCAAGATCCCTGACCCCGGTCCATTCTGACCGAAATAGAGATAGACCAGTGAGGGATTATCGCTCGTATCGAGATGATGGTAATACCCCAGCACCGCGGCGTTCATGTCGTTCTCCACGATAGCGGGAAGTCTAAACCGCTTCTCCAGAGCGCCCTTCAAATCGAAATTTTGGAGCGCACCGTAGGCCGGGATATGAATGATCCGCCCTTGATTGACCGCCCCCGGAACGCCGACTGCCAGCGAACGAATCTTTGGAAATCGGCTCATTTGCTCCTCAATCAGCTCGGCCAGACTGTCGCCTGCATCTCCCAGCATGCTGGGGGCGTGGCCCTCTTCCTTCACTTCGCCGGAGCAATTATAGATGACGTAATTCGTTTCCGTTCGCTCGAGAAATACAGCAAGCCCCAGCATGACATCCGGATTGTACACATACCGCTCTGCCCGCCTGCCGCCGCTGGAATCGTCCATCCCGATGGCCGTAATCTCCCCAGCCTCCTTCAATTCGGCCAGAAACTTGCTGACCGTCGGAAAGCTGACGCCCAATTTCCCGCTTAGCTCCGCCTTCGTCGCGCTGCCCATGGCCAGCAAGGTGGAACGGATACCGCTGCGAATCACCTGCTTCATCTCTTTAGGTGTAGCCGGCAGCTCGTTCATGGGGCACCTCCTTCCACTTTTTAAACAACTTTAATAAGTTGATATCAGGGTACCACAACCCTACGGGGAGAGGAAGGGGGCGGAAGAAACTTTCTTTATTCTACGGCTCGTATTCGCTTAGCTTTCCTTCATAAATAAGCTGCAGCCGGCCGCACTGCCGAAAATCATCCGGCGTCACCAACGCAGAAAGCTTGTTCCATAGCTTGATCCCCGACCGCTCCAGAATTTCCGCAACGAATTGCGAGCAGAAATACGAGTTGCTGAACTCGATCGGCTCCTTCAAGGCGATCCCAATGATACCTAGGATGTTGTATAAGAACTTTTGCCGCTTGCGGATAAACAGCTGGAGCACGCGCTCCATTTTCTCCACCTCGCGCGGGGTGACCTTCAATTCGTAGATGACACAGGTTGTGTTCGGATATTTGCTGAATGTACCGGTCTTGATATCCTCTTTCACAAATCCGCCGTTCAGCGGGTTGTTCGGGTGTTTCCGCCCAAAGCTATACAGCTCCGACAGCTCGCGGTTAAACGAGATCGAAGCATGATTATAGGGCGCTCTTGTGTATCCCTTGATCATTTTGGTGAAGAGCGTCCCCGTATTCGTTAGCAAAATAAACACCGAGCGATCCGCGGCCATCGACTTTAATTCCCCTTATCTACGGTAGACTATTTGTAGACTATTCCTCCATAATAACATATGATTCCTTTGGTGGAATCTACCTCCTAAGGAAGTTGGGATTTAGCATGTTAAACCCTCTGCAATGGACGATGATCGTGATCTTTGTGGTCTTGGCGGTCATTCATTCCATCTGCTTTATACAGGACCGGAAGCATCCCGGCGAGGGGTTCCCGGCCTTTCGGCAACGCCTGCGCACTTGGTGGGGCATGTGGCTGATCCTCTGCCTCGCGACCTTGTTTAACCCGGTCGTTTCGCTGCTGGCGGTGATGCTGCTGTCTTTTTTCGCGCTAAAAGAATACTTCTCCATGATCCGTTCGCGCAAATCCGAGCGTCGGCTGTTCTTATGGGCGTATTTGGCGATTCCCGCGCAGTTTTACTGGATCTTGATCGAGTGGTACGGCATGTTTATCGTTTTTATCCCGGTGTACGTATTCCTATTCCTGCCGCTCCCCCGCATGATTAACAAAGGAACGGCCGGATTCTTGCGCAGCGTCAGCCGGGTCCAGTGGGGACTGATGCTGATGGTGTTCGGTCTTAGCCATCTCGCGTATTTCCCGTTCGCCACGCCGCAATATGGTGCGGGACTGGTGCTCTTCCTGGTTGTCCTGACCCAGTTAAACGATATCGCCCATTATGCGGCTTCCTCGTATCTAGGCAAGCGCAAGGTCGTGCCAACGGCGAATCCGTACGTAACCTGGGAAGGCTTTGTTTGCTCGTTTGCGGTGACGTCCATCGCCGCTTCCCTCTTGGCCCCGATCCTGACGCCGCTGGGTTCCAAGTTTGGCTTGTTCGCAGGCATGCTGATCGGGCTGGGCGGCTTTATCGGCAGCACCACCGTCTCCGTCCTGAAGCGGGATTTGCTCATCGGCGACGACGACAAAGCGCAGGCCTTGAAGAAGAGCTACCTGAGCCTGGTCGACAGTCTGACGTATACCTCGCCGATCTTTTTTCACGTGACACGTTATTTCTTTGATTTCATGTAGGAGGATGAAGTCCGGCCGACGAATGAAGCGCCTTTTTAACATAACCCTAACATTCAGGCAGTATAGTGGATAAGCGTCTCTCATTCGCACGACCTAAGGAGGAACAGATAAGGTGACCGGTATGATTCTGATTGTACTTACTTTGCTGCGCATCCCTTCGGCCATCATCTCAGGGCGCAACGAAGCTCGAATCAAAGCACACGGGGGCCTCGAATACGGCAAGACCAACAGCCGTGCGCTCATCGTCGTGCAGTTTCTGATTTACCTCGGCACGATAGGTTATGCCTTCATCGAGGAAGTACCTGTCGGCACGCACACCTATATCGGCCTGGCCGTATATGTATTCGCCATGGCGGTGCTTGGGTATGTCATCCGTACGCTCGGTCGCTTCTGGACCTTCAAAATCTATATTGCCAAGGGCCACCAGCTCGTGGAAACCCCGCTGTTCAAACGCATCAAGCACCCGAACTATTATTTGAACATTATCCCGGAGGTGCTTAGCTTCGCGATCATTTCCCAGGCCTGGATCGTGTTTACGCCGTTGTTCGTGCTGCATCTGATCACCTTGTTTAACCGCATTCGGTTGGAGGAGAAAATCATGAAGCAGACGTTCCGGGAGTATGGAAAGGGATGAGGGGACTGCCTGTTACTTAACCCATAAGTTTGTCTCTTTGGCATCCTTATGCCAAATCACTATTCACTTCGTAACAAGATTCTCCTATGGAGTTCCCTTGGCCCGTATTGCACGCCAATACTCCAGTAACCTCCCAAAAACTGAACAAAGCTGCCTGATTATACGCCAGCAGCTCATTCAGTTTTGGATATTCTATTATATCTTCATGGCTCACTTAGTGTATGAATATACCAGTTTCACTATATTGTAAACTTTAAACCCAGCAGTTGTTCACTAAGACTCCAGAGCTGCTCGGCCGCCTCAGAATTAACCGCATATGGCATCACGCCGGAGTCCGTTAAGGTCGAATTGTTGTCTAAGTGAAATTCCGAATCAGCGTCCTGCCCTAGAGGGGCGATATCGCAGTTCTCACAGTAAACACCGCCCATATTGTTAAGCTGTGGGCTCGTTGCGCACCATACACTGGTAGCAGCCCCTTGCCCTACTGTCTTGAGATTCTTCGTTGGGTCGAGAACCGGCTGTCCGTGTTCGTCAATGACGCCGGCCGCGCGAAGTTCCTTCTCAGAAAGATGTTTTTCAAGGCCAGTCCCAACGATGCTGCCCGGATGAAGGGAAAAGGCCCGTACGCCGTCGGCCTGACCGCGTTTGTCTAGCGCTACCGCAAAGAGAATATTAGCCGTCTTTGACTGACCATAAGCGCCCCAGCGATCGTAGTCACGTCGATCAAAGTGTGGGTCGTCAAACACGACAGGCGAAAAGTGATGCCCCCAGGACGAAACTGAGACCACCCGCGCGCCATTCGCTTGCCGCAAAGCGGGCCATAGCCGTGCTACAAGCTGGAAATGGCCTAAATGGTTCGTGGCAAACTGCGATTCATACCCTCGCGAATCGCGTGACAGTGGAGCTGCCATAATGCCTGCGTTGTTAACTAGGATGTGCAGTGGTTGTCCGGACACAAGAAACTTATCAGCAAAGGCATTAATCGAATCAGGATCCAGTAAGTCCATCAGTTCAGTTTCAACGCCGTTGATGTCCTTTAGAGCGGTCTTCGCTTTATTGTGGTCACGCGTCGGAACGATGACTCTCGCGCCAGCTGAACTAAGCACACGCACAGTTTCAAGACCGAGGCCGGAATAGCCCCCGGTGACGATGGCAGTTTTGCCGGAAAGATCAATACCATTAATAACGTCTTCGGCTGTGGCAGAAGCTCCATACCCTGAGCCGATTGGTGTTTGCTTTGTTGTCATAATAAATCTCCTTTAAAGGTTAGTATAATAAATGGTTTATCATGGGCTTGCTATCCGTTTAGAAAGGATAATCCATTCAATTGGCATCCCTATCGCTACGTCTTTTATTTATGCTGTGATCATCATTATCGGTCTCCTAATTTAGTATTTAGACATAATTCAATTAATGTCTATGTGTCTATATTAAGCGACTAGACAAAGTTTGTAAAGTGTATAATAATAGCATCATGAACGACAATAAGAAGCTTCATATACTAACCGTTGCATTGGACGTGTTATTCAAGTATGGCTATAAGCGAGTGTCAATGAATGAATTAGCAGAAGCTGCCGGTATATCTCGTGCAGGTCTCTATTTGTATTTCAAGAACAAGGAGGAAGTTTTTAACGCAACGATTCTTCATTATGGCGACCTTCTTATTGAAGAAATAGTGGGAGGAATTTCTTCCAAGAAAACGCCTGAAGACAAAATTTTATATGCGTTCGAGGTTTGGTCTATAAACAATTTCGATCAATCGTTGAACTCACCGGAAGTTAAAGAAATTACAGACAGCTCATATACTTTTGCTCAAGAGGCACTCCATTCGAGCTACAAGAAGCTTGAGGTCGTTCTGATCTCTATATTGGAATCTCAGACGAAATCCACCAGCAGCATAAACAGTCTATCCCCAGAGAAGTTAGCTCATCTTTTAACAAGTGCATCGCGCGGTTTTAAGATGGTCGCCAGGGACTCCTCGGAGCTTCGCGAAATGATTAAAGACTTGCTTCGAATAATTCTGAATAATTAGGAGATGATGTTTCATCTTCTGATTATAGGATGAAATTGTGCGGTCCTCCCCTTCATTCAAATAAAAAACAGCAGCAGATCCTCTGGACTGACCCCTTATCGTGAGACTAATCAAAACACCTTCAAGAAAATGGATCCATGTCGTAAGATATGGAGAACAACTTGGAGGTTTATTTACGTTGGCAACAAGAGTAAGTTATCCGATCGAAATCAAAATGAAGGCAATTGAAATGAGATTAGGTGGTGTAACGAAGCGAGAGGTAATGGGGCAACTTGGCATTCGAAATAAATCACAAGTAGAGACTTGGTTACGTTGGTATCGAGCGGGTGAACTACACCGTCTGGAGCAGCCCGTTGGCAAACGATATAGCTATGGTAAAGGTCCAGAGTAACTCAATTCGTATTCAAGCGAAACTAAATAACCAGTCACCGATTGAATATCGGCAACTGGCTATCTAGCTCAATAAGGTGTTTTGATCCCTGTCTCACAAACGGGGGTCAGTCCCCGCTAATGGTTGCCGCCGTTTTATTTTGTATAGGTCTCCCGCTAGAATTCCTGTAGAACGAATAATTTGGCGTTTAACAAAAACGAACGCCTCGGCACGATGGAATTATACTAAAAACCATCTGCCTTTCGGCCCCTTAGTTAAACTGGAACTGTGCTTCAAGCGCGGCACTTGCCGGAGGCAGCTCGATTCCTTGTTCCCAGAGCAGAATCGGCTCTTCCGGTGAACCATAATAAATCGCCCGGACATCGGGTGACTTGCCCATCGCTTTCCGGTTGGCGCGGATTTGTTCAAGATTGAGGGTATCGTACGTGTTCGCAAGGGATATGTCGGCGAATTTCCGCGTTTTGATCAACGGACGAACCGGAACCAAGTATAACCGGTCGTCATCCCATACCCCTTTGACCTGGTTAACGGCGTAACCGTCCGTCATTTTAACGTGGTAAGCAATTCTTCCGTTGTGCAGTTGGCTCACCTCCGTGATCCGAATGACTTTCGAAGGGACCCGCGTGATGTTCCACTCCGTTAGACCTAAATACCCCAAATAGAGAATGGCGCAGGCCGCCGCAGCCAGCAGAAATCCTCTGACGAAGGCAAATGTCTTGGAACGTTTCCAGGAGGCCTGGATCCGTCTTAACCCGTTCTCCTCCAGCTGCCGAGCATTCAAGCTCGTTCTCGAACCGCTTTCCGGGAGGGGCAACGCGATGTCCCCGCTCATTTGATCCAGCAGCTCCCTGCATTCAGCACACGCAGTGAGATGTTCTTCCACCAAAGCCCGGGAAGCCGAGCTGCACACCTTATCGTAATAGAGCGGCAGCAAATCCTGAATGACCTCGCACGAGATCCGACTCATCCTTGTTCCTCCTTCCACAATCCTCTGATTTTGTACTTGGCGCGGTGAAAGGTCACCCGGGCCCAGCTTTCGGTTCTTCCGAAGATTTGGGCAATTTGATCAAACGACAATTCCCCGAAGACTCTTAACATAAACACTTCCTTATAGGGTTCGTCCAGGCCATGCAACAACTTATGCAGGTGCAGGGCTTCCGTCTTGTCAACGAACCGTTGCTCGAAGCTGATCCGGCCGTCGGCACGCTCCAAGCTCCCTTCCGGGTCCAACCTTCTCTGCTTGTCCAGATAAGTGAAATACGTGTTCTTGGCAATTTGACATAACCAAACGCTTATTTTGCTAGTGCCCTGGAACCGATCCAACTGCTGAAGCGCTTTGAAGAACGTCTCTTGCGTAATCTCCTCCGCCACCTGCTCATTTCGGCTTAACGACAAGGCAAACCGATACACGTCCCGAAAATAAACATCATAAATTTGTTCAAGTTCGTCCAAGCATTCACCACCTTACCCAACATAAGACTCGCAGATCGTGATTTCGTTACAACCTTTATGAAAATAAAAAACGGCCCCCCCAAGGCGCAAACCCTCCTCGGGCGAAGCCGCTAATTGTTTGTTTGCTGGCAGGCTGCCGTTTAGGCCCACCAAGCCTCCTTGGGGTAGGCCGGGTCTCCGATATCCACCGGCTCGCCGATTTTCGGCGTGGCGACGGGCACGTTCCGGCGTTCGGCTTCCGCGGTTGCCCGGCGGACCGGGTCATTCCAATCATGCAGCGACAAGGTGAATGCCCCCCAATGGATCGGTAGGAGTACCCCGCCCCGTACATCCGCTTGGGCCTGAACCGTCTGTTCCGGCAGCATATGGATGTCGCTCCAGCGCGGATCGTATTGGCCACATTCCATCAAGGCCAGATCAAACGGTCCATACTTGTCGCCAATTTGCTTGAAATGCGGACCATACCCGCTGTCCCCGCTGAAGAAAACCTTCCGCTCCGGCGACGCGATCACCCAGGAGCACCACAAGGTACTGTCCCGGTTCGCAAGCCCCCGGCCTGAGAAATGACGGGCCGGAGTGCAAGCCAGCCGCAAGCCGTTCCAGTCGAGCTCCTCCCACCAATCATGCTCGCTGATCCGCTCCGGCGCAACGCCCCACCGTTCCAGGTGGCTGCCGACACCCAAGGGGACGATGAACCGTCCCACTCGATCTTTCAATTTCCGGATCGTGCCGTAATCCAAATGATCGTAATGGTCATGGGACAAGATCACCGCATCGACCTCCGACAAGTCTTCCAGATCGAACGGCATCTGCCGGTTATATCGCTTGCCGCCGAAGGGCGGGACCGGTGTTGGCGACGGGCCCAGCATCGGATCAAGCAGGAGGCGCTTGCCCCCGAGCTGCAGCAGCAGCGCCGAATGGCCCAGCCAAACGACCCGGTCGCGATCCCGGTCCTCCAGCGCGTCGCGCCCCAGCTTCACGACCGGCAGGATCCGGTCCGGTCTCACCCGCGGGTTCCCGCGCAAGTAATCCCGCAACAGTGAAACCATGTTGCCCGAGGAAGGCTCGAAGGAAGAAGTGGGCTCGGTGTAGGCGAACTTCTTGCCCTGCCATTGAGGAGATTGCACATAACGCGCCCGCTTGGCGGGGGAGGCCTTCCCGCCGAAGGCCGGATACAGCCTTAGAAACAACATGATGCCAATCAGGAGAACCAACACGATACCTAAAGCTATATACATGTATAATACCGCCTTTTCTTACGTAAAGAGTTGATCATGGATCGATTCAAGGAGAGTATACTGCATCGCGGGGCGTGTTGCCAAATGGAGAAAAGGTACTTCCCCATTTTGCGGGTAAGCCGTTACCCTTGTTGCTATGAGACATATTGTGGAAGGGAGAACCATGGGTTGGCAAGACCACGAGCCAGAGGAGCGATGATATGGAGACCGGCCGAGGAATCCCCAAAATGAAACCACAACATGGAGTTTCCGTGATCACCTGCACTAATCGCCGAAGCTATCTCAAGAATATGTTTCATAACTTCAACCGACAGCTCTACCCCGTGAAAGAACTGATTATTGTCATCAACAAAGACAACATCCCGCTGGAGCCTTATTTGCGCATGGCGAAAAAATCGAAGAACATTCGCGTCTTTCGCGCTCCTGAATCTTGGTCCCTCGGCGCCTGCATCAACTTCGCCGCTAAAAAAGTGAAATATGCTTACATTGCCAAGTTCGATGACGACGACTACTATGCCCCCTATTATCTTACGGCCAGCCTGCAGGTCATGCACAGAAGCCAAGCAGACGTCATTGGTAAACGAGCGCATTACATGTACTTAAACGGCTCAAAGACGCTGATCCTGCGTTTTCCCCATGACGAGAACCGGATTACTTCTCGGTTGCCCGGCGCAACGTTAGTATTTCGGAAGGCGGTCATAGATCGGGTTCCATTTCCTAAGCTGAATGTGGGGGAAGACGATGTGTTTTGCCTCCACTGTAAGAAGAAGGGATTCAAAGTGTATTCCGGTGAGAAAAGCAATTTCGTGGCGATCCGCCGCAAAAACTCCCAAGGGCATACCTGGGTCATCAGTGAGCAAGAGTTGATCTCCCACCACCGAAAGATTCCGAACGTCCGGAATTACAAGAAATTTGTACATCAAAAACCAAAGGGTGTTCTGTAATGAAAACCGGAGTTTCGATCATTACCTGTACCAAACGGCGAAACTGTATGGACACGTTGTTCCGAAACTATGCCCGGCAGGAGCATCCGCACAAAGAGCTGATCGTGATCTTGAATCACCCCAGCCTGCGAATCAGCGAGTACGAGCTGGCAGTCCGTCGGTTTCCGAACGTCAGAATCGTCAGCGTGCCGGATTCCGTCTCCTTAGGGGCTTGCCTGAACTTAGGGGTCAAGCTCGCCAAGCACCCGTTGATTGCCAAGTTCGATGATGACGATTATTACGCACCCCGTTATCTGACGGACAGCGTACGCATTCTTCGCCAGACCAAAGCCGACATTGTCGGAAAAAGAGCCCATTACATGCAACTGAGCGGCGAACCGCGCCTGCTGTTCCGCTACCCTGCGATGGCCGGTCGTTACGTCCCTTTAGTCCAGGGTGCTACCCTGCTGGTTCGACGTCGGGTGTTCAAACAGGTTCGTTTTCCCGACCGAAGTCGCGGGGAATGCGTTCGATTCTGCGCGTCCTGCCGGGCGAAAGGCTTCAAGATCTATGCCGGCAGCCCACGGCATTTCCTTGCCATCCGCCAACGCAACTCCAAAGACCATACCTGGATCGTCAGTGATAAAGCATTATTGAAGCGCAATGTTCGGTTGTTGGAGGTAGACGATGCGCGGCAGTTCGTGGGCGGAACGTAAAAAAAGCTGTCTCCGCAGGTCTTACCGTGACCTGAGAGAGACAGCTTTGGGGTTGGATTCAGGTTCCGCAAAACGTGCGGTACGGCCGGTCGCAGGCCTTCGGCAGCTCCGCGTATTCCGCCTGCTGCGGCGTATGCGCAAAGGGCTGCGCCAGCGCCTCAAGCAGGCGCTGCATCACGCCATAATCGTCCCGCTCGACAGCGGCTTCGAGCGCTTCCTCCACCCGGTGGTTGCGCGGGATGACCGCCGGATTGCTGCGGCGCATGAGTTCCCGGGCCGCTTCTTGCGATTCAGCCTGTTCGGCGAGCCGCGCCTGCCAGCGCGTAAGCCACCCCGACCACTCGGGGGTACCGGCCATCGGCGGTTCCTCTAGCCGATCAAAGGTCAAGGCGAGGAACGTATTGGTGAAATCGGCGCGATGCTGGTGCATCAGGTCGAGCAGGTCTTTGACGAGGGCGGCATCCTCCTCCTGTTCGGAGAACAAGCCCAGCTTCGACCGCATGCCTTGCAGCCAGGCCGCTTCAAATTGCCAGCTAAAGCCATGAAGCGCCTCTTCGGCGAGCTTGACGGCCTGATCTTCCTCCTCATGCAGCAGCGGCAGCAGGCTCTCGGCGAACCGGGACAGGTTCCATACCGCGATGTTTGGCTGATTGCCGTAGGCATATCGGCCGTGACGGTCGATGGAACTGAATACGGTCGCGGGGTCGTACGCGTCCATAAAGGCACAGGGCCCGTAGTCGATCGTCTCGCCGCTCAGGGCCATGTTGTCGGTGTTCATTACGCCGTGGATGAAACCGACAAGCTGCCACTTAGCGATCAGCGCGGCTTGGCGCTGAGTCGCCTCCCTTAACAGCGCCAAATAGCGCCCGGACTCGCCGATGTCGGCGAGCTCGGCCAGCTGCGGGTAATGGCGCTGGATCACGTAGTCGGCGAGCGTGCGGACGTCCGCCGGCTCGCCGAATTGCGCGGCGTACTGGAACGTGCCGACGCGCACGTGGCTGGCCGCAACGCGGGTGAGAATCGCCCCGCGTAAGCCCTGTTCCCGGACCACCGTCTCCCCGGTGGTCACCACCGCCAAGCTGCGGGTCGTCGGAATGCCCAGCGCGTGCATCGCCTCGCTGATGATGTACTCCCGCAGCATGGGACCCAGCGCGGCGCGCCCGTCGCCGCCGCGCGAATACGGCGTCCGGCCGGAGCCCTTGAGCTGGATGTCGAAGCGATCGCCGCGAGGCGCGATCTGCTCGCCGAGCAGCAGGGCCCGGCCGTCCCCCAACATCGTGAAATACCCGAACTGGTGGCCCGCATAAGCCTGGGCCAGCGGCTCCGCCCCGGGCGGCAGCCCGTTGCCGGCGAAGACGGCAACGTTGGCTTCGCTTCGCAGCGCTTCAGGGTTCAAGCCGAGCTCCGCCGCGAGCGAGTCGTTCAGCACGATTAGCATCGGCGACCGGACCGGCTTGGTCTCTTGCTTCGTGAAGAAGAACTCCGGCAAGCGGGCATACGTATTATCGAAATTCCAACCGGTATTCGGATTCTCGTGTGATTGGCTCATCGGCTTCTCCCTCCTTAGGGTTGTCGTCCCGGCCGGATCTCCCTGCAGGACGTAATTACTTCATTGTACTGGATGGACGCGCTCCGCGAAACCCACCCACTTTACGCGCTGATTCTAGTGTTTTCCACCAAGCTTCCGTCGGATATTCTTCCGATACCCAGATCCGAACGGGTTCCCCGAGCTTTGGCGTGGTTAGCGGAATGCCCCGCTGCTTGGCCTCCATGGACAGCTGACGGACCGGATCGTACCAGCTGTGCATCGCCAGCGAAAAAGCCCCCCAATGAATCGGAAGCAACACATTCCCTCTCACATCGAGATGAGCTCGCGCCGTTTGCTCCGGCCGCATGTGGATATCCCACCACCGGTCATCGTACTGGCCGCATTCCATGAGGGTGAGGTCGAACGGGCCGTATTTTCCGCCGATTTCCTTGAAATGGGGTCCATATCCGCTATCCCCGCTAAAATAGACCCTCTTCTTCGGCGTGGCAATCACCCAGGAGCACCATAGGCCGCCGCCGCCTTGTTTGAACAGCCTCCGCCCCGAAAAATGCCGGGCCGGCGTGCACGCCAACCGGACGCCCTGGAGCTCCAACTCTTCCCACCAGTCGTATTCCTCGATTTGTGCGGGGGCCACGCCCCACCGTTCCAGATGGCAACGGATGCCGAGCGGCCCGATGAAGCGACCTACCCGGTCCTTCAACTGCCGGATCGTGCCGTAATCCAAGTGATCATAATGATCGTGCGACAGAATCACGGCATCAATCGGCGGAAGCTCGTCCAGAGAGCCGAAGGGCAGCTCGCGGTTGAATCTTTTGCCGCCCCCCATCGGCGAGGTGGAGGCTCCAAGCATCGGATCCAGCAGGAACCGTACTCCCCCAAATTGTAGGAAAAGGGCGGAATGGCCGAACCAAACAACCGTATCCCCCTGGAGCTCTTCGAACGTCTTCCGATCCAACTTGACCTGAGGCAACGGCCGATCCGGTTTCAGTTGGGGTCTCCGCTGCACATACTCGCGCAGCGCCGTAATCATGCTGCCCGGCGAAGGCTTGAACATTTTCGTCTCCAGGGGATATTCGAATTTCGTTCCTTTATAGTTTGGAGATTGCCGATAGCGCTTCAGGTCTGCGGGTGACGGCTTGCCGCCAAACGGCGGGTACAGCTTCTGGAACAAATTCAATCCAACGGCTAGGAGCACGACGAGACAAATCAGAACAAATAACCACATCATCGGGTGGATCGCCTCCTCTGAACGAATCACTTCATCCAGGAAGGTTGTGCCAAAGACCGGCGATTTATGCAAAAAGACAGGCAACTGCTGGCTGCGCGGACTTCTGCTACTGTATGCCTCGCTCCTGACGGAAAGCCTCGATCCGCTCCCGGTTGTTCGCGTCGATTCGCAGCGAAATGCCCCGGCTATTGAGGACGATGCCATCCATGTTTTCGGACACCGCCAGCAGGTCGTCGTAAGCCGCGATGTTGCTGCTCCAGACCGTTTTGTCGTAAACTTTCTCGAATTCCGGCCAATCGGTAAACGCCGGCAGCCAAGCCGAACCGTCCTCCGCGCTTAACACGCCGAATTGAAGGATGGCCCCTTGCTTCAACGTCTTCATGCCTTGCTCATCCGCGGGCGAAGGATCGGACTCCTTCAATTGCATGGGCAGCAAATACTTCGCCAGCAAAAGCTCATCAAGCATTTCCGCCTCCAGCGCGTTCAGCTCCCGCCCGCGTGCCTCCGGGTCACCCGTCGGCGCATGCAACGTCTGGAAGAAACGGATCATCGCCCGCTGCAGCCCCGGATTGGTCACGGGAATGCTGATCTCCGGTGTCCCCGTCCAATCCGGCGGCGGCACGATCTCATCCCGGTTCAATTCGATGTGATACTGACCGTTGTCCACAAGGATTTTCGGCAATCCCAGAAGATGAAGCTGCCCGAACGTCCTCAGCACATCCTCCCCGCTGATCGGTTTCATCTCCAGCATCAAGTGCTGCTGACGGAAATAATCCTCCGCGTTCGCGGCATACGCCTCCTGCGAGAACATCCACACCCGGTCTTCCCCGTCCAAGTAAGGATATCCGGTTGCCTGATCACAAGCGAGAACCAGCGTTTCGGCCTGCTTCACTTTTTCGTAGAGTACGCCCGTAAAGGCCTTGATCCGTTCGTCCAAATACACATCCGGGAAAGCCTCTTCCGCCTTGAATCGCTTGGCGGCATGCACCAGAAATATCAGCTCCTGAATCTCCAGCCCGCCGAGCTCTTCCCGCGAAATCTCCGGCGTTAACAGAAACCTCCGCCCGACCTCGTCTTTCCGTTCCTCGTTCATCCGGCACCTCGTTTCCTATATCGTTTGAATATAGTATAGCTTATAACGATGTCGAGAAAGTAAATCATTGGTATAATCACTTCAATGACGAAGGGAGGATCTATTCATGAATGACGATCATGGAAAACCCTTTTCCCATCCGGCTGATCCGCACGGCGCTAAAGCTAACTATGATACGAATGAACATAAACTACACTCCACGGGGGTTCCTGGGTTTTGGCGACAAACCACAAATCTGCTGATTTTAGCTGGGGTCATTGCTGCAATTATTATAATAAGCAGAATTCTATAGTCGAACATACAAAAAAAGGGGGGGCGATTGGATGCACAAATACAGCAATATCATTTGCAGCTTGATCCTATCTGCTGCAATTTTAGGTGGATGTTATCTGCTGGCCGAGCGAGGAGAAGATAAGCCCGATCCGGCTATACAGGAACAGAAAGTCAGCGAAGATAAGTCGATATTGACGGAAAGCGAATTAGCCGATTACCTAGGAATCACCAGGAGTGAGTTGCAAGACATTCTGGAATTGGACCGGAAGAAGCGGGGAAATTTCAATGGGAACGTTTATGATACCTACTCGTTTTTGCCTCGCATGGAGCTCCCCAACCGGAGTTATATTTTTTTAAAGAGCGAAATTGAGAAATGGGTTGAGTATCATTCTTCCAAATTGGATTGAATCACGAGGTGTGAAGGGGGAAGTTATTCATGGATTTGCGTCTGAAGTTTAATGAGGACGTCGTAAACTATGAGAAGATGCGCCCCACGTATGTGGAGGAGCTTTTTCAGGATGTGATTCGGTATTCAGACCTCAACCAGGGTAAGAGAGCCCTTGAAGTCGGCATCGGAACGGGCCAAGCCACCCTTCCTTTCTTGAACACCGGCTGCGAGATTACCGCCATCGAACTTGGGGAAGATTTGGCTAAGTTTTCTGCGGAGAAGTTTTCGGGGTTTCCCCATTTCCGCGTGATTCAGAGTGATTTCGAAAGCGTCAGGCTGGAGCCTGAGCAATACGATTTAATCTACTCCGCCACGGCGTTCCACTGGATCCCGCAAGAAATCGGATATCCCAAGGTGCATCAACTCTTGAGAAGCGGAGGGGTACTCTCGTTATTCTGGAATCGTCCGTTCCCGGCCCGGAAAGACGACCTGTATGAAGCCATGCAGCACATCTACGCGAAATACGCGCCCTCCTCGAAAGAACCTGCGCCGCATACCGAACAGAAAAGCTTAGAAATGGTTCATACCCTCGAACAATATGGTTTCGCCGACGTGAAATTCAAATTATATCATCAGACCCGAACTTTTGATGCGCCAAGCTATGTGGACCTCCTAAATACGTATTCGGACCATCGGGCTTTCCCGAAGGAGCTCCGCGTGCGTATAGAGCAAGAGATGATTGAGGCCATCAACCATTACGACGGAAAGGTTGAATTACACGATACCCTCGATTTGTATTTAGCCAGGAAGCCGTAGCGAATTAGGGAAAGGAGGACGACATTTGAAGCGGAGATTGATTTGGGTAACGATGGTGCTAGGCGTCAGTGCCATTTTTCTATTCCTATACCTGTACCCTCAGCTCGTCAGAAACACAAAATACGATCTTCAGCTCGGACACACCCCTAATCCGGAGTTCGCTAGGATCAACGATCATTCGGATCATTTTGTAAATAACGCCGGGCTTATCGCCATGGCCATCTACCCGGATAAGAAGGAGAGCCTTCGTCAGGCTCAGTTATATGTAACCAAACGCGGGGACAGAGAAGTTCTTCAAGTTCAAAAAGAAAGAGAAACGGCTGACTTGGCTGCCTTTGAAATGCGACTCAAAAATTTGAAGTGGGAGCCTGGGGAGTACACGCTGTATTTCAAACGCGGATTGGAAATTCAGATGAAGCTTGATTTTACGTTGGAGTAGCTGATGCTCCACATAAAAGAAAATAACCCGCCCAGGTTAGCGCCAAGGGTGCGGGTTATTGATCCAAGCACTTTGGAGGTTTCCCACCCAAAATGTTGTGCGGGGAGTCGGATGGCCGTCCGGCTCCTTATTTCTGTCCTAGGCCCTTCCCAGAGAATAAAAGATGCCGGTTCCCGCCTTCGCTCAGCCCCCCAACCCATGAATCAAGGTCTGCACGACAGGACTGTTCCCAAACACCACTACAGCCATACAACCACTAAATACGATCCACGACAATACTCTTCTTCTCATAACTCTTTTCCACCTCACAGAATAGATATTTGTATTGCTCTTGAACCTCCCCGGAAGCCTCATGCCGGTACTTCTCAAACAACCGTGCACAACGAATCAACATCGATTCATGGTTGAACCTCAAGGCCAGCTCCATTCCTTCAAAAAGCCGCCGGAACCCCATCTCATACCGCCAAGTGCGAAATAGTAATGCGCCAGTTCCGACAAGTACCGTACATACTGATCCGCCACAATTTGTGCGTTGTATTGGCCGAAACGGCATGACCGTTCTTTATACGTCAGATGTGCCCGGAACCGATCCAACAAATGATCCACATTCAACTCAAATCGGTTGGCCGCCAGCAAAATCCGGTACATCGCCGGAACAATCTCCTGTGTATTCGCCGCGACATACTCAGCATAATCCCCCAGTACCTGAACCTCGCCAGACATCAAGCGGTATAAATACGCATTGGCCTGACCCCATTCCTGAAACTGCTCAACGACCCGCCGCTCATCTTCGCTTTCTACCCCAGTTCCGTGTAGAGCACCACCGCGATACAAAGCAACATACTCCAAAGCTCGTGCGTACTCTTGCCTGGCATCGCACACATTCGCCTTCAACAAATACGAGTACAGAAGATAAAAAAGCTCCGGCCGAGACGCCCCTTCATCCATCGCCCTCTTCCATTTTCGATTTACCCGATGGTGGTATTGAATCGCTGCTTTCTGCTCCAGCTTCTTCGCCAGGGACTGAACCCGATCCCACTGATGCAAAGAAGCGTACACATCCGCCAAGTCCTTCACCGCATCCAATTGAATCCCCTCATCCAATCGGTCCACATAGTCTTCGAACAAGACGGCAGCGCGTAAATTCTCCTCTTGATCCTCCCCGAGATGAATCGTAAATAAGCGATACCGGCTCAATGCCAATCGCTCAGAATGCTGGTACTTCTCACATTCGGCAACGCATTGGTATAGCAGGACGGCTGCCGCCCTTTTCCCTTCTCGAAAAAACTGCTCCGCCGTCTCATACAACAGCGGCATATACGATAACCGATCCGCTACCGCCTGCACCAGCCGCTCCAGGCATTCCAGCTTGTCCAACTCCGCGCACCGCCGGATAAACGGCCCTAACCGCCTCCAATGCATCGGCACACCACGCAAACATTCTTCTAAGTAAATCTCGTAAAGGGAACCCTGCTTCAGCCCCATCCCCTCCGTGATGAGATCCAAGTTATGTATGGAAATTTGCCGATACCCGCTCAACATTGCACTAATCGTCCCCGGATTAATGCCGGAAATCTCGGAAAATTGCTGAAGCGTAAGCTCCGCTCGCCTTAAATAGCTCTCCAACTCTTGTCTGACCGTGGTTGCAGGTTTCATGGGAATACCTCCCCCGCGTCCAAATCGTAACCTATCAAAATTATCCATCCTTATTTATCCATTTCATCCTGATTGTATAGTCTTTTTAAGTCGTAGTCAATAAAATTAGTACGTATAAGTACTATTTAATGATATTAATTTCTAGTATACTTATCTGTATTTGCCCAACCACCTTACCTAACCTAAAAGAAGAGGTGGTAATCCATGAATTTACCAGAAATCGTTGGAAAACGAATCCGTGATTACAGAAAACAAAAGAACTGGACCCAAGAGCAACTGGCCGAATCTGCATCGCTTCACTACAGTTACATAGGCGGCGTAGAACGAGGAGATCGGAATATCTCATTAGAAACGTTAGAGAAAATTGCTACTGCTTTGGATATTCCTGCTGGGGAATTATTTCGTCCGGAAGTGGTACTCGATAAACAACAGTTACTTGATGAACATATGAAAATGGTAAGCGGCAGAAGTGCAGAGGAGATTGCGTTGATTACGAAGATTACGCGGGATGTGATTTGGGGGATGGGGATGAATAACTGAGAATTTGTTAAGAATTAGGGTTAGGAGGGGACTGTTTCTTTGACTCTGCTCCAGTTATGAAAGAAGCAACCGACCAATTGCCCAATAAGTTTTGTTCTTAAACCTCCAAATTATAGGATTATCTCAAGGAACATCCCTTCAGGGATTTTATTATCTCAATGTAAAAAACTCTTGATTTAACCTTTCATTATATCGTAGAATATCCCTTTACATTCTTTACCCACTTGGGTACGATTACAAAGATGGTGAATGATGGGCGACAACCTGGCAACTATACCGGAGTCGTCCTTATTTATTTATATTTTGAAAATAATATTTCGTTTTTCCATAGATTATTAAGCATAAAAGAAAGGAATGGTTTTTATGGCGAGAGGGGACTTACTAAAAAAACTGTTTAGCAGTTTTAAGCATGATGACAGAAACGGTTTTATTAACATAGCCAACGAACTAATTGAGGATGAAAGAAAAAAAAATCATGGGATTTTAGCTGAAGAATTAAGGATGATTTTGTTTGACGGAAATACCATTTACAGAAAAAACTTAGATACTATTTCTAAGCCATCTATTCCCAAAGACCCAGATAAAGATGTATCATTAGTAGAGGTAATATATCCAGATAAATACTTTAATGATCTGATCTTACCAAAAGAAAAATTAAAAGTTTTGGAATCAATTTTGCGTGACTTCCGGAATTGGGATGTACTCATAAGTAATGGTGTTTACCCAAGTCGAAAAATATTATTTTATGGCCCTCCCGGTTGTGGAAAAACTCTATCTGCTCATGCTATAGCCTCAGAACTTGGAATACCAATGCTGTATGTACGTTTTGATGCAGTCGTTTCATCTTTTCTAGGTGAAACTGCCAGCAATATCCGTAAAGTATTCGACTACGCTAAAAATGATAATTGGGTTATTTTTTTCGATGAGTTTGATGCTATTGGTCGTAGTCGCAATGACTACTCTGAACATGGTGAAATAAAACGAGTTGTTAATACTTTCTTGCAACAACTAGACAGTTTCAAAGGAAGGTCTTTGATTATTACAGCCACAAATTTTGAAAAATCTTTAGACTATGCCCTATGGCGTAGATTTGATGAAACACTGAATTTTGAAATGCCCTCTTCCGAAGAGAAGTTGCGACTTTGCGAGCTATTAATGAGGCATTATAAAGGGCCTACTCATATCTTCGAACAATATCTTTCGCAAATGGATAATTTTTCTCACTCCGACATAAACAAAATGTGCCAAACCGTTATGAAAGAATGTATACTTGATGGTCGAAAAATGTTCACTAAAAGTGACATTGAACAAGCCGTTAATAAACAAGCTATGCTTGTAGCAATGAGAAGAACCAGTTATTAATCCTAGGAGGCTTAGGTATGTTTGGAATTCAAAAATTAGATCATATTGAAATTTCAAGGGAAGAAAGAGTAAGACCTTATAAGTTTAGAGCTAACCCAAATGCTCCAAAGCCTCCTATACGTGATAGACAAGCCCACGGAAACAAATTGGCTCGTGAGATTCAAGATTCTAGTAAATATATTCACGAACAAAGATTAAATATAGGGATTGAGCCAAATAAATTAATAGTCCTTAGTATTACAAATAACACAATGTCCCAAGATCTTTTAAATCAAATGATTATGGCCTTTGATTTATCACTTATAGAAGAAGTTTCCGAGACAAGGGAGAACTTTTCGAGAATCCTTGTTCAGTTTCCAGATGAGGAGTCTATCATTAGATTTAATAATGAAAGAGTACTATGGGAACTTGATTCAAAGATGACTGGGGTCCTGACATATGCAAGACGTCGTGATATTTTTTCCTGCATCGAACAAATAAGACCAGTTCAACGTGAAGATCGAATTGGACCAAGATTAAAGAAAAAGCTTGCTGCAGGTGAACCGTTACCTGAAGGATTTTTTATTGTCGATATTGATATCTGGTTTAACGGAGACCGTAGCCAAATTTCTATTATTGAAAAAAATATTAGTAATATCTTAGGCACGACCGGGAGTTCTCTATTAGGTGATTTATTTGAGACTCCTAGCTTACTTCTTGGTCGAATTAAAGTCAACCAGTTTAGCTTTGAAGCACTCTTAAACTACGATCTAGTTGCTTTAGTAGATTTTCCTTTAGGCACTGTATTTGAAGAACCATCTGAAATATTTGCTACCGAATTTGAATATAATGTTGACAATACTCTTGATGATAGTGCTCCCTTAGCAACTATATTGGATTCGGGCGTTTTTTCTGGGCATCCTCTTCTACACAATGTAATTGTGGCTGAGGAAGATTTTGATCTTACCGAAGGATCTACCTCTGACTATAATGGACACGGCTCTGGGGTCGCGGGTATCGTTGCCTATGGGGACTTCTTTACTTCGATAAGCACTAAGCAATTTTCTCCGTCAGTACGAATTTGTAATGCCAAAATAATGCATGATAACCAAGGATGGCCCTCATTTAATCCTGAAAAGCGACCAGAAAAAATTGTAATCGAAGCAATCCAATATTTCCATAGAGAATATGGTTGTAGGGTGTTTAACCTGTCTGCTGGTAACATAGATATGGTTTATAATTCCGGACGTCAAATGCCTTGGGCTGAAGCTCTAGATCAGCTTACCAGAGAACTTGATATTGTAATAATTATCAGTGCTGGAAACGTTAACAATCCTCTTCTTCATGATTTTGAAACAAGGGAGGAGCTTCATGGTAAATCTAGAGACCAGTTGTTTGATTATGAACATAAATTAATTGATCCAGCTACTGCTTCTTTGTGTGTTACAGTTGGTTCTATAAGCCGCTTTGATGAGCCGGAGTTAGTTAAAAATAAAGGTTTAAGACTATCTGCAGGCCCAAAGCACTCTCCTTCTGTTTTTACTCGTATTGGTAAAGGTTTGAACAAAGCAATTAAGCCCGAGTTGGTTGACTATGGTGGGAATTTTGCAGTACATCAGATATTCCGTGGAAACAACAGATGGGTAATTAATGATAGGGTTCTTTTGGAACCTACCCTAAACCATAATCTAGATAAGTTATTTAGAGGTTATTCTGGTACAAGCTTCGCTGCTCCTCGTGTGACAAATCTGGCGGCAAGGATAGAAAGATCCCTAGAAGAGCAAACAGGAGAGAAGCCATCTGCCAATTTAATTAGGGCAGTACTTGTTAACTCCGCTTCATTGTCTACAGAAATGGTCGAATGGGCAGAGAAATCTACGGATATGCATTATACTGGAAAAACCAATCCAAAACAGGAGAGAAAACATAGATTGTTGGGATATGGGAAACCTCATGATTCTTGGCTATATTCATCTGTAGATCATGTTACTTTATTTTCAGAAGATGCTCTGGACTTACGGTCATTTCATCTTTATAAGATCCCAGTTCCTTCAGAGTTTCTTAGTGTAAAAAGCAGTAAAAAAATTTCTATAAGTCTAGCCTTTAATCCCGTAACTCGTTTAAGTCGTAAAGACTATCTAGCAAATAATGTTTGGTTTGAAGTTTACCGAAAAATAGACGAAGAAAAGCTTGCTGCATATAAAGCCAAAAAGGAATCTGGCGATAACAGCGAAGATGAGCCCTTACCTGATGCATATAAGGCAGATTTTTCACCCGGAGTACCAGAGGTCGACAGTTCAACTCTGCAGCAACGTATTTGGAGTAAAGGTAAATCTGGAGGCAAAGACTTGCTCGATGAAAACGGCGATTCTTACATCTACATCCTAGTTACAGGAAAGGAAAGATTCAAATACGCTCAACAAGAACTCCCTCAAACGTACGCTCTTGTCATTACCTTCTCATTTGAGGGTGATCAAGATATTCAGTTATACAACAAACTACAACAAAAAGTTAGAATTAAAGAGCGTCAAAAAACACGCGTTCGTACTCAGCTATGATATTTCATTCGCTCTACTTTAATAATGCGGATTGACAATGTTGCAGGTCAAACGAAATCTGCAAATCACAGTATCCAATAAATTATCTATACCAATCTTGTGTTATTCAAAAAGTCAGATTTTCGTGTTTGGATAAAGCTTAGGTAGAGCCTACATGAGCATCGGAAGACCCGGTTGAATTCAAAATTCGATGTAAAAGGAGCTTCCTGTACCTGGCTCGACCAAAAGATGGCTTTCAACTTTCTCAATGTTAATCATGCTGCCGCACTCCTATAACTCGTTATATTTCGTCATCTTGCCAAAAGACTTGTCCACCGGATACTTGGCGCCGTTCCGCTGCATTTTGTCCCGAATGATGTCTTCGATGTTGAAGTCCAGCGCATCGGCCAAATACACCGAATAGATCAGCACATCCGCCAGTTCGTCGGCGATGTCTTGTCTCTTCTGCGATACCGCGTCTTCGGATGATTTCCATTGAAAATTCTCCAGCAGTTCGGACGCCTCCAGGCTTAGCGAAATCGCCAAATCCTTCGGGTTATGGAATTGCCCCCAGTTCCGCTCCTCCCGAAAAGCGAGCAGCATTTGGATCAGCTCTTCATTCATGTCTATACTCCTATCCTTGGTGTAATAGCGTTTGAGCCCCGCGCAAACGGCGCAAAAAAGAGGCGGTCCACCCCCTTGATCGGGGCCCGCCTCTTGTCGTCTCTTGGTGTGGCCATGCTTTGGCCCTTGGTACATTCTTCCTACTCCCAAGTTATTACGAAATGGAAGATTCGTCAAATCCCGCCTGAATTCGTCTTACGTTTCGACGCCACAAGTAATAAACCATAATCGCCAGAGTCGCCGACAAAAAGACAATTTGCATTAACGTGCGGGGAAGCAAAGCTTGGTGAGCGTCCGTCGCAAGACCGGAAAGGGCGTAATACACATTTGCCGGGAACATACAGAGGAGGAGAAGCGAAAGTCCTCCCGCCGCCCAGATGACCGTCGGACGCCACAGCAAGCCAATTGCTCCGGCCAATTCCAACACACCTGTAAGCGAAACAATGAAAGCAGGGTATGGCAAGATCGGCGGCACCATGCTTATAAGCTCCTCCCGCATCCAAACGAAATGCACCGTACCGGTCAACACAAACATTGCTGCAACCCCGCCCCGAAGGGCAACGGGCCAAGTGCGCAGTCGTTTGACTCCCGCAGCTCCCAGGGCAAGGATCACCAGCGTAACAACGATAAGGGTAATCAGGGGTTCCATGAGCAGACCTCCGTTATTTTCAAATTTGTGTCTACCGTGGCATTAGAAACCTTTGGTGATCATCAGGTAAAGAATCCCGAGCGGCAGCAAAGTGGCAATCGTACCGTATACCGCCCAGTTCCGAGAAGCCTTATGATATTCCGCTGTGACGGTGCCACTCTCGATGCCATCGGCGCTCAGACCGATCATTTTGCGCTGCATGGGAATGAGGATGAACAACCAGATTAGTCCGGTCACGGCAAACAAGCCCAAGGAGAAGGTCAGCCAATTCAGACCCGCCAAAGAGTAGCCCAAACTCCCCGTCATCCTACCGCCGGAAAGGACGATCAGGGCGAGCCCGGGGATCGTAAAAACATAGTCCGCGATCATCACATTCTTAGCTGCATCGTGCATAATTATTGGATTTCGGGTCATGTCGGCCCGTATTTTCCAAAACGCCGCCGTTACGATATTTCCAACCATCAGTAAGACACCGATTAAATGTAAAGTTAACCATAATCTCACGTCCACTCATCCTTTCTCGCCCCGTTTTTTGCCGGGGTTCAAAATGTCCGTCATCAGCGAAGTTAAGTCCTGCGCTTTAACTATCGCCTGCACATTCGGAATTCTTGCGCGAATTCGGAAGCCGAGTGTCATTAAGGTGAACAATTCCGCCGTTTTGTCCGCCTCAACCGTTTTGGGAATGACGCCGTGCTGCTGACCTGTTTCAATCCAGAGTTGAGATAAGAAAACGGACCGGTCGTAATACTGCTTCAAGGCCTCCGCAACCGCCGGATCCTCCTCTTTGCCGAACAAGTACACGAGCACTTTGTTGGTCACGTTCTGCGGATTTTCGTATTCGACAATGCTGTCCTTGATTTTCTGCATCGGATCATCAAAATTCCGTCGGCCTTCCTCGATCTCATTCATGAAGCGTCGGTTGGTTTCTTCAAGCCCTTCTTGCAGAAGGAACACAAAGAGTTCATCCTTGCTGTTGACATAATGAAAAATCGCGCCTTTAGACAGGCCGGATCTGCCCATGATGTCCTGCATCGTAATTGAGTGACATCCCTTCTCCTGAATCAATTCTTTCGTTGCATCGATCAGCCGTCTTAAAGTCCGTTGTCTGCGCTCCTCCTGTTTCAAAACCAACCCTCCAGGCAATTCTTTAAATTTTATGTATTTTCATTATAAATACCGACCGTTGGTTTGTAAATAGGGAGCCTTAACATATCGCTGAGAGTTATAATAGGTATAAAAATCGCACATGGAGGAACCTACCCATGCCAGCATACGCCAGTAAACAAGCTCTAATCTCTGAAATCCAAAAAACCGCTCAGCTTTTTATCGCGGAATTCGAGGGAATCCCCGAAACGGATAAAGCCTTGCGGTTGGAGGAAGTGGACCATACGCCACAGGAGATGATTGCCTATCAGCTGGGCTGGATCAACCTCATTCGCGGGTGGGATCGCAACGAACTGGAAGGCAAAGAAGTCGTTACTCCCGCGTCCGGATATAAGTGGAACCAATTAGGTGGTTTATATCAAAGTTTCTATGACCAGTATCGGGACCAAACCTTATCCCAACTCAAGGCGTTGTTTATAGCGGCTGTCGATGAGCTGACGACCTGGCTTGAGAGCTTCAGCGATGAAGAATTATTTGCGCCGGGGGGCAGAAGGTGGGCCGCTTCCACCCCGTCCAACTGGCCGATTTGGAAATGGGTCCACATCAATACCGTAGCACCTTTCAAATCCTTCCGCAGCAAAATCCGCAAGTGGAAGAAAGTGGGCTCATTGATGGAGACATAGGAGCCCCTGGCCCCTACACCCCCATCTCCCCCTCGATCCGTTTCATAAACTCATCTACCGCGCTGTAACCTAATTGCTTCAAGTACCAGTTGTTCGCCGCGGCCTCGATCAGGCCGGCGACGTCCCGGCCGGGTTGGAGCTGGATTTCGATATGCGGGATTTGGACGCCTAAGTATTCCGTGAACTGCGGCACCGTCTCCAGTTCGTTGTTGAGGGCATTCTCCTGCCACGGCACCAGCTCGATATCCAAGACGATTCGCGTCTCATCTTGAAAAGCCCGGCGTCCGTATTGGCGGACCACGTTAATCAGCCCGATGCTGCGTAATGCCAGGAATTCGCGGGTTGTCTCGTTATGGGTTCCGAGCAGCGTGGTGGGGCTCAATTTCTTCAACACCACGATATCGTCCGCGACAAAACGGTGCCCCCTGCGGATCAGCGTATGCGCCGTTTCGCTTTTGCCGATCCCGGACTTGCCGCGAAGCAGGATGCCGATGCCCGATACGTTCACGCACACCCCGTGAATCGAAATCTCCGGAGCCAATGCCTTGACCAGGTAACCGTCCAGCTTGGCGATAAACTCCGTCGCGGTCTCCTCCGTACGCAGCAGCGGAATGCCCTCCTCCTCGCAGTACAGCTCCAAATAAGGAATCTCTTGTTGTCCGGACGTCACAATGAAGCACGGAGGGTGATATTTGACGATATTCCCGATATGCAGCTTGCGTTCCTCCACGCTTAACGTCAGCAAATAATTGATCTCCTTACGTCCCAGCACCTGCACCCGGTTCATCGGAAAAAAATCGAAATATCCCACGAACTCCAGCCCCGGCCGATGCGCCCGGGGACGATCGATCTCGCGACCCAGGTGCTCCTCCCCTGCCAGCACTTCCAAACGGAACGTGTCCACCAGCTTCTGTACGGTGATCGTCTTCATCTGATTCTCCTCCTGCTATTCAATATGCGATGTCGTTCCCATCCAGCGCTCCGGGTTCTTCAGCGGCTCGTTATCGGAGAACAAATCCGGCTCCTCCCTTAACATTTCCGTGATCACTTCCGCCACGGCGGCCGCATCGCAAACTCGAACAACCGCATCCCCCAGTTTGCCCTTACGCATCGCGCCGCGAACCTCAAGGACTTCTTCGACTTTCCAAAAATGTTCCGACCAAGGCAACCCGCAATGCCTACGGGAAGGGACCGGAATCTCCGTGCCATCCGGCGTAATCGTGTATAACATCTCGTGGTCGTCCGTCATTCTACCCGGGATATCCGCCCATTCCTCGACGCCATGAATGAAGGTATTCCGTTTCAAATCAACCCCCACCAGCAGAATCGTCGCTTTGCGGTCCAACAGCTTCCCCCACGAAGAACCTCGGGCACAAGGCGTATCGAACAGATGATCCTCCGCCGTAAACGCCTCGGCCTCCCGCCCCAACGCGGCGACCGAATGAGTAGGATGCCACGAGCGAATGACCCCTGGCCTTTTACGGAAGAGTTCCGGTAGAATGCCCACACACACCGGTGAATTTTCGACCTCGAACCGAGGCTGATCGTGATTGATGTACGACCAGGTATGGGTAGGCAACACGAGCAACCCTTGCTCCATATACGCCGAAAAAGCATCCAACACGGTATCCGCTCCGCCCTCCACTTCGCCTAAGCTTTTCATGGAGGAATGGACCAGCACCGTTCCCGTACCGTCCAGGCCTAACGCCTCCAGTTGCTTGAATAAACTCTCTTTCGTATGCCTCATCCTTGCGCTCTCCCTTCGTGTACGAATCTTGCTGCCTCGGCGCACTGCTCTTCTGTCACGCCTTCCAATGTTACGAATCCACGCGGTTTGTGTTGCTCCAGCAGCTTCCAAAACAGCGGGTAATTCAACTCCCCAAGCCCGGCGGCGGTTTCGATCAGCAAGCCGTTCGGGCTGCGCTGCAAATCCTTGGCGTGGGCGCTCACGATGCGGGGGCCCAGCAGGTCGAAGGCCGTTTGAATGACTTCATCCTGGCGGGTAAAGGTATCGGCATTCATCAAGTTGCAAGGATCGATGACGACGCCAACGCAGGAGGACGGGAAGCGTTCCAGGGTTTGCGCCATCGTCTCCGGCGAATCGATGAGATGACCTTGGGCGGCTTCGAGACCAATGGTCACGCCCCAGCGCTCCGCTTCTTCTACAAGCTCCTCCAACGCGCGGTTGAGGCGCTCCTCATACTCCGACAGGCGGCTTCGATCCGCCGGCTTGCCCACCTCCGTCGCCACGATCGGCGCGCCGAAATGCCGCGCATGCAGCAAATGCTCTTTAAACCGGTCCACGTTGTGCCGGTAACTCTCGTCATCCAAATCGATCAGGCTGGCGTAGCAGCCGAGTACGGCAATCCGGACGCCCCGATCCGCAAAAGCGCCACCGATCTCGGAGGCCAATCCCGGGCTTATTTTTCCCAACGAGCAATCCACATCCGAAATGGCCTTGGACAAAGCCAACTGCACATACGGAAACTCATATGCGGCTACCTTCGCCGCCAGTTCCCGAAAGGGCTGCTTCCCGAGCAAATGCGCTAGAATGCCTACCGACATCCATCTCTCCTCCTTTGGGCTTCAATCCATACGTACTCTTCCGCTAAAGGATACATTCGACTTCTCTCGGTAAACTCCTGTGTCAATGATGTGAAGTAACTCCTCTAGCAAAAAGACCTCATCCGCGCTTCGCAGCGATCAGGCAAGGTCTTCTTTGCAAGCTTTCTACAGCCGATCACTTTCTTCGATACATCTGGTTGATTTGGTCGGCCAAGTAGCTTGGACTATACGGGGTGCCTTCTTCGATCCACCACGAAACGATGCCAAGCGATGAGGCGGCAACGATTTGGATGGGAACCTGCTTCGCGGGATCTGCCAGCTTCCGCCGCTCCCTTCGAATCGAAACGATGTCGGTGAGCATCGCGAACAACCGGTGGCGGAACTCCTTATTTTCCATGAGGACCTGAAATAATGCCGCGTTCTCGTAAATTTGCTCCAAAAACGAAACCAGAGGCGATTGCTCCCTAGACGGGCCGCTCTCGGTGAGCGGACGCATTCTTCGGGCTAGCTCGTCCAGCACTTCCCTCGTTAACTGCTCCAACAAATCCTCCACGTCACGGTAATGCAAATAAAACGTAGCCCGGTTCAATCCCGCACGACTCGCCAAACTCTGGACAGTGACTTTATGCGGATCGGCGCTCTCCTGCAGCAACGCAATCAGCGCCTCCCTAAACAGGCGTTTCGTTCGCGTGACCCGAGGATCTACCTTCTCTTCTGGATTGGTCGACATCTCATCTCTCCTTTGATGATCATCTGCAACTTATTCGACATCGTTCCGTCCCCCTGTCGCATAGTCTACACTTCTCCGTAAAGTGTAAATGGCCTTTTGCCGGCTCGCATGATACTATGTTTTATCGACAGAGTATCAATTAGTCGACGTTACGTCAATAAATGACCTTTTGAAAGGAGCCCGACCTTGAATCCCTCAACCCCACAGGTGAATAAAAAAATCCTGATGCCCGTCCTGCTATTGGGCTCATTCTTATCGATCCTGAACCAAACGATCCTCAACGTCGCGTTGCCCGATCTAATGAAGGAATTCGCGATTACCGCGACGACCGTTCAGTGGCTGATTACTGGCTTCATGCTTGTAAACGGGATTTTGGTGCCGGTCACGGCATTCCTCATGCAACGGTTTACGACCCGCCAGTTGTTTATCTGCTCCATGCTCCTACTACTGGTCGGAACATTCATCAACGCCATCGCGCCAAGCTTTCCGTTTCTCTTAACAGGACGGCTGATCCAAGCCGCAGGTGCCGGCATTATCATGCCCCTCTTGATGATGGTTGTATTGGTGGTGTTCCCCAAAGAAGGACGCGGAGCGGCCATGGGGCTCATCGGCCTCGCCATGATCGTCGCTCCAGCGATCGGGCCAACCTTAGCCGGCTTCGTCATCGAGCATCTATCATGGCGCTGGATTTTCATCGGGATGGTGCCGCTGGTCGCCCTCGTCATTCCGTTGGCCCTGAAATATTTGGTGAATGTCTCGGAGACCTCGAAACCGAAGCTCGATCTTGTCAGCATTGTCTATTCGACCATAGGCTTTGGCGGTATTCTGTTTGGCTTCAGCAACGCGGGCAATAAAGGCTGGGGGAGTGCCGAAGTGCTGGCTTGTCTCCTCGTCGGTGGTATTTTTCTGTTCCTGTTCTGCCAGCGACAGTTGAAGGATTCCACCCCGCTTATGAACTTGAGAGTGTTCCAGGACAAGATGTATACGGTCACGACGATCATCAGCGTAATGATTATGATGGTCATGTATGCAGATATGATCTTGCTGCCGATTTACTTGCAGGCCAGCCGGGGATTTTCGGTGCTGGAAACCGGTTTGCTTCTCCTGCCAGGGGCCTTGATCAACGCGTTATTGTCTCCGGTTTCCGGACGCTTATTGGATAAGTTCGGGGTCAAGCCTATCGCCATCATCGGTTTGCTCTTCACGATTCCCGCCATCTGGGGAGTGACGCATTTAACCGAAACGACGACCTATTCTTATTTGGTCGTGCGAACAATCGTCTTGCGCATCGGGTTGAGCTTCCTCACGATGCCGCTCAACACCGCTGGATTAAACGCCCTACCGAAGCACATGAACACGCACGGTTCCGCCGTGACGAACACGGTCCGGCAAGTGGCGGGGGCGATCGGAACGGCGCTGGTCGTCACGATCTATACGGCGAGAACCAAATTCCACGCCGCCGATTTGATGGAATCGGGCCGGGCACTTTCCAAGGCCCAACTGAAGGAGATGTCATCGATCCTTGGCACGAACGACGCCTACCTGTGCATGGCTGTACTAAGCGTCTTGATACTGGCGGTCACGATCTTCATGCCCAACCGAAAAGGAGCGGCCGGATCGAAAAAAACGGAAGAGACGGCAGCACAAACCGCTGAAGAATCCTAAAATGAAGGCGATCGGACATTAGCCTCCGGTCGCCTTTCCTATTTCCGGGCTTTCAACGGTAATCTATTCGATTTTTCATATCCAATTGGATAGAAATACCGGAAATGGCCGATTGTACGCGACTTTTCATATAGAATTCATCGGAAGTCTGCGGAAACGCCTCATTCTATTCGGTTTTTCATATAGATTTCCGATTCCATTCATCCAAAACGAAATTGTGTATGATTTTTCATATCAAATGCACTAGCGAACGACGCCTCGCCCTTGCAGTCTGGCCCATGATGACCTTCCACACTTGCACCGCACCTTGCCGCAAAGGATGTGATCCCCCACCTTGTACCTCCTGCACAATCTGTTATCTTTCTCCTTCTCGTGAAATAGAAATTTCCCCCATGACAATCCCTACCAATTCATATAAAATATTAAAGTCAATTTAAAATAATTTTTCGGCACAAAGCTTCGTATGACCCATGTCAGGGAGTACCCAAATTCGAAGGAGGAATGAAATTGAACAAACCTCGCAGTCTGAAATTCATCCTGATCTCATCCCTGTTGGCAGCTAGTTTGGCAGCCCTGCCGTTCTCGGCATCTGCAGCGGACAGTACCGGAGCGGCGACCGTCGAGCTTCGCATCCTGGAGACCACCGATCTGCACGTGAACATTGTTAACTATGATTACTTTGCGGACAAGCCAACCGACGAGTACGGCTTGGCTAAGACGGCTACGCTGATCAAACAAGCTCGCTCGGAAGCGAAGAACAGCTTGCTCATCGATAACGGCGACCTGATTCAGGGCAACCCGCTGGGCGATTACGTTGCAACCGTGGACAAGCTGCAGGAGGGCGAGACCCATCCAGTCTACAAAGCGATGAATTTGCTCGGTTATGATGCCGGCAACTTCGGCAACCACGAGTTCAACTATGGCCTCGACTTCCTCAAGACCGCCGTCAAAGGCTCGAATTTTCCTTACGTCAATGCCAACATCTATCTGGACGATAAGGATCAAGATCCATCGAACGACAAGAACGCCTTCACCCCTTATCTCATCCTCGATAAAGAGGTAACCGACAGCACGGGCGCGAAGCACAAGCTGAAGGTCGGAATCATCGGCTTCGTACCGCCGCAAATCCTATCCTGGGACAAAGCGCATCTCGAAGGGAAGCTGATCACGAAGGATATCGTGGAGACGGCGAAGAAATTCGTGCCTCAGATGAAAAAAGAAGGCGCCGACCTCATCATCGCGGTGCCGCACTCCGGCTTCGAGGACATCCCGCAAACGCCGCTGATGGAGAACTCGGTCCTGTACCTGAGCAAGGTAGAAGGCATCGACGCGATCTTGTTCGGCCACGCGCATAAGGTATTCCCGGATGCCTCTTTTGAAGATAAGACGGGCGTCGACTTGGCCAAAGGCACGATCAACGACGTACCGGCCGTCGAACCGGGGTATTGGGGCAACAACCTCGGAATCATCGACCTGACGCTGGAGAAATCCGGCGATGCCTGGTCGGTGAAGAACTCCAAAGTGGCCGTAAAGCCCATCTTCGACACCGTGAATAAGAAGTCGTTGGTGGACGCGGACCCAACGATTTGGGATGCAATCCAAGAGGATCACGAGCACACGCTGGAGTATGTCCGTGGACCGGTCGGCAAAACCAGCGCGCCGATCAATAGCTGGTTCGCTTTGATCCAAGACGATCCCTCGATCCAAATCGTGACCAATGCGCAAAAATGGTATGTAGAGAAGCATCTGCAGGGCACAGAATATGAAGGCGTGCCCGTGTTGTCGGCTGGAGCCCCGTTTAAAGCCGGCGGACGCCAAGGCGCGAACTACTACACCGACATTCCGGCAGGCGACATCGCCATCAAGAACGTGGCCGACCTGTACCTGTATTCCAACACGGTGAATGCCGTGCTGGTGACCGGCGCTGAGCTGAAGGAATGGCTCGAATGGTCTTCCGGGCAGTTCAACCAAATCGATCCGGCCAAGACGGAAGCTCAAGAACTGGTTAACTATGACTTCCCAACGTACAACTTCGACGTGATCGACGGCGTGACGTATCAAATCGACGTGACGAAGCCGGCTAAATACGACGCCAAGGGCGGCGTGTTGAACGAGAAATCGAGCCGCATCGTGAACCTGTCTTATAATGGTAAACCGATCGATCCGGCGCAAAAATTCGTTGTCGCCAGCAACAACTACCGCGCGTCGTCCAGCAAATTCGCGAACCCGGACGGCAAACGGATCATTCTAGCCTCGCCGGATGAGAACCGCCAGGTGATCATCGACTACATCCGCGAGAACGGCACGATCAACCCGACCGCGGACGGCAACTGGTCGCTCGCTCCGTTCGGCAAGGCCAACGTCACGTTCGCCACTTCGCCGGCCGCCAAAGAGACGGCTTCCAAGTCAGGCAACCTGAAGTACCTGGCCGACACGAAGGACGGTTATGCCACCTTCCAACTGAGCTCGACTACCGAGTCGGCCAACCCGGCACCGACACCGACGCCTGCGCCAGCTCCAACACCTGAACCGTCGCCGGCTCCGGCTCCTGCTCCTGCTCCTGCTCCGACGAAGCCGACGCCCGTTCCCGCACCAGCTCCTTCGGCCGGGACGGAAACGGTCTACATCGTCAAGAAAGGCGACACCCTGTACGACATCGCGCTGGAGCACGGCACAACGTGGCAGGCTCTGGCTAAATACAACAAACTGTCCAACCCGCATCTGATCCGGATCGGACAGAAGATCGTGATTCCGGTGAAATAACGAACCATAGGAACAGGACCCGTCTCATCTGAGATGGGCCCTGTTTTATTTGAACACCCTTCCTGTTTTTAAGGTTCATTAAAGGTTCGCAGCGTATCCTTGGTCCAGATAAAGAACTTCGCCAAGGTGACTGTCGCACTCCTTCTGGTATTTGGGGTTTATCAAATGTACGCCACAAACTTCTTCGGGCATGTGCAGAGCATCAGTAACGTATTGGGTTTGGAATCCATGACGGCACACGCGGGTGACTTCGGTGACCGGGAGAGGGGCCGAATGGATGCGGACGGCGATTTGGATCGGGAGAGCGGCGAAAGACCTCAATGGCCTGACGGCGACGAAGGAGGATCCCGCGAGGCTTGGACCGTTCCGGGAAACCCCGTGGCGGAGTACGAGGCGAAGGGCACGGCATCGGATCGGTCGGATCGGGTCAGGTAGTATTTGGAGTAATCGCCTAATGCTTGGGAATCATCGCGGAAATGGTCATCGCCGTGTATTACCTGGAGAAATGGCTGATGAAGCGAACAGCCTTCCGGAAGCTGCCACTTCGCAACGAATAGGATGAAAAAAAGAGCAGCGGGATAAAAGATCCTGCTGCTCCTTTTTGCGAGGTACTACAACTTCACCGTCTTGTTCAATTCGGCTTCCGTTTCTTTACCGGTCAGCTGGGAGAACATACGCTTGACCATTTTGACGAGATTGCCCGTTTCCCAGTATTCCGCTGCCTCGGCCTTCACTTTGATCAGGACTAGACTGGGGTCATCGCTGGTGGTGTGCAGGAATTTGGCGTAGGCCGCATTCCAGAACTGGTCGATCTTCGCCCGGTCGTTAAGCACCTCGGCAGTTCCGCGTACCGAAACGTAGGAGTCCCCGACATACGATACGTTGACCTTGGGGTGCTGCTTGAGTTGGGTGTATTTATCCGTCTCCTCTTTCGTCAGGAACCAGAGGTCGCCGTCGAATTCGACCTCCTGGGTTTTCATCGGTCGCGACACCAGCCCTTCCTGCGTGACGGTCGTCAGCATGGCGATCTCGATGCCTTTGATCAATTTCCGGACGGTCTCCACGGCTTCCTGATGCGCCGTTTGGTCGTTTGTCATATCTAGTTCACTCCATGTTGGTTATTGGGGGTAGATGGGTACTGCTAGCTACCCCGTTAGGGTGAACCGAGAGGGGCAAAATTAACCATTCTGGGCGCGGATGGCGGAACAAATGTTGTATGAGTTGCAACATTTCCGCCCCAATTCTCCATTCACTGGCCGATTTGTTGCAGAAAGTGCAACATTTGACGCGATGTCGGCCGACGTTATACTGATTTGTTGCAGAAAATGCATCATTTTGATCTCCGACCTACCACAAATGAGCTAGAATGTTGTAGAAATTGCAGCATTTCACCCTATCAACCCATTGGCGCACCAAAATACTGCAGGTTATGCAACACTTTGTGTAAAAAAAGCCCGCCCCCCAT
>NZ_JADCNN020000007.1:0-226451 GCF_014947195.2 Paenibacillus rhizolycopersici | reverse complement strand
TAAAACAAAAAAGACCCGCTTTACCGGGTCTTTAGTTAGTTGGCTATTCGTACAGTACGAGTTGTAACACCAATTTGCACCATCTTATCTGCATCGCAAAAACCGGGCATTCGCCCATGGTATTCGATTTTTCGCATACAGAACGGTGCCTACGGCCAAAAATCCGAATTCTATTCGGTTAATCCTACACCTTCTCCCGTTATGCCCCCTGAGCGGCGAATAGATATGAAAATTCAGATCCATTCGGATGAAATTACCGAAATGGCCCGATTGTATTCGGTTCTTCATATACAATACCGCCTTGCGGACGGATCCTATGTTACCCTCCGGTTTCTACGATGGGGAAGATACGTAGTCGGTGAACCGACCCGGTTCAGTTCTTTATGCTGCGACGGCTTGCGGTTGGAGTCTTAGCCTCAGCATTCCCGGCGCGAACGATGTTCACCCAACGGTCCGCAACGTGCTCCCAGCGGTAATGGCGGCGAACGATCTCTCGGCCGGCGCGGCCCAAAACTTGGCTAACCTCCTCATCTTGCAGCAGCAGAACGATCCGGTCCATTAAACTCGCATCTGGCCCTCCTGCAAGGAGGCCGTCAGCCGCAAACTCGACCACCGGGGAGTCGCTGGCATCCAGCGTCGGAACGCCTGCGGCCATCGCCTCAAGACGGGTTAACATCGACGTCGTTTCATCGCCAGGCAACAGAACCAGACAATCCCCCAAGAGATATCCATCCGCTAGCGTGCAGGTTGGGGCGGCCGGTAGACGAACGATCCGTTCCGGGAAATATGCGGCAAGCTCATGAATGGCTCGCGGCGAACTGGGGACGTCGGAAGCAAGAAACATCAGCATGGCCTCCGGCATACGATTCAAAACGTCGGAGAGCGCCGAGACAATTCGGTTCTCTTCGCCAATCGATGGCAAGCAACCGGCCAACAGGATGATCTTCCGGTCCGACCACCCCAGCTCCGCCAGCCGATGCCGGCGTTGCCGTTCCCCGTCCGGCGTCCAGCGCGGTACGTGATCCTCCAAGTTGGCCCCCGGCAGATTTACCCAAACCGGGGTGAGCAGAGAGGGGAAATGCGTTAGTAGCTCCACCTTGGCTCGTTCGCTGTTGACGATCAGGCCGTCCACGCTTTCCAGGACATGTGGGGTGCACGCTTTGGGGTGACAGGAGGGGGAGAAGACCGGAGCGGAGGGCATGGTCAACAATACGCGAGAAAGCGGAAGCCGCCCCTTCAACTGGCAGGCTAGCATCGGCCGGCCGTGTACGTCCACCGTGTCCGGACGCCACTTGCGCAGATGCCGCAGCAGCGACTCCAGGTAGTTCCGCCCCCCCGGCAGACGGTAAAAGGGGACGCTGCCGATCCAGCCTTGGGACGGCAAATGTCCGTCCGCGATGCCGAAGATGCGAATGTGCAACTGCTCCGCCGCATGAGGAATCATCCGCTCAAGCACCCTCTCCACCGGCCGGTGTTTTCCTGAAGTTGCTGCAAGGGCGCCGGGTGCGATGACCGCGACTTTTTCCCGATCCATGTGAAGTCTCCCTTCTTCCCGTTACGCTAATTTCATTACCCTAAATATACGAAACCGATCCGGCAAATGTGACACCTTTACGGAAGAAGAGCCCAATTTGCCACAGACGCGCCTCTCCCGGTGATCGCCCGAAAACAGGCGGCTGTCGCAGCACAGTCGTCCACTCTTTTTACCCGGGACAACATACATTGGAGGAAGAAGCACGGGAAGGAGGACACCCACTTGAGTCAGGACACTGTCGGAATCTTGCTGAACTCCAGCATGTACCGAGGGATCCCAACGCACAGAACCGGCCAAGAGTGGATCGCAGGGTATGAAGAAACCGCGCGGGAATACGGATTAATCCCCATTTTCTTGCGTCTTGGGGGCATCGATTCGGCAGGGGATCGCTGTGTCGCGTATGTATACAACGGTATCGAATATGTAGAACAAGAGCTGCCTTTGCCGTCGGTGATCCATAATCGAGCGCTCTATCCCAGACTCGCGGCTCACAAAAAACTCCAATCCCTAAAGGACCGGGGGATCACGGTCTTTAACGTGAACAATCGTTACGGAAAAGACTTCATCCACCGCCTGCTCTGGAATGCTCCCCATCTGCGGGCGTACCTTCCGGCGGCGATGCCGCTGACCTCCGAAAACTTGCGGAGGATGATGTCTCGGCATCCTGATCTCATCTTAAAGCCGATCCGCGGCTCCGTCGGTCACGGCGTCATGCGATTGCAGTACGCACGGTCGACCGGTTGGGAACTTACTTACGCTTCGCCTATAGGCAAGAGGAGATGGAACACGGTACGGCTCCACCAAAGGGAACTGCCGGCATGGACTCGGCGTATGCTCCGGCGCACGCCTTATCTGGTGCAGGAGCGTATTCCGCTGGCGGAGTACGAAGGGCGCCCCATCGATCTGCGGATCACCGTACAGCGAGGGAGCGGAGGCGACTGGGGTGTCACGGGACGTTTCGCCAAAGTCGCCGCCGCAGGGAGCTTCGTTTGCAACATCGCCAAAGGCGGAGAGGCCCTGCCCGCCGAAGAACTGCTAGCCAAGGCTCTCCCGGAGGGGAGCGTTCCTTCGGCATTGGCTCACGTTGAGAACCTGGCCTTGGCGATCTCGCACCACCTGGGCGGCCGACTGCCGCTCCTCGCCGACCTGGGGCTAGACATCGGTCTAACCGAAAGCGGGCGTCCTTACTTTATCGAATGCAACGGGCGTGATCAGCGTTACGGCTTTCGCAAAGCCGGACTGCCCGAGATTTGGAAAGATTCCTATCGCCAACCCATGGCCTACGCTCGTTATTTGCTCGGGCAGCCCGAGCAGCGGAACGTTACACCTCAACGTTCATCCGAATAAGTAGGTGTTGGAGCATACCAAAGGGGCTTATACCTCGGAACCGGTCATGAGTGGTTCTCGGGAATAAGCCCCTTCGATTCATTGCATGATGATTAACGGTAACGTACATCCGCGATGCCAAACGGCGGGTAAACGACCGCAAGCGTATATGCCGCAACGGCAACGATGGCCAAGAGCAAGAGCACCAGCACATCGTACCGCGAGTAAGCAGTGCGGTAATAATAGGTGCGAGGCCGATTTCCGCTGAATGCCTTGGCTTCCATCGCAACGGCGACACGATGCGCCCGGCGAATGCTCTGAGATAACAGCGGCACGGCGTAAAGCTTGGCTTGGACGACGAGTCCGGGCAGCCCGTGCGGCCTGCGAACGCCGCGGATCAGCAACGCATTGCGACGGACAAGCAGCTCCTCCCATACCATGGGGAGTAACCGGACCGAGGCCATAAAGCTGTACGCATATTTCGGCGGCAGTTTCGCCTGTTGCATCAGCGCGTAAAACAAGGAAACCGACGGCGTAGTCAACACAAACAGCAGCCCTTCGGCGGCAAATGCCACCGCTTTGAACCCGATATGGATCCCTCGGAAGAAGCTTTCCTCGGAGATCCGGAACAATCCCCATGCCCACCAAACCTGTTCGCCTTTGCCGAACAGGATCATCGTTGCCGCCGAGGAAGCGAAGATCAACGCGAAGGGGAGAATAAGCAGGGCGATTTTCCAAAGCTCATACCCGCTAAACAGGAATAACAGCACCGTAAACAAGATCGCCTGATAAAAGATGAAGTCCAGCCGATGGGTGAATAACGTTAGCAGAAACAACAAGATCATCAAAGCCAGCTTGGCAGCCGGGTTCGCCCGGTGCAGCCACGTCTGCCGCTTCGGCGTTAGGAACCGCCTCATTTCGCCATCACCGCCTCAGTCTCGGATGGTCCAATCGGTCCGGTCGGTGTACCCGCGTTCGCCAGACGGTTCGCGGCCCGCGGGGTGATCCGCTGCGATAGGATCCGCCCCTCCCGCACCTCCCAATGTTGGGTTGCGACTCGTTCGGCGATCCGTTCCTCGTGCGTGACCATGAGGATGGCTATTCCACGGCGGCGCAGCTCTTCGCATAACTGCAGGATGGCGAACGTGTTTGCTGCGTCCTGGCCGAAGGTCGGCTCATCGAGCAACAGCAGCCGCTGCTCGCGCACCGCCGCCGCGGCCACGCTGAGGCGCCGTTTCTGGCCCAGCGACAACTGATAAGGATGACGACCCTCCAAGCCGGTTAGGCCAAATCGATTCAAGCACTCCGCCACCCGTTCGCGGATGGCTTCAACACCAAGTCCGTCTTCCCGTAGGGAAAAGGCCACTTCATCCGCCACCCGATCCGCGACGAACTGGAATTCGGGATTTTGGAAAACGAATCCGATCTCGCGAGCAGACCGCTCCAGCTGCCGTTTACGGGAACGGCGGCGCAGCTTCCCCGTCTCCATCCGCTTTCCCTGGAGCACGTACGTGCCCTCTGCCGGAAGCAGACCGATCAGGCTAAGCAGCAACGAGCTCTTCCCTGCACCATTGGGTCCCGTGACCGCGATCCAATCGCCGGGATACACGGCAGCTTGCCCGACTTCAATGACCGGACGTCCTTGCCGAAATCCGCGAAAATCCTTCAACTCCACCATGACGGGCCCATTCGCCTCCCGGACATTCTCCGTCGGCTCAAGCAAGCGACGGCCGCCTTCCGAGGCCAAGTATTCCTCCCACACGCCAGGATACCAAATCCCAAACTCCACAAGAGCGGAACGATACGTGTCAAACACCACCTCCGGTGCGCCTTCGCCGAGTACCCGTCCGTCCGGTCCGAATAACACGACCCGGTCAACAAGTCCTTGCGCCGTCAATTCTTCGATCCGATGCTCCACGATCATTAAGGTCCGCCCCTCGGCTACCTTGGCGATCGCTTGCCAGATTTGCTCGCGCCCCAGCGGGTCCAGCAGGGCGGAAGGCTCGTCGAGCAGCAGCACCTCCGGATCGCCCAACAGGATCGAAGCGAGCGCTAATCGCTGTTTCATCCCCTGGGACAGCGAATCGATCGACACGTGGAGCTCGGGCAAATCGAGGCCCACCTCAGCCAAGGCGGCTTCCATCCGCGCGGACATCTCGGGCTGCGGTATGCCGAGGTTTTCCAGGGCAAAGGCTAGCTCCTCGTCAACATAAGGCATACAGAATTGGGTCTCGGGGTCCTGAAACAGGAAGCGCCACGATGTCGGGAGCTGCTGCGCGGACGTCCGCATCGGGATTTCCACCAAGTCCGGGATGATGCCGGACAAGACCTGAAGCAGCGTCGATTTCCCGCATCCGCTGGGGCCCAATAGCAGCACATGTTCTCCGCGCACAACCGAGAAATCCAAATCCTTGAACACGAAATCGGCTTCACCGGGGAACTTCAACCGCAGCCCCTGCACCTCTGCGGCCGCCATGTCCTTCCGCATCAGTCGTTCAGCGCCGCGTAGTCCTTCGGATCAACCGGCCGCAGCAGGGTGGTGACTCCTGTCGCTTCTACGGCTTTTACCACGGCGTAAGCGAAGTAACCGCAGATCAGCGCAGAGCTGACCGCGCGCATGGCATATTTGGCAGTCAAGAGCCAAGGCTCATAATCCTGCACGTAGCCATAGAAGAAATCCGGAATCACCGATCCAACAGCGGCCCCAATTCCGGCCAGCGCTGCGACGGAGCCGGAGAACTTCCGGTATCGGAACGCGGCGAATACCAGTTCCGCTCCCAAGCCTTGCAGCACGCTGTATAGAACGAGCTGAATGCCCCATTCGCTGCCGAACAGAATCTCCACATGGGCCGCCGCAATCTCGGCAATCAACGCTACCCCCGGTTTACGAATCAGCAGGAATACCAGTGTTGCGGCCAGGAACCACATCCCGTACACCAGTTCATCCGCCTGGAAGAACAGGGGCGAGAACAAATTGTACACCGAACTCCAGAAGTGGTACACCACGCCAAGCACAAGCGAGACCAACACCGTTACCAACAAGTCGCTTAGCTTCAAACCGCGGCCCATTTTTTTCTGAATAACCTCCGACATTTCCATCTCTCCTCTTGATTCCTCAATTTAAATTCCCATCGCATACGTAAAAAAACCGCCTGAATAAGCTCAGACGGTGGTCAGGTCACGAGGTGCGTAAAAAACGCAAGACATCCCGGACGATCGATTCTCTACGCTGGCATTATCCAGATCAGATTAACGGTCCGCGGCGCCATATGCCGCTATCTCAGCCTGATTTGCTCAAGCCCCCGTATCCCTATGCGATTGTTATTAACATACACCAACCTAGCCTCGGCATCAAGCATCAATTTGTACAAATTTGTCATCCGGGGTTACAGGCCGCTGTATTGATTTCGGCCCTGTTCTGTGTCAAGATTAGCGGAAGTGGCAACGAATTCATCAAACCAACGCAGCACTAACGGACAGACTAGGAGGATGCTATTTGGCCGCGAAATGGATGAAATGGATGACGGAACTCTCCTCCCGAAAATGGCTATCCCGATGGATGGGCAAGTTCTCCCATTCGGGCTTGAGCCGGGCGATGATTCCTTTTTTCGCCAAATCCTACGGCATTCCGCTCCATGAAGCGGAGAAGGAGCTTCGGGAATACCGGACACTGAATGAGTTCTTCACCCGAAAATTAAAACCAGGCATGCGCCCGCTGCACGCGGAGCCAGGGACGATGATCAGTCCGGTGGACGCCCTAATTACCTTTATGGGCGAGGTCCAAACCGGCACGATTCTGAACGTCAAAGGACAGGATTACACACTTGACGAGCTGCTGTCGCGCTCCCCCCGCGTAGAAACGTACAAACACGGTTATGCCCTTGTCCTTTATCTTAGTCCTACTGATTATCACCGAATTCATGCGCCCGTGACCGGGAAAAAGTTGGAAAGCGAGCATGTGAAGGGCCGGGTCTACCCCGTGAACGACTTCGGCATGCGCCACATGAAGAAGGTCTTATGCCGGAATGAACGCCTGATTACTTATATTTCCCACAGTTGCGGAGAGATCGCCCTCATCAAAGTGGGAGCCATGAACGTCAGCAGCATCCAATACACGGACCCCTCGGCCAAAAGCTGGGAACAAGGCGACGATCTTGCTTACTTTGAATTTGGATCCACTGTCGTCCTTCTCACCCAGAATGGAACCTTCACCCCTCTGCCCGGTCTCGAGCCCGGTCGGAAGGTAAGGATGGGTGAAGCGCTAGGCCACTTCAAACCCGCAGGAAAATGCTAATGGCTTGCTGAAGCCGCCGGTTTCTCTCCCGGCGGCTTTTCTCCGTTATTGCACCGTGATGCTGCCGATGGATGTCTCTAACGCGACCAGCGGCCCTCCGCCGCCCCTCTCACTGCTTCCTTCCGGCACCCCATGAATTGCCCCAAGTTCGCTTCTCGTTTCCAGATCGCAGGCTACTGATGGATCCAGCGTCGCTGTGATGCTGCCGACATCGGCTCTAGCCTGTAACCGGCTGCCGGAGTCCATCGCGAGAATACCTAGATTCAAGCTGCCGGTTGCCGTAGTGATCGAGGATTCGCCCGACAAACGGGCGTCTTCGACCTTGATTGACCCGACATCGCCAGTCAGCCGATACGTTCCCGTCAGCCCGCTCGCCGTGATTTCGCCGACATTGTTCGTAACTTCGAACTCTTGGATCCCGGCAGGGACCTCTACGACATAATCGATGCGGAATTCGGTAAAATGCAGCTCCTTCTGAGCCCAATCCCACAGGTTTTGATCGGATTTACCCTTGGCGTGTACGCGCACCTGGGCAACGTTCCCCTGAGGGATGACCGAAACCTCACTCTGTTCGAACAACCGATCCAGCTTTTCCGAGCGTGCGGGCAGGTCAGCTGCCTGGATGGTCGCTCTCACCACGATTTGATCGGAAGTACCCTTCTTTATCTCGAGACGACCCACGGCATTCTCCAACTGCAATTTACCGGTGGTGCCGATTTCCCCTGTCGTCGAAAGCTCGTGTGAGCGTCCCGTAAACGTCAGATCGTCCTTCCACTCCCCGGCGGCCAACGCCACCGACTGCTGTACGGATGCCGCAGTATCGCTGAGCGATTGACTCACCGAATCGACGGTGTTTCCCACCGTCTGCTCCCATTGCTGCTGCAGCGTTTGTTTCTCGGCCGGGCCGCAGCCAGCGGCTAGGGCCAACAGCACGGCCGATGCCGCTAACCACGCGATTTTGGATGTAGGTTTCATGAAATAGGTTTCCTCCTTAAATTTCCACCTATCCTGAATTATACCGAGTTGATCCGGAACAACCACAGGCGTGGGACCGGTTCGCTTCCTAGACTTTGGTCAAGGAAAGTTCAGCTTTACGTACGCAGTTAAGCAAAAAGCCGCCGAAGCTTAAGCTCGGCGGTGAACGGAAACGGAATTCGTAAGTGTTGGGTTGTTGGGCATATCCCGACTAACGAATTTCCGATGGGCTTTTTCCCGTATATTGTTTGAACTGACGGCTGAAGAAAAAGATGTCCCGGTAACCCAACGCGTCGGCAACCTCGGTTACATTCATGCCGGCATGCAGCAGCAGATGCTGTGCCCGGTCGATTCTGGACTTGATAATGTAGGACTGTACCGACATCCCGATGATTTCCTTAAACTTGATGGAGAAATACCGCGGGGACAAGCCTGCCCGAGCGGCTAAATCCTGCACCTTGTGCGGCAACCCCGGGTGCTGCAAGACGTAATTGGCCACCTCATGGATGACTTCATGCAACTGGTTGCTGACCTTCTTCTCCATCGGCACCTGGCGTTCTTCACGCAGCAAATGGATCAACAGCTGCTTGAGAATCAGCTGCGCCTCTTCTTCGGCAGCATACGCCTTCATTAAGAATAAACGGACGTAGCGAGACAGCATGTATTCGAAATCCAACGTATCCTCCAGCACACGATAAGAGCCTGGGACTTCCATCACGGACTCATGGACGTCGAAATGGATATACGTCAGCACCAGCGGACGCTGCGGATTATGCGTGGCACTCGTATGATCCCCTTTGCGAAACAGAAAACAACTGCCTTTGCTGACCGGAATAGGCTGGTCGTTCAGGACAACCGTACCTTCTCCACTCCAAACATAGAACAGGTCGTAGTTCTGCAGCGGCTTCTCCCGTTTGTGCCATTTCCACCCGGGTTCGCAGACGATTTTGGCGAATGCCGGCTTCAATTCGAATGAAGACGGTGAAACGTGAAGCATTGTCCTTCCCTCCCAAAAAAAATTCCTAACGGCACCTTTTTCTGCCTCATCCATGCAAGGTTCGCGCTACACCTCAATCAAAGACAAGCTATTCACCTCTATTATACCCTTAAAGCCTATGGGTTTGAATATCTTCCCAAGCCGCTTTCATTCGAAATACACCTTCAATGAGCATCTTATCGTCCAAATGGGAAAAAGCAAAGCAGGCCGCAGGCGCTCCTGGCGTGATTTGGTAGGCGGCAGCATCTCGAAAATGGACGCCACGGGCAGCGGCGGCCTCGCGAAAAGCGTTGTAATCCTCCGGTGTGCGGCGCCATTCGGCGTACAGCAGCAATCCGGCATCGGCAGGGCGGAGGCGGAAGACTCCGCCCAGCTCGCGTTCCAGGCAGCGGCGGAACGCCTCCTGTTTGGCGCCGTAGTGGCGCCGCATCCGGCGCAGATGGCGCTCGTAGCCGCCCGTGCGCATGAACCGGGCGAGCGCCCGTTGCTCCTGCCGCGCCGGCGGCACCGGCTCGTAGAGCGCCTTTGCGCTCGCGACGGGCCGGACCAGGGCGCGCGGCAGCACAGCATAGCCGACCCGCAGGGCGGCGAACATCGTCTTGGAGAAGGAGCCGACGTACACGACGCGCTCCTCGCGGTCCAGCGCCTTGAGCGGCTCCAGCGGGCGGCCGCCCCAGCGGAACTCGCTGTCATAGTCGTCCTCGACGATGACCGCGTTCCGCCGCGAGGCCCACGCCAGCAGCTCGCGCCGCCGGGCGTGGGAGAGCACGGCGCCGGTCGGGAACTGCCGACCCGGCGTGACGAACAGAAGCCGCGCCTCCCAGTCGCGCGGCACGATGCCGTCTACGTCCAGCGCAGCCGGGACGACGACGCCCCCGCAGGCGGCCACCGCCCGCGAGATCCCGTAGTAACACGGGTTCTCCAGCGCCGCGGGCTCGCCTTCCCCCAGCAGCAGTTGGGTCAGCAGCGTAATCGCCTGCATCGAGCCGTTAAAGAGGCAGATGTGCTCCGCCTCTGCCGCAATGCCGCGGCTGCGCCGCAAATGCGCGGCGATCGCCGCGCGCAGCTCCGGCTCGCCGGCCGGGTCCGCGCCTTCGCCCGAGCCGGTGCCGGGCTTGCTGCGCGCCGCCCAGGCGAGGGCGCTGTTCCATTCCGCCTCCGGGAACAGCGCCTCCCACGGCCCGCCGTCCCGGTATGAGATCGGGACGGCGGCGGCTTCCGGCGGCGGTGCGGTGCGCGCTCCGCCCAGCCCGTCCGCTGCGGCGAGCGGCGCTTCGCCTGCATCTCCACCGATGGCCATCGCGGCTGACACGCGCTGCCCCCAGCGGGACAGCGCGATCGGCGCCTTCGGGCCATCGTCTGCTTGCGGCGGCTGCAGGCCGCCAGCGACAAACGTACCGCTACCGACCGCGGTCCGCACATAGCCGTCGGCATGCAGCATGTCATACGCCTGCGAAACGCTCCCGCGGGAGAGGCCGTATAATTCGGCCAGCTCCCGGGTTGCCGGCAGGCGTGTGCCCTCCGGCAGCGTGCCGTCGAGGATCGCCGCACGAAGGGCATGGTACACCGCTAAGTATTTGTAGCGGTATTTCTCGCCAAACGACGCCAACGGGATCGTAAAATCCGGCAACCCCATCCCTCCCTTTTTCGTACAGGTTCGTCCCTTATAAATGGACCATTAAAATTAATGTAAATTGGTTCTTTTTTATTGTCAATTTCCGGCGTAAGCTGGGAGTCAATCAAACGGAGGGGGAAGCGGCAATGCGTAGAAGAGAATTTGGAATGACGGAAGAAAGCGAAATTCGCGAGTTTTTGCAGGAGATGACCTTCGGGTTCCTTGGTACGGTGGGCGAGGATGGTTGGAGCCGGGTCACGCCGCTAAATTTCGTATATGATGGCGAGGTTTTCTATTTTCATGGCAGCCTCGCTGGAGAAAAAATGAAGCACCTCGCCCGCGATCCTCGAGTTAGCTTCACCGTGGCCAAGGAGTATGCGATCATTCCGTCGTATTTCACCGATCCCAAACAGGCCTGCCCGGCTTCAGCTTATTTCAAAAGCGTAATGGTGCGCGGCCTGGTCGAGAAGGTAGATGATCTGGAAGAAAAGTCCAAGGCATTCACTCTGTTTATGGAGAAGCTGCAGCCCGAGGGCGGCTATGCGCCGATTACACCGCAGGACCCCACTTACGCCGGAGAGCTAAAAGCGGTGGCGTTATGCCGGATCGTACCGGAAGCGATCAGCGCCAAATTTAAGTTCGGACAAAACCTGAAGGAACCGAAGTTGTCCGCGGTTACCTCCGGTCTGGAACAGCGGGGCGGTGAGCTTGATACGGAGACGATCGCTCTCATGAAGAAATACTGTCCAGCTCATCATGAAAGTTAGGCGGAAAACCTCGCGATTTCACCGTGACGCGCCCCGATCGAAATGATATAATGTTAGGCAGTTTAAGACGGTACTGTCCTAAAATATCAAACCGATTTGGAAGGATGAATGAGATGAACCCACTCGCGGAGCAGTTAAACGAGAGCGTCAAATCCGGCAACAGGCACGTGTATGACATGCTGTCGACGCTGGGCAAGGAAATTTATTTCCCGAAGGAAGGCATTTTGAGCCAATCTGCCGAAGCTTCGGCCCACGCCAAAAAATACAACGCCACGATCGGCATTGCCATCGAAAACGGCGGTCCGATGCATCTGGCGGCTATTCAGGACACGCTGTCCGCCTATAAACCGCAGGATTTGTACCCTTATGCCCCGCCCGCCGGTAAACCCGAGCTACGTAGCGTTTGGCGCGAAAAAATGATCCAGGAGAACCCGTCGCTGACCGGTAAGAGCTTCGGCCAACCGATCGTGACGAACGCGCTGACCCACGGGCTCAGCATCGTCGCCGACCTGTTCGTCGATGAAGGCGATGTCGTCATTTATCCGGACAAAAACTGGGAGAATTACGAGCTCACCTTCGGCATCCGTCGTCATGCTGACATCGTTAATTTCCCGCTATTCACGGATGACATGACCTTCAATAGCGCCGGGTTGCAGGAAGCCCTGCTCGCTCAGAAAGGGAAAGGCAAGGCCGTCGTCATCTTGAACTTCCCGAATAATCCGACCGGTTATACTCCGGGCGCCAAGGAAGGCGGCGAGATCGTCGCGGCGATTCAAGCGGCTGCGGAAGAAGGGATTAATGTAGTCGTCGTCACCGACGATGCCTATTACGGCTTGTTCTTCGAAGACTCGCTCAAGGAATCATTATTCGGCAAAATGGCCGGCCTGCATCCGCGCATTTTGCCGATTAAGGTGGACGGTGCGACGAAGGAAGAATATGTTTGGGGGTTCCGTGTCGGATTTATCACCTATGCGGCAGAGGATCAGGCTTTGCTGGCCGCACTGGAACAAAAAACGCTGGGGATCATCCGCGCCACCATATCCAGCGGCGCTCACCCCTCGCAGACGTTCGTGCTGCATGCATTAAAATCAGCGGAATTCGCCGTTCAAAAAGAAGAAAAATTCCGGATCATGAAAGGCCGGGCCAACAAGGTTAAAGCCTTGCTGGACAGCGGCAAGTACGGGGACGTTTGGGAATACTATCCGTTCAATTCCGGCTATTTCATGTGTCTCAAGCTCAAGACCGTTGCAGCCGAGTCGCTCCGTCTGCATCTGATCCAACAGTACGGCATCGGTACGATCGCACTCGGCGATACCGACCTGCGGATTGCCTTCTCCTGCATCTCGGAGGAGAATCTGGAGGAATTGTTTGATCTGATATACCAAGGCGTACAAGACCTGCAAGGCAAATAGGCGCCTTCCCCTTCGGGAAAAGGCACGATGGCCCACGCACGCGGACGCCCCTTCTCATACTATACGGTGTACGATCACACTACGCCTGAATGGGAAAGGGGAATGAAAATGAGCGGAGTTGAAGATACAAGAGGCGGCTACGGCGGCCTGTTCACGAGCACGGGCGTGATCCTGGTTCTCTTTATCCTGTTGGTTATCGTTAGCCGTTCCATCCTGTTATAAGAAAATAAATTAAACGTCTTCAATCCAAAACGGACCGTTTCCCTTGTCGGGAATCGGTCCGTTTTGTTATTCGTCATCATTCTCGTCACGCCATTTCCGCGTCCAGGCGGAACGCATGCCAAATGCCAGCAAGAGGCCTGCGGCCAAGGAGCCAAACGTCAAGATGGCATCCCCGCCCGGAATTACCGCCATCGGCAGCCACAGCAGCACGGTTACCGCAAGCAGTAGGCGCGAGCTAAGGCGCAGCGCAGCCGTCTTCCTGGCGCCGACGGGCAGCGGGTAGAAGGAGGCGGCCGGCGAATCGCGATGTTCCTGGCGTAAGGAAGCCAGCTGCGTACCTGCCAGGAACACAAATAGCAAATAGAGTGCCGGCCCCAACCAGGACTTGTCGTTCCAACCGGCGAGCACCATGCCGAGCAGCGTCAGGCGTAGCACGATGCCGAGCAGCTCGCTGCGAACGAACGTCTTGACCAGCAGATACCGATAGGCCTCTGCTGGCTTCCAGGGGATCCCGTTTCCGATGCCGGACAACCAGCGGCGGCGGATCACTTTCTGGCCTTCTGCCGGCACGTCCACGAACCAACCAAGCACCAGCATCACCCGGGCAGCCGCCGAGCGTTCAGCGGCAATGAGGTTGTCCCAGGGGATCTTATGTTTCATCGGAAACCGTAAAACTAAAGCGTAATTGAGTCCGACCAACACCATAAACAAGGCGCTTTTCCAAGCCGGCTGCCAGATCCAGGCTGCGGTCATCAACAGGATAAAGCACCATCGGAGGAAGCGATACCCGGCTCTGGCCCGTGCCCCCGCAATTCGCAGTTCCTGCCAAGCCCCATAGGAGCTTAATGCCTTGAGGAGCAGCAATGCGAGCATCATCAGCCACAAGGGGTGGATGATCCCGCCGCTTCGCTGATATAGCGGCCAAGCCAGCAACACCACGATATAGAGTCCAATCAGCTTATAAATCAGTCCGTTCCGAAAAGCCGGAGCTAAATACGCAGAGATTTTGGTCTCTTGCGGCAGCAGGAAAATGACATCCGCCGGCTGCGCGTAGGTTCGAAACCCAGCGTACACGGTCAGGGGGCCCCATAGCGCGAGCAAAATCCAACGAATCGGCAAGCCGGGCGGTATCTGCTGAAGAAACGCCGTATACCAAGCCGAAAAGGCAATCATGAGCAGGAGCAACAGCACGGCGACGCCGCTCTGAAACACATAGGGCAAAAACGGGAGCACTTTGCCCCAGAAGGCCGCTTTTCGCCGACTCCGCAGCGTTCGAAGCTCCATCGTTATTCGCCGTCCTTCACTAAGGCGTAGAAAATCTGCTCCAGCGAAACTCCCGACGCTTGGGCCCGCTCCCCGATATCAGCCAACGTTCCTTGGGCTAGCACCTTCCCCCGATGCAGGACGATAAAGCGATCGCAGTAATTTTCGATCGTCGACAGAATATGCGAGCTTAACAGGATCGACGCGCCGCCTTGCTTCATCTCCAACATGAAATCCAGCAGCGACCGGATGCCAAGCGGGTCCAATCCCAAAAAGGGTTCATCGATGACATAAAGCGGCGGCCTAGCGACGAATGCACACATGATCATCACCTTCTGCTTCATCCCCTTGGAGAGATGAGCCGATAGGCTGTCCGCCTTCTCCTCCATATGGAACAGCTTCAGCAGACGGTCCGCCCTCTCCCGATAGGCTCCCGGCTCCACGCCGTATGCCCGGGCGGCGAATTCCAGATGCTCCCGAACGGTGAGTTCCTCATAAAGCAGCGGCGACTCCGGAACGAAAGCCAGTTGCGACTGGTAAGCCTCCGGTGCTTCGCTGCGCGAGTTACCGGAGATCCGAATTTCGCCATGATGCGGTGTCATCAGCCCAAGGATATGCTTCATGGTCGTGCTTTTACCAGCCCCGTTCAACCCGATCAGCCCCACCATTTCACCCGGCTTCACCTCGAAAGTGATATCGTGAAGCACAGGCCGCCCCAAGCTGTAACCTCCGCTCAGTTCCTCGACCTGCAAAACGGGCAATTCACTGTCATTCAAACCAAACGCCTCCCACGATCCGCCTAACTCCGCGGCGGCTTATTTTTCAACCATTTCGGAGCCCCTTTATTCTTCCGGTCCTGGAGGCGCTCCTTCTTCCGTTCGGCGGTCGGTGAAGCCTTCCGTGGTCCGCCGCTGTCTGAAGCCGCACGGCTTCCAAGCTTGCCGGAAATTTGAGCGGGCTTGCCAGCCCGTCCGCCATCCGCTTCCCCAGCAACGCGGCGTGTGGACTCCGGCGAGCTTGCGCGACGGGTTGTTTCGTCAGCCCCCGTCTTACCACTGCCAGGCGGACGAGTTCGCTTGCCAGGGATAACCGCCCCGGCATCTGCCAGCTTGCCGCCATACAGCGCCTTAGGTTCAATTGCAATGCCAAGCTCTCGGGAGAACTTACGCATGATGAACTCCTCCTGCGGGGCGATAATCGACACCGCTAGCCCCTTGCGGCCCATCCGGCCGGTACGGCCGACTCGGTGAACGTAATGTTCGGCATCGATCGGCGGATCGAGATTTACGACCAAGGTCAGCTCCTCAATGTCCAGTCCGCGCGCAGCGACGTCGCTCGCCACGAGCACGCGGATCTTGCCTTCGCGGAATCGCTTCAGCGTCAGGCTGCGAGCGGTTTTGTCGGCATCGCCGTACAAGGCTCCGGCGCTCAGGCCGACAAAATTCATCTTCCCTTCGACCTCAGCGATTTGATCGGTATTGTTAATGAATGCGATCGTACGCTCCGGTTCGAAGTGACGCACAATCCGCCGCAGCATATCGATTTTGTCCCGTGCTTCGCAAACGAAGTAAAGATGCTCTAAGGTTTTGGACGTGCGCTGCTCCGGTTCGATCCCGACCTCCAGCGGCTCCTTCATCTCTTTCGCCGCCAACGCCCGAATTTCCGGATTGATCGTCGCCGAAAGAAACATCAGCTGGCGATCCCGTAATGTCCCGCGCAGGATATGTTCCACATCCGCCGTACCACCGAGCTGGAACATTTGGTCCACCTCGTCAACGACGACGGTGCGCAGTGTGTGCAGCTTCAGCTTACGGAGTGCCAAAATTTCGCGGATGCGTCCCGGTGTGCCCACGACGAGCTGTGGATGCAGCTTGAGCTTCTCCAACTGCCTTTTGATGGCCGCGCCGCCGATCAGCGCCTGGGTTTGGATGCCTAGCGGTTCTCCGTATTTTTCTGCTTCCCGCTGGATTTGCATCGCGAGCTCCTGGGTAGGGGCCAAAATCAACCCCTGCAGCGTTTTATCCGCGGGAGTCACCCGCTGCAGCAAAGGCAGCAGATAAGCTAGTGTTTTCCCGGTTCCCGTTTGCGACTGAGCCAGGACGTCCCGGCCTTCCAACGCCGCGGGAATACACTCGGCTTGAACCGGCGACGGCTCCGATATTCCGTAGTCCAGCAAAGCTGCCGCCAACTGCTCCCCGATTCCAAGACCGGCAAATGTTGTTTTTGTCATTTCAAATTTCATCCTTTATTTTCATATTACGTGTTGTCCCATACCAATATTTTCATTATATGCGATAAGTATGAGTCACAACAAATCAATACCTCAATTTAGCGAGGTCCGGAAATGGGTTGCCCCTCTTTTTCCGAATGGTTGTTTACAACCAACATTTTTTAGCGATTAACGGCCCATCTCCCAAGAGTACCGATCCGCAAACAAAAAGCCTGCCTTCGCAGGCAGGCTATTTCTTATTCATCATCCGATAGCTTAAGCGGTCCGCCAAGCGGGGGAACATCTGGTACCACTTGGCCCCTACCCCGGCGATCCAAGGCAGGTTGACCTCTGTTGTGCCTTTCTCCGCCGCCTTCACCATTGCTTTAGCGACACGCTCCGGCTTCAGCATCATCCATTGCACATTCTTGACGTAACCCCCGCTGGGATCCGCAATTTCAAAAAATGGCGTATCGATCGGTCCCGGATTGATCGTGGATACTGTGATTCCGTACTCCCGGACCTCCTGACGCAACGCGCTGCCGAAGCCAACGACCGCATGCTTGGTAGCGGTATAAGCCGTCGATTTGGCCGTGCCGATCTTGCCGGCTATCGAAGCGACATTAACGATACGTCCGGCACGGGCTGCCTTCATGGAAGGAAGAACGGCCTTCGTGCATCGAACCATCCCTATGTAGTTCACGTTCATCATCTCGGTAAATTCGGTAACCGGCATTTGGTCCAGCGATTCAAACTTGCCGTATCCCGCATTATTCAGCAGGACATCGACCCTTCCAAACTCGGTCAGGATCTGTTCGAATCCTTCCTTTACGGAAGCATCGCTGCCAACGTCCATCTCGATCACCCGATAAGGCCCAGTCATCCTTGCGGCAACTTGTTTCAGCTTGTCCGCACTTCGGGCGGCCAAGACGACCACTGCGCCGCGCTCGGACAGCATCTGCGCCGCCAGCGCGCCAATCCCGCTGGATGCGCCGGTGACGACGACAACCTTGCCCTCTAACGACATTTCCCTAACATCCCCTCAGAGGTAGTTCAAAAAGACATCTTCAGATCACGAGGCAATTTCAGAGCAGCTAAGCGACATCGAATCTAGAACTCAGCCGGTCCTTCCGTTGCTCACGTAGGTTTCCCTACGCTCCGCTACTCACTCCCTAGCTTCATCCAATCTTCTCGGTGCTCCAAACCTGCCTTTTTGAACCTTAATTTAAGCGGTAATTCAAAAAGTCATCTTCGGATCACGAAGCCGTCTCAGGGAAGTTAATCAACATCGAATCTTGAACTCAGCCGGTCCCTCCGTTGCTCACGTAGGTTTCCCTACGCTCCGCTACTCACTCCCTAGCTTCATCCAATCTTCTCGGTGCTCCAAACCTGCCTTTTTGAACCTTTATGTAAATAGTAGTTCAAAAGTCATCCTCGGATCACGAAGCAAATTCAAGAACTGCCCCTATCTTAAGAGATCATCACCTGAATGTCCAGTTCGCCGATCCCATCCATCAACAGCGGAATGCAAAGCGCCTTGCGCGGTCCCATTCCGGTTGCATTCTCCGTCTTAATGATCTGCGGCGGCGTGATATCCACGGCAAATCCCTGGTTGGACAGAATCGTGCTGGCATTGCCGCTGATCATGTTGCCCAGCTCGGAAATTGCGCTTTGTCCCATCTCATCCATTTCCGTCAGGACGAAACCGCCCATCATCGCCGAAACGATGCGAAGTGCTACGGCTTCCTGCAATCCGAACACAACCATACCACTAAAGTGGCCGGTCATGCCGATTTGAATCCATATATGATCCTGCACAGGTATTACGTCTTTGACCCCCATACTCCCGGTGGAAGGAGAAACTTGAACAACCTGTTGTATGACCGAACGCGCGGATTCAAGAAAAGGATTTATGACTTCTGCTTTCAAAATTATGCGCCCCTTTTCACTAGGAGAATAACTTTACGATACATTAGACCCAGCTTTTAGTTAAATCATATTATACTTTATTCCTATTCATAAGTCATTAAAAATCGAATGATGGCGATCGAGCGAACTCTACGCTGTAAGTATTGTCGAAGAAAGCCAAACGACGCATCATTGATTTAGTAAAGGAACATCCCCTATAATTATTAGATCACGAGGAAACTGCCGGATCCGGCGATTTCCCAAGGAACGGGAAGAAAGGAGGCCTTCTGGTGAATATTAGTCAGTTGGAGACGCTGATCACCATATCTAAAACGAAAAGCTTCCGAAAGGCCGGGGAGTTGCTCAACTTAACCCAGCCAGCCGTATCGGCCCAAATCAAAAGCCTCGAGGACGAGTTCCGCACCGTATTGGTCGACCGCAACCAACCGGTCACCCTGACGGATCGGGGACAGGTGTTTCTTGATCAGGCGGAGCGTATCTTGGATATCGTCGAGGAGCTCAAGCAGAAGCTATCCGACATGGAACATACCCCGCAAGGCCATATCGTGCTAGGGACCACCACATCCATCGCGATTCAGATTTTGCCGCGAATTCTGTCCTATTTTCAAGACCAGTTCCCTCTGATCAAAACCACCATTCAATCCATGCCCTCCAGCTTAATTTATCAAAACGTAGAGCAGGGACTTGTCGATATCGGCATCGGGTATTTAATTGAAAACAACCCTCAAGTGCTTTCGTCGGTGTTATATTACGATATTTTCGAATTTGTCGTCTCGCCGCTGCACCCTTTAGCGGGCAACCCATCACCCACCCTCGAGTCGCTGCGCGACGTTCCCCTCATCATGTTATCGCCCGATACGGTCGGGCGTCGTTTTATCGACGAGGTCTTCCGACAGCACGACATTGAGCCGCACATCGTCATGGAGCTTTCCAGCAGCGAAGAAGTCAAACGGATGGTGGAAATTAATCTGGGCGCCGCGATCATCTCGCGTCAATCGATATTGCGGGAGCTGAAACAGGGTACGCTAAAGGTGGTACCGATTCCTGAGCTTGAAGTGACACATCCGGTTGGTGTCATATACAAATCGAGCCGTTACATCAATTCGGCGATGCAGCAGTTTCTCGGTGACCTGAAAGGCATGCCGGAAACGCATTTCATCAGCTCCGAATAAGCCGCGGGCAGAAGTATGCGACAAGTCCTCACTACCAGAAAGGAGCAGACACCCGATGAAATTCGATCTTCATACTCATCACTTCCGTTGTGGCCATGCCGACGGGAACATCCGCGAATATATCGAAGCCGGCCTCGCCGCCGGACTAGCGGTGATCGGCATCAGTGACCATACGCCTTACTTCGGCCATGAGGAAGACCAGCCTTTTCCCCGGATCGCCATGGGTAAACAAGCTTTTGCCGGATACGTTGAAGAAGTGTTGAAGCTCAAGCAAGAATATGCCGGCCGAATCGACGTTTTATTGGGAATCGAATCGGATTTCTTCCCGGAACACGTGGGCGCATACCGGAATACGCTAAACCAGTATCCCTTTGATTACGTGATTGGGTCGGTGCACAGCGTCGGAGAGGTAAGCATCTTCAACAAGAATCGTTGGAAGGGCCTTAGCCGCGAGGAGAAAGTGGCCAGCAAGGAAACCTATTACGATCTGATCCGCCAGTCGGCGCGCAGCGGGTTGTTTCAAATTCTGGGCCATATCGATGCGATGAAGGGCAACTACCCGGCATTTACCGACATTCCGGCCGCGCAGGCGATTGACGAGACGTTGAGAACGATTGCGGAGCACCAAATCGCCATCGAGATTAATACCTCCGGGAAAACAAAGCTAAGCGGCGGTTGGTATCCGGACGATTCGATCCTCGAGCGGGCGCTGCATTTTGGCGTTTCCGTGACCTTCGGTTCCGACGCACACACCCCTTTGCGGGTTGGCGATGAATGGGAACAAGTCGCCCGTCGCCTCAAGGAAATCGGCTTTCACGAATGGGTGTATTTCAAGAACAAACAGAAAATCACCGTTCCTCTATAAGCAAAAAAAAGAGAACCCGACGTCTCACGCTCCGGGTTCCAAGAGAAAATATATATTCAAAAGGGGGTCATGTAATAAGTGTACCCCCTTTCTATTAGGGTTTGATCACAGCTATATTTCATTTGTGTAACAAAAGCTATCACTTCCGTTTCAAAGAAACTTCCTTTCAAAGAGATACCTCTTCAGCGGCGTCCCCTCACTCCTTCTTCCTGGCGTAGCGAGGTGACCCGACTCCCGCAGGCCGCATTTCTTCAGGACGCGTTCCGATGCCGGATTATCCGCACTGCAGCGGGCTTCGAGGCAACTAATCCCCAACGTGTCGATAGCGAAATTCATTACGCATTTCACCGCTTCGGTCGCATACCCCTGGTTCCAGTGAGCCGGGGAGATCAGATAGCCGAGCCGAGCCTTATGCCCCTCTACATCCCAATATTGCAGCGAACAGAGTCCGATCCAGTCTCCTTCTCCTTTGCGGATCACGGCAAAATGCAAGTCCCGCAGAAATCGGTACGAGTCTTCGAAATAGCGGTACAAGCGACCCGGGAACAGCAGTTTACCCGGATTGATCTCCGTAAATGCGCGTACCACCGGATCGGACATGCAGCGGTGTAACGCCGCCGTATCTTCCGGCAGAAGCTTCCGCAGGATCAACCGCTCGCTCTCCAGCACTGGAAACCGCTGCAGCAGCTGCTCTTTCATGTCCGTCATGTCCCCTCCCCTTGGGTCCGCTCCGATAAGCAATGTACTCTCCCATACCCGTAAAGCACCACATAACAGAATAACGTGATCAGAAAAATCCATTTACAAAACGCCAGCGCATGCTCCACGTTAGCGGCATCGGTAAAATAAGCAGCCGTTTCCCGAAGCACAAATCCCGGATGCCTTAGCAAATCCCAACTGTTCCAGCGGATAAAGCGGCCCAGATAAATGCCGAAGCTGCTAAGCAATAGTACGGTAACGGCAAACGCCCAGCCCACCAACCGGCCAGCCGCTTTTCGTACCAACTGATGCACGGATGCCAGAGATACCGAAGCCAGCGCCAATCCCAGTAATCCAGTAAACAGCAGGGTAAAGAGATGGTCCCAGAACGAAATGTCTTCCCAAAACCGGGTACCCGCTGCAATCGGATAGCGGTTAAACGGGTGCAGCAAATCGGTGATTAAATAGGCGGCATTCGGATAAAAAAACAGCCACAATAACCCCGCCGGCACGCTTAAAGCAAGCTTAGCCGTCCGCGAGGTTAACAAGCTGATCAGATCGAGCAGCACCGCCAGACCCAGCGGAATCCAGGCCAAAAAGGCGTTCCAAATCAGGAACAGGTAAGGCGGGCGTCCGCCTTCGGGCAGCCGCGTGCTTATGACGTATTTCATTCCGATCATTGTAAAGATGAACAAGATTACATATAAGATCCATTTGTCCGGATAACCAAGATTTTTCCACCGTTGCAAACTCATTCCTCCCGTCTGCCTTATGGTCAGTATACGATTCAGGCTGGCGGATAGTTACCGTCGCAGCGAGCTCTAAGCTCCAGTCTTCATTGTATGGAGACTGGAACTTGTCTCGTCGGCGTGGTATAAAAACGGTATAGATCCTATCGTTTGAATAAGGAGTTTTCGCCCATGCAGCCGTTCACCGCACGAACCATCGAAATTATCTCCGCCATCCCGCAAGGACAAGTGATGACCTACGGTCAGATCGCCGCCGCCGCAGGAAGTCCCCGCGCGGCCAGGCAGGTCGTCCGTATCCTTCACAGCATGAGTGTCAAATACGGTTTACCTTGGTACCGGGTAGTCAACGGGAAGGGAGAAATCGCCTTGCAGGAGGAAGCAGCGGTGCAGGAACAGACTTGGAATCTGGAAGCGGAAGGCGTAGAAGTTCTGCCGGGCGGCCGGATTGACTTGAACCGGTACCAGTACCACCCGGAAAGTGTTAAGGATCATAATCCGTAAGGCTTCAAGGTATTGGCGATATCACGATTCAACTGTTCCGTATCAGGCCCCGGCGCTGAATCATTAATGAGGGCATACTTCTCCTTCAGCTTCAGTACGTTGTAAACCCGTTCGTCCAACGTTTCCGCCGATATCTTACCGGAGTTGACCGCATCACGGAGCGCCTGGATCACCTGCTTCTCCTTCTCATGATCATGGCCGACCAGCACGATATTCCCGCCAGCCTGAACGAACTGCACGGCAGCGTCAGCGATATCGTAATGTTCGACGATGGCGCCCATCGTCATATCATCGGAAATGATTGTCCCCTCGTATCCAAGCTCCTTCCGCAGCAAATCATCAATCACCGCCTTGGAAAAGGAAGCCGGGTGCTCAGAATCCAGCTTCGGCATGAGCAGATGAGCGATCATGACGACGTCAGCCCCTTCTTGAATGGCCTGCTTAAAGGGCACGAGCTCCAGCTTCCGCAGCCGGGCCAAATCATGTTCAACGACCGGCAACCCGAGATGTGAATCCACGGAAGTATCGCCATGCCCCGGAAAATGCTTCACGACCGGAATGACGTCCTGCTCCCGAATCCCCTTCATAACAGCAATGCCCATACGGCTGACGATCTCCGGCTTCGTGCCGAATGCCCGATCCCCGATCACCGGATTATCCGGGTTGCTGTTAACGTCAAGCACCGGGGCGAAGTCCAGGTTCAGGCCGAAGCCTGCCAGCTCACGGCCCAGGATGCCGCCAATTTGTCCGGCCAATTCTTCGCTGCCTGTGTTCCCGATCTTACGTGCGGTCGGCAGTTTCGCTAGTTCTCCCGGCATTCGGCTAACCCGCCCGCCTTCCTCGTCAACGCTCATAAACAGCGGCACCGGCTGCTTCGCATTCGCGGCTTTCAAGCCGTTAAACAATTCGAGCGCCTGCGTTGTGTCCTGGATATTGTCCTTATAAAAAATAAAGCCCCCAACGTGGTACTCTTCGATAAGTGAGCGGGTCACGTCGTCCGGCTTCGTCCCCTCCATGCCCACCAGAACCAGCTGGCCGATTTTCTCATCGGTGCTTAGCTGGGCAAGCAGCTCGGCTGTTGGATCGGGCGGCGTCTCCGGTGTGTCCGGCGCTTCAGGAGTGGATGGTGACGCCTCCCCCTGGTTTGCCCCCGGACCGCCACTTCCATTACCTTCGCTAGCGGAAGGCGCAGGATGGTCCGCCGCTCCCTGCCTAGCGGAGCATCCCGCGATCAAGAGAACAGCCAGCAGGAGCAGGCTGGCGACTTTCCAGATGCTTCTACTCTTAGGCTGTGTGTTCATCCTGTCCATTCGTCCGCCTCCGTTCGTTATATGAGTGTACTTCCTTCGTTCGCAGATTTCAGCCCTGCTTCCATTTCTTCTCCGCAATGGACGGCACGAAGCTCTCCATTTGGGACAATAACTCCCCCGGATCCTCGGCTAGATTGAGCAAGGATTCATGCCCGGGGTGTACAAACCCCGCCCGGACGCAAGAATTCACCAGCTCCATCAGCGGTTCGTAATAACCCTGTACATTAAGGACGCCGACCGGCTTCTGGTGAATCCCGATTTGCAGCCAGCATAGAACCTCAAACAGCTCCTCCAGCGTACCAAAACCGCCAGGTAAGGCGATAAATCCGTCGGCCATTTCGCTCATTTTCGCCTTGCGGGCATGCATCCCTTCAACTTCGATAAACTGCGTCAGCCCCGGATGGGCCATTTCACCGTGGATCAAACCGGAGGGCATGATACCAACCGCTTCCCCGCCAGTTGACAAGACCGCATCCGCTACCGTACCCATCAGACCGTGCCTGGATCCCCCAAAGATTAAGCGGTATCCCCTTTGTGCCATAACAATCCCCAGTTGTTCCGCCTTCAAGCGGAATTGCTCATCTTCGCCAAACCGCGAGCCGGCAAATACGCAAATCGATTTCATCCTCTTCCCTCCTGCAAGATGAATAAGAACTACTCCCTATCAAGCGAATCCAAATGCCCGCCGGCAAGATCCCAACGATGGCTGAATTTTGCCAGCCGTGGGTGCGGATGACCCGGCTCAGCTGCAAGCAGAAGCCGGATCTTGACGATCCATTCCTCAAAAGAGGAGAAGGAGGCAAACTGGTTCGCCATCTCCGGCGTGAGATATAGAAAATGTGGCGCTGGATAGACCTCGGTCAAATGACGAAGGGCGGCGTCGATGGGCGTGTACTTTTTTCGCTTCCCTTCCCAACCCTCTACAGCGATGGGCAGCCGGGTTCCCTCCTGGTCCCGTCTCCATTCATGAAGCCGATCTTCCCTTCGATAGAAGGGGCCCACCGGTTCTTTGGCCATCCGTCTCACCGTTTCTTCATGCAGCGGGTAGAGAACCAACTTTTTAAACTTACGGTTCTCCGCCTCTTCGGCAGCCCGCGTGAGCCCTTCGTCCGAAATATGCTCAAAGGAATCGTAAAAGATCAGTGTGCCTTTCCGGCTCGGGGCCGGGGGCTCGTAACCATAAGGCACCTGAATGTTCTGTCTCAAGCCGCTTCCTCCTCGGTGCGTAAATTGGGATATATGGATTAGATTGCCCTATTTTGAGAAAAGCTATCGAATTCCCCGGTTGATAAAATTAGGCGAGACTGGCGTCATTCCCAATTCCCGAGACCAAACGGACAACTGCCCGATATGATGGATTTCGTGGGCGATGACATGGCGAAGGATTTCGCCTTGCGTAAACTCTCTCCCCCATGGATCGGTGATAAGCAATCCGTCCATTTCGTTGGTCCAAGTTTGAAGAAATGCCTCAACTTCCGTATGAAAGGAGTCCGAAAGCTTTTTTACCAATTCTAAGGACATAAAAGATTTAAAATCCTCCTGGAAATCCGGTTTCCCTTGGATAGAGCGGATCCAGCTCCACTCCACGTCGGCGATGTGAAACAGCGTCTGCAGGATATTCCCAACACCACCCACTCGCTTGCGCAACAGTTCTTCTTCTGAGACGTTCTCGCACCAGACAAACCATTCGTCCCGGACCTGCCAGTTATATTGAAACATCTTTAGCATCGATCTGACTCCTCTCCTGTAAAGGCTGCCTCGAAACTTCTTCATTTCTCGGCGGTAACCTGATTTTACCATAAGTATCTGGACCAATTCAGCCCGCGAAATGTAAAATAAGCCCCCGGACATGCTGTCGCGGGAGCTTTTGGGGTTCACACATGAAATTAGCGCTATCGATCCTTTCCGACTTCCGGAGAATTGGCGGCATAGGCTTCGGCCGCAGCCAACAAATAATACGCCAACCCGGTTTGTTGTCCTTCCAGCATCGCGCGGTGGAATTCGTCACTGAGGAAAAATCGAGCTTGGGCTGCGAAATCCGCAGGAGTTGCGGGATGGTCGTGCTTCTTCATAAAAGCTAGATGGTCGTCGATGAAATGCCGGATTCCCTCATCCTGGTGGGATATTCCGGAACGTAAGGCCTCCGCTACTTTGCTTGTAAATTCCATTGCCTCCTTGGCCTGCTCGTTCAGTTCCGGCACATCGATGGGTTGAGGCCCCGGGACCTCCACTCCGTAGGTATGGCTCAAATACTCCTCCTGCTCTCGCAAGGCCTCACGCCACTCCGCTTCATCGGCAAAACCAACAAACAATTCCTCGCCTGTTAGCTCTTCTCCTGAAGCTGTACTCTCTATCGACTTCTCCAGCGTCTGCAGAATGGAGTCCAGCCTCCGCTTTCGGCTGCGCAACAGTTCCCGCTGCTCCGCCAAAATGTCTCCGCGTTTCCGCTCTTCTTCCAGCAGCGACTGGATCTGCGCCAGTGGCAGCTCCAGTTCCCGGTAGAACAGGATCTCCTGAAGCCGCTTCAGTTCCCGTTCGCCATATAACCGATAGCCGGCTTCACTGATATCCTGCGGCTTCAATAAGCCAATCTTGTGGTAATGATGTAGCGTCTTGATCGTCACTCCCGAAAGATCGGATACCTCTTTGACGGTGTACAACATCGAACATCTCCTCCTTATTCTTGACGGTCTCGTCGTTGTTCCGCATCGGCCTCACGACGTCCGCTTATTGAGCGTAAGGCCTCCTCAAAGGGGAGAGTCAACAGGCGGACGGCCTAGTAAATAAATGGAAATCTAACATCTATTTTTCGCGAAAGGTGGTATGAGGGCATCACTAGTTGGAAAAAAGGCAGTTAATATAGGAAAAGTTAGCGCTCCAAGGTCAATTGGCGCAAATTAGTTGTAGGATTTCCAATTAAAGTGAAACGTTGACGCAGGATAGAGTCATGAAGTGGAAGATATCCAATTAGCCGCTCCAGTTCCTCTTCCAGCCAAGCTTACAAAAAAGAGAGGCCTCATGGCCTCTCTCTGCCTTCTCCATTCACATACCGGCGTTATTCCAAGCCGATCGCCTGGTCGGTTTTGCCTTGCAGCTTCACCAATCTCATGAGGATAGAGGCGGCTTCGGCTTTGGTGACAGGGCGCTGCGGGTTGAATTTGCCGTTTTGCCCCTGCAGCAAACCAAGTCGTACCGCGATGGCGACTTCGCCAGGCCGGGTGATTTTCTCCGCATCGCTAAACTGAGGGTTCAATACGTCTTTCTCATAGAAGTTGGCCAGCCGATCGTATTTGACGATCGAAGTCAGCAAGACGGCCAGTTGTTCCCGCGTCAGCACCTTATCCAATTGCGAAGGGTCAATGGTATCAATCCATCCTAGCTCGGCTGCATAACTCACCACCTGATAATACGGATGGTCTACCGGTATACCGGCCTTTGCTGCGGTAGAGGAAGCCTGCACGTAACCGGTATAATAAGGATTTGCCGCCTTGACGGTATAGGTTAGCCAATCGCCTACCGTAATCGATTGATCCGGATTCAGGTTCCCTTGATCGTCCGGTTCAAGAATTCGATATTGGACCAAAGTCTTAATATCCGCTTCCGCCCAATGTCCTTTCAGATCTTTCGGTTCTACGTTGCCCCCCATTTGTTCCGCACGGAGGTCCTCAAAGGTGGTCACCCATTTCCCGGTCACGGCATTCAACACCTGATAAGCCTTCGATGCCTCCTTGGACTGCGGGGAATACACCAGGTAAACCTTCGGCTCTACGTAAGTATTATCGATGGTATACCCGCCGATTTGGGAATATTGCAATTCCAATTCATAATTGTCCATATACGATTTGAGCGCTTGCTCGGCAGTCACGGTCACGGCCTTGCCGTCAGGCATATTCGCCGGAACTTCGCCGCGGTTAATCGAATAGAAGAACAATCGGCCGTAGGCGTCGACCGTAATCGATACTCCTCCGCTGAGCACCGGAATGTCGTTCACGTAACGATTCAGCTCGAAGCGGTATTGCTCCCCGTTCGAGAGACGGCTCCAAGTCTCCCCACGTTCCATCAGCTTTAAATCCCGACTCGCTTGCGGATACAGCTGATTCACCCACTCCAGGGCACGCTGCTTCGCTTGGTCGTAGTTTAATTTAGCTGCTCCCGAAGGGGCTGCCAACGGCTCGCGCGGCTCTCCGTAATTATAAGATTCAATCTGGAATTCCAGGAATTGTCCGGTCAAGGCATCGACCGTTGCGGAAGTCTGCGCGGGGAAATAGAAAGGTCCCGCCATGTTCTGGCGATCCTCTTCCCATCTTAAGCGCCACGTATTCCGCTCCGGATTCTGATAATCCTTGCCTAGGTTCGGATAACTGAGCTTCCGTCCTTCCGGAATAAAGACGATTTGTTCCACCAACTTGGCGGCCTCGTCGGATGTCAACTCCGTCGTGGACGTCCGTGGCTGGAACAGCTTGGTCCCCATCGGCACGTCGCTGTAGGTTACCTTTGTGGCGGTGATCTCTTCGCCTTCGCTGTTAATCTTATGTCCGGTCAGCGCGTTGATGGGCTGGGTAGCGTCTGAGGCTGGCCCCCAGGCTAGGACCCAATCCGATATGGCGCCGTTCTTGTACACCGGGACATAGCCCAGCTCAACCTGGAACTCTTCCCGGAGCTTCTTCTCTGCATCGGCTTTCGATACCGTCGGCATGGAGGAGGGATAATCCAGCTTCTCCCCTGGCCGGCTGAATTGCGTCACTTCTCCATCGCCGGTAATCGTGATATTGATCGATTCAAAACCGGAAGGCAGACCGTTCTTCATAATACTGAAATTGAAGTAATAATTCACGGGACCAAATAAAGTCTGTGCATCCGAGTAAAACATCGAATCGCTTTCCTTCACCTCGTCCACAGATAACGATGGAACAACTTTGGCGATAAAAGCCTTCGCCTTCTCCAAGGCCTGCTCTCTCGTGATTTTCGGAGGATAATACGACTTGTTGCCTTCCCGCGGAAAACTGATGTATGTATGAATCAAGTCCCCCGTGATCGCGTCGACTTGGCTGCTAAAGCCATAGCTTCCATTCCCTACTTCTACTTGCCATTGGATGGTCCATACATTTTGATTACTTGGAGCCGGGTACACATTATTCACGCCATAATCCACCTGCGATACTGTGGCGGCTTCCAAAGCCGGAAACCACTCCCGAACCTTAGCAATGGCCAGTTCTTTTGTGACTTTCGCTTTGGACGGATCTGCTGCCGTGTTCCCCGATTTGGACGAGCCGGTACCTGCATTTCCCGAATCTACGACGACCGTAGTGGTTGATGTTGAGGATGCCGCTGCATCCTCCGCGAACGCCGCACCTTGCGGCAAAGCTACTGAAAGCGCAACCAATCCAACGAATGCTAGTTTGGCCGACGACTTCCTGCCAGCTGCCTTGCCGACTTTATTAACCTGTTGCTTCAACCGTTTCACCTTCCCACTTTTCCCAATATTTTCTTCTTCTCTATTGTAAAGCCGATTGTCTGCATTTTCCATCCCCAAAACGATGCCGCCAAAAAAAACATCTCGCAGAACCATCTGCGAGATGTTTCGGAACCAAATTCAAACTGGATTAGGCAATAACCGTTCCGCCTCCGTGACCGCCTCATCGACCGAGCCCGCACGAATCACTGTAAAATCAGCGTCTTCGTATTGATTCTCCGTGTGAGCGTATCTTGGATCATAATAGTAAATCAGCAGCAGTTCAACCGCCCGGTCGTAACGGCTTGAGAGCAAGCTTTGTTCGATTTCCGCAGCAATTGGCGTGTGAATCTTCGATTTGATCTTGCGGAACGCCTGCAGGCAGGCCTCTGGATTGTTCCAGGGCTCGTAATCCTCCAAAATGATCTGCACGCGGACGTCCGTCGGCAGATCGATACGAATGTGACGGCCCCGTTCTTTCTTCGCCATGAGAAAATCGGGTACGACCACCTTACCGATCCGTTTGCTTTCCGCTTCCATTAGCACATAAGGAGCTTCGCGGTAACGCAGCAGGTCCTCCAGCAGCAAGGAGTCGAACATCTTCTGGTTACGGGCTTGCAGCCCGATTTGGCCAAATACCGATCCCCGATGCCCGGCCATCCCTTCCAGATCCATAACGGGATACCCTTGTTCCTGAAGTTTTCGCAGCAGCAGCGTCTTACCGCTTCCTGTATTCCCGTGGATCACCGTCAAATCGGGAGCAAATTCCATTCCCTCCAGCGTGCTGACGACCCACTGGCGATAAGCCCGATACCCGCCCGCCAGTCGGTACGTGTGAATGTCCATGAGGCTGAGCAGCGTAGCCGTCGTACGGCTACGCATGCCTCCGCGCCAGCAAAACACCGCTTTTCGCCCGGAAATTTCCGCAAACTTTCGAACAAAGTCCGGTAGCTTGGCCGAAACGACTTCAAGCCCGCGTTGTTTGGCGACATCCACGCTCACTTGCTTATATAAAGTTCCGATTTCCGCCCGTTCCTGATCGTCAAAGAGCGGAATATTCAAGCTGCCCGGAATCGTTGATTCAGCAAATTCGGAAGGAGATCTCACGTCGATCATCGTGATGGCTTTGCTCTCCCGTTGTTCCGCCCATTCCTCCAGGCCTAGATCCTGAAACATATCCAATGCTGCAAACCCCTTCCTACGCTTCCACCACGATACGACCCGGGTGTTCTTCGGTGACCTTACCGATCAAGCTTGCCTCGACGCCGGCTTTCCGCAGTTCAGCCAACAGTTGTTCGCTTTGGTCCGGGTTCACCGAGATCAGCAATCCACCGGACGTAACCGCATCGCACAAAATATAGCGGTCGGTCTGGTCCAACGAATCCGGGAACGTGATGTCCGCCTCCACGTGGGCATAATTGTTTTTGGTCCCCCCAGGGACAAACCCTTGCTCCGCCAATTCGCGCACGCGCGGAAGCACGGGTACGCTTCCTTGCGAGATGGTGATCCCCGTGCCGCTGCCCTTCGCCATTTCCAGGGCATGGCCCATTAAGCCAAAACCGGTCACATCCGTACAAGCATGCACGTCATACGGCTCCATCACTTCAGCAGCCGTCTTGTTCAGCGTAGCCATGACCGTGGTGACCCGCTGCGTCTCTTCTGCCGTCAACTGATCCTTCTTGATCGAGGTGGTCATAATGCCGACGCCGATCGGTTTCGTCAGGATCAGCTTGTCCCCCGGCTTGGCGCCGGCATTCGTTCTAACCTTATCCGGGTGCACAAGCCCCGTAACGGCTAAGCCGAATTTCGGCTCCTTATCGTCGATGGAATGGCCGCCTACCAGCGTTGCCCCAGCTTCCTGAACCTTGTCCCCCGCGCCGCGCAGGATGTCAGCCAGGATGCTTTTATCCAATGTAGAAATAGGAAATGCCACGATGTTCAGCACCGTGAGCGGCTTACCGCCCATGGCGTAAATATCGCTGAGCGCATTGGCTGCGGCGATTTGCCCGAACGAATACGGATCGTCAACGATCGGCGTAAAGAAATCGACGGTCTGCACTAGCGCCAGTTCATCGTTTAACCGGTAAACCCCGGCATCATCGCTTGTATCGAGGCCCACCAACAAATCGGGATTCGGCACCGTAGGCGGGAGGCTCCGAATGACCTGCATCAGGTCAGCCGGGCCGATTTTGCAGCCGCAGCCTCCTTTGCTGGATAAAGACGTTAATTTTATCGGTTCAGCTGTAGACATGCTTGATCACAATCCTTCCCTATATCTTTAATAGGATCCCCTAGTTCATGCTATATTTAAGCGTACTCCAGTTGCGGTACAAAAGGCAACCTGTTCGGTCGTAGCAACGGCACGTATCCGAATATAGTCCGCTTGCCATCGTGTGATATACTATATTTCGTGCTCTAGCTCAAATCTAAACGTTCGTGGAGGGAAACAAAACATATGGTTTCGTCATCAAGTGGCAACTACCCGCAGCAACAGCCGCATGGATTTCATAAAGGCAGAACTGCGTTATTCATCATTCTGTTCCTCATCATAGCCATCGCCGGCTTAAGTTATGTCAAGTGGTGGCCTTACTACGGAAAAGCGTTCAAGGCCGTCACCGAGCATACGATTGGCTCTTCCATTCTCGGAGCGGACGCTTCCGGCCCGATTTCGTGGAGTGGAGCGCTCGATTACGCGGCAGCCTACTTCAAATCGGTATGGAAGGCAGCGGTACTGGGCATTTTGCTCGGCTCGCTCGTTCAAGTATTGCTGCCGGCTCAGTGGCTTTATAAAGTACTCGGCAGCAGCCGGTTTAAGAGTACCTTCCTCGGCGGCCTCGTCTCCTTGCCGGGGATGATGTGCACCTGCTGCGCGGCGCCGATTGCTGCCGGCCTGCGCAAACGCAACGTGTCCGTAGGTGCGAGTCTGGCCTTCTGGATCGGCAATCCGGTGCTCAACCCGGCCACGCTGATCTTCATGACCTTCGTGTTGTCCTGGAAGTTCACCTTGCTTCGTCTCGCCTTCGGTATCGTGCTCACGTTTGGTGTCAGTTATTTCGCCAACCGGCTAGCTAAAGGCCAGCAAGTCCCCGCTCCGGCGGAAATGGAGCAAGCGGAGGCCGCAGCCGAGCTGAAGGAAGAGGGACCGTTTGCCTTGCGTTGGCTGAAAAGCCTTGGGATGATGATCCTGAATGTCGTTCCGGCGTATCTATTGTCCGTCTTGTTGCTTGGCGCTTTCCAAGGCGTCCTGTTCCCGGTGGAACTCGGAGGCGGCATTCTGGCCATCCTGTTGTTCGCCCTCGTTGGCACGTTGTTCGTCATCCCGACAGCGGCGGAAATTCCGATCATTCAATCGTTCACCGCGCTTGGACTCGGTGCAGGCCCGGCGGCAGCCCTGCTGCTTACGCTGCCAACCATTAGCCTGCCGTCCTTGCTGATGGTCTCGCGCTCGTTCCCGCGCAAGGTGCTGGGCTTCGTGTTCGCCTCGGTGGTCATCCTTGGTATCGTTGCTGGGGTCGTAGGAGCCTGGGTGTTGTAAAAAGATAAAGGGAGCCGTGAATGAATCACGGCTCCCTTTTTTTATTGATCTTTCCCGCCCCCCGCAACGGGAACGAGCTTATACAGTTTGGACTCGGCCCCTTGCAGAAAGGCATGCAGCTCGGTCTTCGCCCGCGTCTCCTCGCCGGTCCACAGATCCGTCACGCGGAAGCCGGAGCGGCCTTTGTTGTCCATCGCAGCCCGTTCGAAGTTAATCGTGCGCTCCGCTGGCTCGTTCGTGAAGTTAAACAACGCGAGGTAGTACACGCCACCATCCTTCAGGATATAGGCGTCAGCCGCTGCGGTTCCGGTATTGCCTTCGATCGGACGGAACGCTTGCCCCATCTTGGCTACCGCGTTAATGGCCGGATTGACCAGCAGCTTCTCCATGTAATCACGAGCAAGCGGATCAGCAACATCATCCGAGTTCAGGAACACGGTACCGGAAATCGCCGCCGCGCTCACGCGAGTTTGCGCACCGAGCAGTGAGCCGCCTTTCACCAGCGTCATGTAGTCCGGATCCGTGTAGGGGTAGATCGTGCCGTTCTGCCACCAGCCATAGGTCAAGTTATTCAACTGGTATTCGGTGCTGCCCAGCGAACCATCTACGTCGCAGGAGATCCGCCGGCTATGCGCGTATTGACTCGGGAAGAGTGGAGCGATCGAAGCGCTGATAAACATCGAACCGTCCAAGGCATTCACGATATAGGCCATGCCTTCATGGTAAGCCTGGATGCCTGTAGACGCCTGGGAGTTGTAGTGCTGGCCTTCCAATGAGCCGTGGCTCAGGAAATCCAGCTTAATATACTCGAACCCATGCTCCTTAAAGCGATTCACGTAATAGTCGATCCGTTGCTTCGTGCCCGGATGGGTCGGATCGACGGCGTAGGCGCCGTCCAGCTTCGGCAGCGGATTCCCTTGCGCATCGCGCAGCACGATGTCGCCATAGGTGTACTTACCGTCCGTCCCCTCCACCGGTTGGTTCAAATTATCGCCCCAGTAGACGAAAGGGCCATAATAGATGCCGGCTTTTTGACCGTTAGCCTGAATATGTTTGACCAGTTGGCCTAGCTGCTCCTCGTTCATGTTGTCCCAATAAGAATCGAGATTGATATAAAGCTGGCCGTCGTTATTATACGAATTCCCTTGTAAATTCTCCTTAAAGTAATCAGAGGTCTCGATGGCCTTGTCGTAGGTTAAGTTGCTGCCGACGGCTCCCCAACTGTTCCAGCCGACTGGAACCCCTTGCGGAACCTCCGGACCGAAAGCGAGCGGCGGCGTTTCCGCAGCATTTGCCTTCCCGTACGTCTCCATCCCGTCCCGATAGTCGGCAAAGTAACCGACAAACACTTTTGGGGAAGCTATCGTCGTCCCGTTGACCTTGGCATGAGGCAACGAATCGTGTGTTGAGGCCAGGGAGGAGAAGCCGCCATAAACGTTCAGCTTATTCAGCCGATCGTTCGAGCCGCTCCAATAAATGCCCGTTTTCCACGTATCGTGGCTGACCGAACCCACCACAAAACCGCGGCGGCTGTCATTATCGAAGATCGCCGTCAGTTCCGAGCTTTCGTAATTTTGATTGTTCAAATCCGTATTGATCGTCTTGGACAGATACCGCGACCACGCATCGTTATCGAATGGGGTCACCAGCACCCGGTTATCGCCGTACTGGCCGATATCCACCCCGCCGCGTCGATCCACGATGAGCGGTGCGATATAGTTCGTCTCCATCGGCGTGGACTGCTCTGCAATGACTTGAGTGAGCAGGTAATCTTTTTGTTCATAAATATAATAGATTTGCTTAAGTAGCGGCAGGCCGTCTTGCTTATTGCTCACCGTCACTTTGACTCCTTTGCCGCCCCGATCCTGGAACCGTTCTACCTCTTCCATCTTAAACTCGTGTTTAGCATAATCTTTGCTGGTTAAATAACGATCCAACTGCAAGGAGCTATACGCCCCCTGGATCTTCGCTTCTTCTCCCCGTGCTTTCCAGCTATACGCCGACAGGCCGGTTTCCGTATTGTATAGCAGCTTTAGACTGCCGCTCGAAACGCTCATCCCTTTGGTGTGCCGAGTGACCGAGATCGAGCCATATTTCTCCGTTTTCACCGGAGCGCCAAGATTCAGGTCTTCGTTATCCCCCGGGCCCGTTCCCGGATCTGAAGGCGATACGAAGGCCAAGTCGATCTTGTCCAAATCCGGAGCATACCCTCCATCATCGTCAAAAGATAACGTATTGGCGCCCGCCTGCAAACGAACTTCGAAATCGAAAACGCCAACCGTATTCCAATCCTTCGTGGCCGGCGGCGTGAATCGCTCCCGTTCTCCGCCATTGACACTGATCATAAACGAGCGGGTGTCTCCGGATATATAGGACAAGCTTAGTTTGTAAACGCCAGCTTCCGCTACGCGGACGTCATTAAACTGCATCGCCGAGCCCTGGTAGAGATTGCCTACTTTAACTCCGCCGGAGCAGGGGTCGCATGAGACCGGCCCGGCTTTGCCAGAATAGGAATTTGCCGACGCCTCCGCCTCAAACGAATAAACCGCCCCCGCTTCTTGTGGGCTCGCCGCCTCGGCGGCAGCCCGCATTGGGGCCTCCGCACCTCCGGTCATCGAACATGCCAGTATCGCGATCAGCAGGTATCGCAACACCGTCTGCAACTTCCACTTCTTCGCTGTCTCAGCCTTCACGAATCATCCATCCTTTCGTCGGGTAAGTTCGATTACGAACCTCATGTTAGAATAGACAGCGCTTTCTATCTATACCTCAAAATGCCGATTTATAGCTGAAAGTAAAGTTCTTTTCCAATTGAAGGTCTACAGACGCAACAAAAAAACAGCCCGACGTCCCACTCGGGACTTTCGGGCTGTTATTACGGAAATACGCTTGGAACTAAAGGTCCAGCTTCGTTCTTAAGGCGGTAATATGCGCGAGATGATGATTTCCGTGCCAGGCGTAATTGCCGAGGGTATAGGCCAAGCGGGTCGTCTCGCCCGATTCGGGGTGATGGAACTTGCGCTCATAATCGGCGTCGCCCAGCGATTTCAACAGGTTAGTCCAGCGGCGGTGCAGCGCTTCGAGCAGAAGCAGCGAAACCTCAATTTCTCCCTCGTAGTCTGCCAGCGTCGCCCAGCGGTCTTCGAAGTAAGGCCGGATCGTCGGCGTCTCTTCGGTTAAGGCCAGTTTAAAACGGGTATAGGCATTGATGTGGCTGTCGGCCAGATGATGCACGACCTGGCGCAAGGTCCAGCCTCCCTCGCGGTAGGGCAGGTTCAGTTGATCTTCGCTCAAACCCGCTACGGCTTGCCTTAATCGCGCCGGCAGCGACTCGATTTCGCGAATCCACTGCTCCCGCTGCGCTGCGGTAATATCGCCTTCGAATGCAAATTTGCCTATAGGGTATCTAGGGTCCATCTCTAGGTTCGCCTCCTGTTCAGGAATAAACTGCCACTTTCTTGTTGATTCATTTATACCTGATCAAGATCGCCTTGTCGATATCCTATTCCGTAGAGAAGAAGATCCCCTCCTTTTTAATTTGGGCCGAAGGATCAAAATCGGCAACAACCAGAATGTCCATATACCTCGCCTGGCGGAGTAATAGTGAGACCACGTCGCCCCTCCACAACCGCTGCCAACGGTTTCTTCCCGATTGGCCAAGGATCATTTGCGTACTTCCGAGTTCGTCGGCCTTGCGGACAAGCGCTTCCCCAAGCTTTCTTGTACGGGGTCCCTTCTGCATCTCGAAGGTTCCGCCCAGCCGGCGGGTAAGCCTCTCGATCGCCTGAAGCCGTTCCTGCTCCTGCGGCGTGAATCCACTCCCGTTATGCCGGTAAAAAACATGCCAACTTGCCTTCAGCCGGTAGGCAATCCGGAAGCCGCGCCGAATTAAACGCTCAGCTCCGGAACTCAACGTAACCCCTACGAAGATCATTTCTTCCCGGTTTGCGCCTCCCCGCAGCGGGCTGCGGCGCTGCCAGGATTCCAGCCGTTCGTCGACGTCGTCGGCGAGTTCCCGAAGCGCAAGTTCGCGCAGGGCGATCAAATTGCCGGTTTTGAAAAAATTCCCGAGCGCCTGGTCCACTTTGTCCATCGCGTAGATTTTGCCTTCCCGCATCCGTTGCTGCAAGGCTTTGGGGGCAACGTCGATCAGTTCGACTTCATCGGCTTGGCGAAGGATGAAATCCGGTACGGTCTCCCGGACCCGAACGCCGGTGATCTGTTCGACCGCGTCGTTCAGACTTTCGAGATGCTGAATATTCATGGTCGAAATCACCGAAATGCCTGCCTCCAAAATTTCCAAAACGTCTTCGTACCGCTTCTTATGCTTGCTTCCGGGCATGTTCGTATGAGCTAGCTCGTCAACCAGCACGACTTCCGGATTCCGGGCAAGGATTGACGCCGTATCCATCTCTTCCAGTTGGGTCCCGCGATAATCAAGTACAGCGCGGGAGAACGACGGCAACGCCCCGACCTGGGCCGTGGTTTCGTCACGTCCATGGGTTTCGAGCAGTCCGATGCGTACGTCGATCCCTTTTTTGCGCAAATCGTTGCCCTCCCGAAGCATCGTATACGTCTTGCCGACGCCGGGAGCAGCCCCGATGTATACCTTGAACCTGCCGCGGCGAATCCGGCCGATTTGCTGCTCCACTTCCGCTTCGCTCAACCGGCGGTACGGCTCGGCGGCTCCGTGTTCCTCGCGGGTTTTCGCCGGAAGGATGCGTTCTCCCTCCGTTTCAGCCCGGTCCGCCACTACGAAGATGTCCACGTTTTTCGTTTGCTTCAGGATATCCCCAACGATCGAGCCTTGCCATAATTCCTGCATCCGGGTTTGCTTGGAGTGGCCCAACACGATCCGGGTGACCCGATGCTCCAAAGCGTAACGGACCAGTGCCTGCGGCAGCATCCTCCTGGTGGGAAGGGGGAGTTCGGCAAATTTGGCTCCCACCTTCTCCGACAACTGCGTCAGCGAGCGTTTGAAGGTCGCAGCTTCCGGCGACAGCTTGCGACGCGGGTTCACGAACGTGACCACGAGCATATCGCCGTTTAACCGTCTCGCAATTTGTTGTCCCCTTCGCACATAGATCGATCCGTTCCAGTGATATTGGGCCGACACCAAAATCCGTTCCGCCACGCCCGCCGCCCCGATCAAGCCCTGCTCCTCGCGGTGTTTCTCCAGCGTATCGTTGACGCCTTCGGCCATCCAGCGTAGGGCCAGCTCGCGCAACACGCCGAGATTCCCGCGATTGAACACCGCCTTGTCCGGGATGTTACGCAAATGTCCCGCGGCGAGCCGCTGGAGCAGCGTCTCCGGAGATACGTCGATCAGCCGCACCTCGTCGGCTAACTCCAGGGTCCCCTCCGGGACGGTATCTTTGACGTCAATGCCGATGAGCTTCTGCACCAGCTCCGTCATCCCGCGAAGCTCATAAATGTTCACCGTCGTAATGATGCTGATGCCGTGGCCGAGCAAATAATGAATATCCTCTAAACGCGTCGGAAACGACGCCCCTTCGCGGTTCGCATGCGCCAAGCCGTCTACCAGCACCACCTCCGGGTTGCGTCGAACCAAGGCGTCGAGATTCAAATCCTTTTTCTCCATACCATCCTGCTTCCAGTGGATGCTGGGAACCCGCTCCAACCCAGCCAATTGCTCCACGGTCTCCGGCCTTTGAAGTGTCGATACGGCGCATATGACCACGTCGATGCCCTCCGCCTTCAGCATTTGCCCTTCTCTCAGCATGTGGTACGTTTTTCCCGATCCGTTGACGGCTCCAACATACACCTTCAAGCGCCCCCGATGCAGCTCGTAAATCGACTTTAGGATTTCTTCGGGCGATTTTCGTTTAAAGCTTTGCAAAATGCAATGCCCCCCACCGCAAAACGTAAGATCCCTGCTTGAAAATCGCTTTTCAAGCAGGGGATTGGTTATTGCGCAATTCTTTGCTGAACTTCGATATTGAGCTGCAAAACGTTCACTCCCGGTTCGCCTAAAAACCCGAGATCCCGTCCCCGGGTATGGTCTCGGACCATCCGTTCCAGTTCTTCCGCTGCGATTCCCGTGGCTTGGCTGACTCGCGGGATTTGCGCTCGGGCCGCTTCCGGACTGATCTCCGGATCAAGGCCGGAACCGGAGTTCGTGATCAAGTCGATCGGCAGCTCGTTCAACGGGACGTTCGGATTTTCTTGCTTCCATGCTTCCACCGCGTCCGTCATCCGTTGAAGCAGATCCGGGTTGGACGGCGCATAGTTTGGCGTTCCCGAGGCCCCCGCGTCATATTCGATGCTGGACACCCGACCGTGAAAAAACGAAGGATCCGTAAAGCTTTGGCCAATCAGCCGCGAGCCGACGACTTCTTGGCTTTCATTATAAATCAGGCTTCCATTTGCCTTATCCGGCATTGCCGCCTGGGCAATCCCCAGCACCGCCAACTGATACAGCAAAATTACCGCCATCAACACGACGCTGGCGCGCAGCATCATCCAAATCGTTCGCATGGCTTACCATCCCTTCGAGAAATATCAAATCCATAAGTGGACAAGCATATCGATGATTTTGATCCCCGCAAACGGAGCAATCACGCCGCCTACTCCGTAAATGAACAGGTTGCGCGCCAACAGCTTGGAGGAACTCATCGGCTTGTAAGCAATCCCTTTCATGGCGAGCGGGATCAACAGCGGAATAATGATCGCATTAAAAATCAACGCCGAAATGATCGCCGAATCGGGAGAACCCAGCCGCATGACATTGAGAACCCCCATCTCGGGGATCGCCAGCATAAACATGGCCGGGATAATCGCAAAATACTTGGCAACGTCATTGGCGATGCTGAACGTGGTTAAGGCGCCGCGGGTCATCAGCAGCTGTTTGCCGATCGACACGACCTCGATGATCTTCGACGGGTCGGAGTCCAGATCGACCATATTGGCTGCTTCCTTCGCGGCTACGGTGCCGCTGTTCATGGCGATTCCGACATCCGCTTGGGCCAGCGCCGGGGCATCGTTCGTCCCGTCGCCCGTCATCGCCACAAGCTTTCCTTCGGCTTGCTCCTTACGGATGACAGCGATCTTATCCTCCGGCTTGCTCTCCGCGATATAGCCGTCCACGCCGGCCTCCCGCGCGATCGTCGCTGCCGTAAGCGGGTTATCGCCCGTGCACATGATCGTTTTGATCCCCATCTCCCGCATCTGTTCGAACCGCTCCCGCATCCCGGGTTTCACGGTATCCTTCAAATAAATCAGACCGTAGACGAAGTGATCGACCGCTACCGCTAATGGAGTGCCCCCCGCCGTCGCAATCGCATCGCTGTTTAGATCTAGATCGTCGGGGATTTGCCCGCCTTGGGCGATGACCCATTTCTTGACGGCATCCACCGCCCCTTTCCGTACCTTCCGGCCGTCCCTCAAATCGATGCCGCTCATCCGGGTTTCCGCTTTGAAATCAATGAATTCCCCGCCGTCCGCAAGGGCAGCGTCATAACCCAAGCCTTGTTTTCTCATCAACTCCAACACCGAACGCCCCTCCGGCGTATCATCCTTGACGGAACTGATCGCCGCCCAGGCGGAGACATCCGCCAGGCCTGCCCCGCCAACCGGCACAAATTCGCTGGCCATCCGGTTCCCGTACGTGATCGTCCCGGTTTTATCCAATATAATCGTATTGATGTCCCCGGCCGCTTCGACGGCTTTCCCGGACATCGCCAGGACGTTGAATTGCGTTACGCGATCCATTCCCGCAATCCCGATGGCCGACAGCAAGCCGCCGATGGTCGTTGGTATCAAGCAAACCAGCAAGGCGATCAATATGGGGACTTCGATCCGGATACCCAGGTAATTCCCAAAGAACGGCAGCGTGACCACCACGATCAAGAAGATCAAGGTCAAGCTAATCAAAACGGTATTCAATGCGATTTCGTTCGGCGTCTTTTGGCGTTTCGCCCCTTCGACCAACGAGATCATCCGGTCGAGGAAGGACTCGCCGGGGTCACTGGAGATCCTCACCTTGATTTGGTCGCTGATCACCTTCGTGCCGCCGGTTACGGAACTGAAGTCTCCGCCGGCCTCCTTGATCACCGGCGCCGATTCTCCGGTGATGGCCGACTCGTCGACAGAAGCCAGTCCCTCCACCACTTCGCCGTCCCCCGGAATCATTTCGCTTTGGGAAACGATGACGAGGTCTCCTTTGCGCAGCTCGGTCGAAGGAACTTGCTTCACTTGCTGGCCCACGAGTTTATTGGCCGTGATTTCTTTCTTCGTTTGTTTAAGCGAATCCGCTTGTGCCTTGCCGCGCCCCTCCGCGAGAGCCTCCGCGAAATTCGCGAACAGCACGGTCACGAGCAAAATCAGCGATACCGTCAAATTGAACCCGCGCGACACCCCGCCACCGAAGGCATCGGGCACAAATATCAATATCAACGTGATGAGAAATCCGAGTTCGACCACGAACATGATCGGGTTACGGACCATCAGCCTTGGATCCAGCTTCATAAACGATTCCTTGACCGCATGACTGACGATCGTGCGAGATAACATCGTTTTCTTGTTACGCATGTCCGTTCCACTCCTTCTTTCTTTCAACCTATGGCAGTAAAGTCAGATGCTCGGCGATCGGCCCCAATACGAGAGCCGGGAAGTAAGTCAACGCGCCGACGAGGATCACAATGATGAGAAAGACACCGCCGAACAGAGCCGTATCCGTACGGAACGTGCCGCTCGTGACGGGTACCGATTTCTTGGCGGCCAAGGAGCCCGCCACCGCCAGCAAGACGACGATCGAGAAATAGCGGCCCAAGAACATCACGACGCCCGTGGCGATGTTCCAGAACGGCGTATTATCGCCAAGCCCTTCGAAACCCGAGCCGTTGTTGTTCGCGGACGAAGTAAATTCATACATCGCTTGCGTTAAGCCGTGGAAACCGGAATTGGATATCGTATCCGGGTAAGCCAACAAAGCCAGAGCGGTGGGTGCCAGTATCAGGAACGGGGTAACCAGCAAATTAACGGCGATCAGCTTCATCTCTTTGCCTTCGAGCTTCTTGCCGAGAAATTCCGGCGTGCGCCCAACCATCAGACCGGACAAGAACACCGCAATCATCGCATACATCAACACGTTCATGATTCCGACGCCCGCTCCGCCGAAGACCGTATTCAGCATCATGTTCGCCAGCGGAACCAGCCCGCCGATCGGCGTCAGCGTATCGTGCATCGTATTGACCGCTCCCGTCTCCGTCGCGGTTGTGACCGTCGCGAACAAGGCCGACTGGGCTAGGCCAAAACGAACCTCCTTGCCCTCCATGCTGCCTTGGCCATGCGCGATGCCAAGGGCGTTGAATGCCGGATTGCCGGCGCTTTCGGCCGAAAGCAATACGCCAAGCATGACGATGAACATCATCAGCATCGATACGAACAACACCCGGCCTTGTTTGGCATTCCCGACCATTTTCCCATAAGCGAAAGGAAGGGAAGTCCCGATCAGCATCATCAATAGGATTTGCAGCATATTGCTGAATCCCCCCGGATTTTCAAACGGATGGGCCGAGTTCACGCCCACGAATCCGCCGCCGTTGTTGCCGAACTGCTTAATCGACAAGAACGAGGCAATCGGCCCCCGGGCGATAGGTTGCTCTGTCCCCTGAAGGGTATGGGCGATCGCCGTTGATGCCATAGTTTGCGGTACGCCCAACGCTACGAATATTAAAGCCGAAATGAACGATACCGGCAGCAGAACCCGGGTGATCGCACGAACCAGATCCACGAAGAAACTGCCGATCGGTTTGCCGGCCAAGCCGCGAATAAATGCCATCGCCGCGGCGACGCCGGTCGCCGTCGAAGTGAACATCATGAATACGATCCCGATCATCTGCGAAAGGTAAGACAGTCCGCTTTCCCCGCTGTAATGCTGCAGATCCGTATTGGTCATGAAGGCAATCACCGTATTGAAGGCGAGCGTCGGCTCCATGTTTGAAACCCCGCTCGGATTCAGCGGCAGGAACCCTTGCAGCCGAAAAATCAGATAGACGATAAGCATCATCGCCAAATTGCTCAGCACCGCGGATAAAGCATACTTCTTCCAGGACTGATTCTCCTGACGGATGCCGCTGGCATGGAATATTACTCTTTCAATAGGTCCGAACCACCGGTCCAGACCGTTCTTTTCATAGTCAAACGCTTTGGCCAAGTATAGACCGGCCGGTCTGGCGACGATTACCGCGAGGCCCAAAGTAACGAGTATGGCAATCCAACTGTAGATAGTCACGTCTTATCCCTCCGAAAGGCAAATGTTAAAACTTCTCCGGGTTCAGCAGCGCATACCCCAAATAAACAAAAACCGCCACGATTAAGATGCCAAGTCCCCACATCATCGCTGATCTCCACCCTCCGAAATCGCTTTGGAAGCCCAAGTTGCCAGACCTGCCATCATGCAAACCATGACGATAATTAAGCCGATCATGAAAATGTCCATCATCGTCGATCGGATCCTCCTTTACTCATTGTGCAGAATAAACGATACGTCTTTTCCCTTCGTATAAATCACATAGTTAGCGCCAAGCTTTTTATAAACCGCGCCAGGATGCATCTTTTGCGTAATGACATAAATCGGCTTCGACGTCCATGGACGGCAGAATTGCAAATATCGGCAGGTTAGTGTCAGAGATTCTTCGAAGATATACACCGTCCCGATGGGGATATCAGGTACGACCTTGTTTTTGCGTTTAGTAGTATCCACTAGAATGACGTGCTCTATCCCACGGTCTATCGCCTCCTGGCGGCTTCTATCATTGTTGACCATCAGTGCAAACGGGATTTCGCGGTACTTCATCGTTCTGATGAAATCTACCGCCAATGGATTCGTAAGCGTCACCAGCGCGTATTCAAAAGTGCCCACTTCTTGTATTCCTCCTGATTCAGAAATTAGGCATCAAAAAAGAAGCCTGGGAAGAGGGAATCTTCGCGGGCTTCCAGCATGAATGTATTCTATGCTTTAGGAATCGCGCTATAAGGTTTCCTCTCTCGTCTGCACTTACGAGGTTAGCTGACGGGCTCGGGCGCGAGAGACGCCCTACCTCGCGATACGCAACTATCGCCAGGATTCGCCCCATAGGCGGTAAGCGCGACCTGCGCTCCGCCCGAATGGGTCCCCCGTTCCTTCGCATCGGAAGGATTCAGTGTGATGCAAATAGATTGTTAATTTTCTTCTTAATTGTTAATGTAACACTTTCTTCCCTTTCATGAATGGGCATAAGAAAACCACAGAGGATATCCCTGCGGCTCGCCATGACAAGTCCATCATCCTCTCTCCCTACGCTGACGAGGTTAGCTGTCGGATTCGGGCGGTGAGAGTCGCCCTACCCCTGCGGCATAGGCTTGCCGCAGGGGATTCACCCCGGACCGTTCCGCCGACTCTCACATCGGCAGCGATCATTGGTTCCCCCGTTTTCCTGATCGGAAATTAAGCGATACTGATTGTTTTATTGGAATCATTTCATGAGTCGAATATTACGCTTGCGCTTGTTCTTTGTAAAGCTAGACCAAACGCAAATTTGAGATAAAAAACCTTATAATTTCGTCATTTTTAGCGTTTTCAAGGGATAAAAAACGTCTTTCTCTACGATTACCTCTACCGCAGACCCTTACTTGAAATCCGGCTAGGACTTGTCCTCCGCCCCTTTCTTTGCTACGATTTTGCGCAGATAAACTAAGCTTGAACAACGAGGAGGAGATTACATGAAACAAACGAACGCATCCGGCCTGATGCCGCTGCCGCTAAACCTGAACTTGCCGAATGGGAACCAGATGCCGGTCCATGCGGTTCTGTTATGGGGGACCGATCATCTCGTCCTCGTTGACACCGGGGTTCCCGGTCAATTGGACGTGATCCGCAAAGGGTTGGAGCAAGGAGGGTTCTCCCTGGAACAGTTGACGCATGTGATCATCACGCATCAAGACAGGGATCATATCGGTAGCTTGCCGGAGCTGGTCCAGGCGAAGGCGGGGAAGTTGGAAGTATTGGCCCATGAAACGGGGATTCCTTACCTGGCATGGGAAATTCCGCTGATTAAAAGCGGAATCACCGCCGAACCGGTCGTAGTGGATACGGCGCTTCACGATGGCGACGAGCTGCCATTTGGCGGTGGCCTGCGGGTATTGCATACCCCGGGGCACACGCCGGATCATATCAGCTTATATCATGCTTCCAGCAAAACGTTGATCAGCGGGGACGTGCTCGTCTCGAGCGGCGGCAAGGTGTTGCCGCCCGATCCGAAGTTCACACCGGATTACGCCCAGGCCCTTCTATCGGTCGAAAAATTGGCCGCCCTGGATGTGGAAACGGTAATTACCTACCATGGCGGCGTATGTACCGGGGCGATCAAGGAACGGCTGAAGGAAATCGCTGCGGGGAAATAAGCATAGCAGTCCCGGCCAGCCGGTTAAATATCGCCTACCGGCGTAAATCCGCCCAGCCAATTTAATTCGCTGTCTTCCATGAATCGCGAGGGCCAGCTTCGTCCATCCTCACCCCAATCGGCGAACGTGCGGACCGACTGGTAAAACGCTTCGATATGCTCGGCCGTTGGTTCCTGCAGCATCCGTTCGATCAGCGGCAGGAAGCCTTCGGGCCGATCCGGAGCTTGTTCCAGAACATTAAGAAACCACTTATGGTACGGATACAGCATTTCATTATGCGCCAAGATCAGTCTTCCGCCGAACAAAACCAAATTATTGACGGCATGTCGCAATAGATAGAGGTTGTCATGCTTGAAGGCTTCGGCGGAATACCATTTCCACGCTTCGAACTGGGCCAAGAAACGGGAGATATTCTCCTGCTTACGTTCTGCCGGATAGCGAACGATATCTGCCAGCAGTTCCTCCACTCCCGTGATGTTTGAAAAAGCGAGGATCGCCCCTTCAAATGCAAAACGGGCCGGCTCGCTCCCTTTCTCGGCCACCTGCTTCATGAATCCGCAAGAGATATATTTTCCGTCCACGTAACCGGACTCATAGTCCGTCGATTCATTTTCCCAATACGTCGTCTCTCCGGTGCTTACCCGCCGGGCATAATCCTCCTCGGATATCACGATCATCACGTCTACATCCGAGGACGGTTTCGCGAATCCGTGGGCAATCGAACCGGAAACCAGTAAGGCCAGAATATCCTCCCGGGCGGCGAGCTTGGCCTTTAGTTTCTCGATCGACTTGGCATGATGTGCGTACATTCCTTATTCCCTTCCTTCTCTTGAAACCGACTTATTGCCGGTCCCTTTCATTTAAGCTAATACTCGGTCGCCCCGCGTATTTGGGCGTGAAATAACGAGAAATTCCACCGCTTCGTCCGATCGGTTCATGGCCTGATGCGGGGTGTTCGGCGGAATTTCGATTCCCTCATGGGAATGAAGCTCATGCTCGGTCCCGGCAATTTCGATATGCAGGCAGCCGGACAAGACAAAGAAAAATTGCTCCGCCGTTTGATGGAAATGCCGGACTTCCTGGCTATCCGGGGGCATTTTCTCATGAATAATGCTGCAGCCCTCCCGATCCACCAGCCGCCAGCCATCGCAATTCCCACCCCAAATATAGTGTTCCGCATTCTCTTTGCTGATCATTTCATTCCGTTCCTTTCTTCCATAAAATGATGCAGTCTCGCATCCTCCCAATCATACATAGCCAGCAGCGCTTCATAAGGGTCACCTTCCAACCGAAAAAACCTGCCGAAGGCCAGCTCCGTCTTCAGCCCCGCTGCCTTTAGCTTACGGATGGCATCCCATGCCTCCGGCCCTCCCATCTCTAGCAATCGGTGTTCAACAACCATATGTTGATAGGCATTTTGCTCGGTTACCGGCTTCGGCTGACCAAACACCTCAATCGCGAAACCGCGATGCGTAAAGTTCGCAACCGTTCGCAGGAGGCCGCCGACGGTTTTGCTGGAGCAGGCGTAGTTCGGGCATACCCCAAAATGAAGCTCCAGTTCCTGCTCAAACCGTTTGGCGTCGTAAACCTCACAGATGATGTCCAAGTCGCTTTCGGGCAAATCGATATCCAGCGGAATGGTTCCGGCCAAGACGGGATGATAGCAAGCCAGCTTGCCCACGATCTGAAGTTCTTCCATCGCCTCGTAAGCCTGTCGCTGACGCTCATTTCCCTGACACAAATAGGTAAGGTCGAAGAAATCGAGGATCATGTCTAGCCTCCAATCTAGGCAGTTCCGGGCTTCGCCCGAATCAATTGGACCATATCCATCCAATAGCTCTCCGCCGCGATGACGTTTAGCCCGGCCTGTTCGGCCAATTGCCGGATATCCCGCGTATGATGACAGCCATAAGCCCGGTATAACAGAGGATCCAGCGTCTTCTGCAGCGCGGCGACCAGCAGGCGGGAACTAATGCCATGTTCCAACAGCAAAATTTCACCTTCCGGCTTGCACCAACGACGAAGCTTCCCCATCAGCTCCAGCGGTCGTTCATAGCTGCAGAACGAAAGCGTGGAAACCACCGTATCAAACGAATGATCGGCAAAGTCCGCATTTTCCATATCCGTACACACGAATTCTGCGTTCACATGCAAATGCTTGGCCCTGCGCTGGGCTTTCTCCAGCATGGCCGGGCTGAAATCGACAGCCGTGACCTGCACGCCCAACGGATAGTAGGGGAAGTTCGCGCCCGCCCCAACCGCCAGTTCCAGAACATGCCCCCGAGCATGGCTCAGTAGCTGCTGACGCCAGCGGCTTTGGGCCGGATTTTCCGTACGGCGATCGTATTGATTGGCCTGCTTATCAAAAATACGAACCAACTTCTGCTTGTCCACCCAATCCCCCCCTTAACTTTGCTTTTGGAGCCGTTGCTTGATGCGAATCGCCTTGTTCAAATGCAGAAAGTTATGCCGAGTTGCGGGCATCAGAATTAATCCGGCCAACGTTTTCTTGCTCCAATACTCTAATAGCCATTCGGCTTCCGGCTTCACCGCGCTTTGGGCACGGAGCTTTTCGATGCCCGCCGTTGGCACCTTGCGCTTCATCTCCGCGGGCTCCATCCTGCGGACGATCTCCCGGGTGCGCCTGCCTACCTCGATCCGATAGTCCAGCAAGGCATCCATGTCGATCCCGGCACTCAGCTCAGCCGCTTCCTCCTCTGTCATGCCGTTCCCCGTATGGGTGCAAGAAATTCTCAGCTTGGGAAGCCAATCTCCCTCCTCAAAAATCTGCTCACGCCCTCCAATCAACACGTTCATCGTCATGTCCTCAATACGGGCGATATGCCACAAATGCCAAAGAATCGAGTTTTTCGTGTCAGGTGCCTTAACGGGGTACTGGCGAAGGGTCTCCTCCCTTGTCCCATCCAACAATTCGTCCTCCAGCGTGTTCATCGTGCCCATCGGACCCGCGTCCGCCATCTTCGAGACATACAACCAGGCATGCTGGTTAAGAAACAATGCCACCGCTTGCTCGTGCCCCTTCGGATTTTGCAAAAGTGTGGTTAACCGCTGATGATTGGCATTCCACTGCTTTCTTTCAGCCAACAACATCCTTATTCTCCTTTCAAATAAGCGTCTTGCGTCCCTCTAGGAAAGGCGGAATCCATCATGAGTGCATGAATCTCCGTGATGGGTTCGTCCGCAACCCGCTCATCTCCCAGCGTATACCTCTTCCATCCTACTTCGCGATGGTTTCGGCCTATACCTTCAAGACAAAAAGAAAACACACCAAATTTTGGTGTGTTTTCTCACCTGTTCGATCCGGTGGATCCGCATCTCGTTTCCGTACGATCCTATCTCGGCAGCGGTCTGGCCGCAACTCCTTCATGGGTCATTTGTACCGGCTGGATTCGCCCGTCCTCTTCAAATAACATCCGGTCCATGCAAACCACGCGATGATTCGCATCCGTTTCGCTTAGCGGACGGCGATGATAAACGATGTACCACTCGTCGCTGCCCGGAATTTGCAGGAATCCATGGTGACCGGCACCGGTGGCGATATCCGGATCCTGCTGCAGAATCTTCCCGACCCTCTGGAACGGTCCAACCGGCGAATCCGACATGGCATAGGCCACGGAATAGTCCGGCCCGGTCCATCCTCCCTCGGACCACATGAAATAGTAGATACCGCGGCGCTTGAACATGCACGGTCCTTCAATATAATGCTCCGGAGTGATCTCCTTAAAGGTGGCTCCATCTGCAAAAGTGTCCAGATGAACCATGTCCTCGGACAATTTCGCCACATTGCAATGTCCCCAACCCCCGTAGTAGAGATAGGCACACCCGTCATCATCGAGAAACACATGGGGATCGATAGGCTGTGCGCCAAAATGAAACCGATCGATCAGCGGCTTGCCAAGGGCGTCTCGAAACGGCCCTTCCGGCCGGTCGGCAACGGCCACGCCGATCCCACCAAGCTCATCGTCGTTCTGGATATCGTTCGCGGCAAAGTAATAATAGAATCTCCCATTTCGCTCCACCGGCGACGGAGCCCATAACGCTAACCTCGCCCAAGTGATGTCTTCCATTCTCAGGATGCGCTCCGCCTTCGTCCACTCCGTCAAATCCGTAGAATAGAACGCATCAAAAAACGTTTGCTTCTCGTACGGTGCCGAATACGTCGGGTAAATCCAATACCGATCCTGAAAAATCCTCGCTTCCGGGTCCGCATACCAGCCCGAAAATAAGGGATTACCGGATCTGTTGTTCCGCTCTTCGCTCATGGGGTGCCTCCTTCTTCTCATTGCATCAACGTATATGAACGCTTTATTCTCCGCCGCTGGCATCCATACCTGCATGAGCCTTGTTTTTTTGGCTTAACAAAAACCGCCCTGCAATTGGATTTGCAGAGCGGTTCTGTGGAAATTAAACCGTTTATTTCACACTCATGTAGCGGTCGTAAGCATCGGTGCGGATTTTCATCAGCTTCTCCAGCCCCATGTCGTTCAGCTTCTTCACGTAAGCGTCCCAGCCTTCATCGATGCCGCCTTTGGTTACCCACTGAGCACGCATCGTCGCCACGTAGGTGTCGATGTCCGTTGTCAGGGTCGGGAGTTCTTGGAACTCCTCGGCGGTGTACATGACATTCGGGAACGGCGTCGTCACGTATTCGCTGCCCATTTTGTCGATTTCCAGCTTCAGGCCGTCGCCGGCTTTCGGGTTAAGCACGATGTTCTTCTCAAAAGCAGGGCTTACGTATTTGGGTCCGAAATCCCGCAGCGACTGCTCCCAGTACCACGCGTCCGCGCTGGTGCCAGCCGGCGGATCCATCAGGGTATACGTGCCATCACCGTTCTTCTGGATAACCGTGCCGATCGCGCCCCAGAAGTTCTGGATGCTCGCTTCATTGGTATAGAACTGGTCCGCCCAGCGGGCGGCCACTTCCGGATACTTACAGGACGTCGTAATCAGCATCTCATTGCGGTTAAAGCTCATCCCGTTGGGATTCCCCGGATTGTAGCGATTGCCGTCCGGTCCTGCGATCGGCGGGATGGCGGCATACTGGTCGCTCCATTTGCCGAATACCGCATCCGGCGTCCATTGGTTCGTAAACCCGACGATCGGAGCGTCCGCATTTTGCTGTTTCGCCGACGTCATCGTTCCGTCCTGGGTGAACAGCTCTTTGTCGATTAGACCTTCGGCATACAGCTTGTTCGCAAATTTCAAGCCTTCCTTATATTCCTCGCTGGTCGGATAGTAGATGGGCTTCCCGTCCTTCACCAGCATGTTATTGGCATTGATGTCGGTAATGCCAAACGGATTCAGGAAATCCGGCGCCAGTCCGGTTTCGGTATATGGAATTTCATCCGCTTTCCCGTTGCCGTTTGGATCCTGCTCCTTAAACGCTTTCAACACATTGTGTAAATCGTCGATCGTGTCCGGGACCTGAAGCCCCAATTGATCCAGCCAGGTTTTGTTGATGACCGGCTGGTTTTTCGTCTTTGGACGCGACGGCAGCCTTGTCGGTAAGGAATAGATTTTGCCGTCCGGGAACGTGCTGATCTTCTTCAGCTCCGGCGTCTCGGCCATGGCAGCTTTGAGGTTCGGCATGTATTGATCGATATAATCGTCCAGCGGACGGAAGTAACTCAAGTTATTAACGATATCGGAATCGGAAAAGGTCTGGTCGCCCAGGATGATATCGGGCAGCGTGCCGCTGGCCAGCATGATCGATTTCTGCTCGCCCCAGTCGTTGGACGATACGACCTGCCATTCGATTTTGACATTGGTGTTCTTCTCCAAATCCTTCAACCATTGATTTTGCGTAAACGTATCGCCCATGTTCCCCCAGCGCATCGTCAAGACCTTCAACGTCACCGGTTCGTTAACGATCGGCAATCCTTCCTTGTTGAAGCTGCTCGTATCGCTTGGCGCCGGGTTGCCGGAGCCCTCGGAGGCTTTCCCGCCGCCGCAGCCTGCCAATCCAAAGACGAGCGCTCCCGCAAGAATCAGCGCCGTCCATTTCTTCATTGCGAACTTACCTGCCTGTTTGTTCATAGACAAGATCCCCCATTCCATGATTTTACCATGCTTTTTCAGATGGAATTAACTTTTGACCGCGCCGATCATCACCCCCTGATTGAAGTATTTTTGCAGGAAGGGATACACACACATGATCGGTACGGTTGCGACGATAATGACGGAATACCGCATCAGATTCGCAAGCCGAAGAGCGATTTGCGCCGCTTCTCCGGTGCCCATGCCGGACTGCATCTGGTTTGTGATCAGGATGTTGCGCAGGACGAGCTGCAGGGGATGCAGATCCGGATTTTTTAAATAAATCAATGCATTGAAGTAAGAGTTCCAGAAACCGACAGCGATCCATAACCCCAACACCGCGATGATCGCCTTGGACAGCGGCAGCACGACTTGAGCGAAATAACGAAGGTTGCCGCAGCCGTCAATTTGCGCCGCCTCCCACAAATCCTCGGGAATGCTCGATTGGAAGAACGTCCTTGCAACGATGATGTCGTATACGATCACGGAGAAGGGCAAGACCATAACCAGGAACGTATCGTACAGATGGAAATCCCGGATCGTTAAGAAGGTCGGGATGAGTCCGCCGCTGAAGAACATCGTAAAGATAAAGAACAAAGAAAGGAATTTTCGTCCGACGAGATCCTTCCGCGACAAGGCATACGCCGCCGACACGTTGACGATCAGGCCGATGGCCGTACCTACTACCGTATACAATATCGTGTTTCGGTAACCGATCCAAATATTTTCGTGCTTTAACAGCTCCTTATAGCCTTCCAAAGTAAATCCCTTAGGAACGAACCACACCTGCCCGTTCGCCACGGCCGACGGGTCGCTAAAGGAAGCGATGACGATAAAATACAGCGGATACATCAACACGATCAAAAACAAGACGGCGAAGACATAAAGCAACACTTCCATCACTTTATCGGACGATCGGTTGTTGATCGGCTGCGCCGCTGTATTTGTTGCCGGGCGGATTGCTTCTGCTTCCATCTCTTTCTCCCCCTTTCCCCTACCACAGGCTGTTCTCGCTGTATTTCTTCGAAATCTGGTTGACGAGAATCAGCAACAGGAAGTTAATGACGGTGTTAAACAAGTTGACGGCCGAGGAGAAGCTGTACTGGCTGCTCAGTAAGCCGATTTTGTAGATGTAGGTGGACAAGATTTCGCTGGCGGGAATGTTCAGGTCGTTTTGCATCAGATACACCTTCTCGAATCCAACTCCCAGCAGGCCGCCGACTCGCAAAATGAGCAGCGTGATCGCCGTTGGCATCAACATCGGAATATCAATGTAGCGGATTTTGTGCCAGCGACTGGCCCCATCGACCGTAGCCGCCTCGTACAAGCTTGGATCGACCGTAGATAATGCGGCGATGTAAATGATGCTGTCCCAGCCGACATGCTGCCACACATCCGACCAGACGTAAATACTGCTGAACCATCCCGCCGAGCCGATCAAGTCAGGCGCATCTCCGCCGAACAGTTTGTACAGATTGCCGACCAGGCCGGTGCTTGGGGAGAGCAAGATCAGCATCAACCCGACCATGACGACGGTAGAGATAAAATGCGGCACATACGAGACGGTTTGGAAGAAGCGGCGGAACCGGTTCGCCCGCATCTGATTGACCATTAATGCCAGCACGATCGGAATCGGGAACGTGGCGATGCTATATAAGCTGATAATAATGGTGTTCTTGATCGTCGTCGAAAATTGATATGAGTGAAAAAATTTCTCGAAATGCTTCAACCCCACCCATGGGCTGCCGTCAATGCCCAGCGCCGGGCTGTAATCCTTGAAGGCGATTAACACGCCATACATCGGTTTGTAGGCGAACAACAGCGACAGTATCACCGCAGGCACAAGCAGCAAATACAGCCCCCGGTTTCGATGGATTTGTCCGAGTGTTCGCCTGAAGCCGGCCACATCGGATTTCATGACATCCCCTCCTTCTTGTTCGTGTAGCGTCCGAGGCTCGCCTTCCGCATGTCCGGCGGCTTCCATGTCTTCAGTATAGAGCCCGCCCTGGTGCGTTTATCGGACCTCCTGCTGGCGGAAACCGGACTTTTGCCGCGGGTTCCTTTGGGGATCGTGGCTTGGAACTTCATCCAGAGGGAGAGGGGAATAACGGAATCCGGACCCGATTTGGCACTATCCGGACTTTCCGGTGGTGCTGGCTGGATAACGTATTCTTTTTCTAATGGAAGGATTTATAATAGGGGTAAACCGTATTGACAGCGCATTCATGAACGTTCAATTCGAACCAGTTTAGGCAGGAAGAGGCGTGAGGGACTATGGCCAATGACGCAGCAAAAAACAAACAATATCCGATCCGGCATTACGTGAACTTCATGTTCCTGATCTCCTTTATCGTCTTGATCCTGGATTTCGCCATCAGCCTAGCCGCGATATCCATCGTGAAGCAGCAATCCACGCGTTATCTGCAGGATACCGCGGACTTATACATCAACCGAATCAACCACGATTTCGCTTATATCAACCACTATACGGGTTGGACGCTGGCGAACGACGAGAACCTGAAGGCGATGAACGAGAACCCGATGAACAGTGCAGAGTTTTTTGAGGGCAATGAGAATCTGCATAAACGCTTTAATGAGTTGCAAAAAAACTACGGGCAGGAATACAACTTCTTCGTGTATTTGAAGAAACAGGACTTCTTCCTCAACTGCGCGCCGATCAGCATTCCGTATTCGGATTACCTGGAACTGAAGGAGCAGGTCATCGCCAACGTGGAGGCGGGCCAGGACGTGTACGAGAAAATTTACTCCAAGTGGATGCCGGTGGAGATCGGCGGCAGGTATTACATCACGAACATCGTTCCCTATCATGATAGTTACATGATTAGCCTGGTGTCCGCGGATCATTTGATCCGTCCATTACGGGAGCTGAACCTTGGCGAGAACGGGTTCGTCTCGCTGGTTGATGACCGCGGCCAGGTCGTGACCAGCCCGATTTCCAACAACGGCGAACAGCTGGGCGAGAATCCGCAGCCGTCATCCTTCCTGAAGTTGTTTAAGGGCGGAACTACGGTAAACGGAGAGTTCACGAACGCCTCTTTCTACGTCAAGCTGGTGATTCAGTTCGGGACATTTGAGAAAATCATGATTGCTCAGCTGCTGATTCTCCTGCTCGCCGTCATCATTACCTGCAGCCTCGGGTTCATTTTGCTCTATTTCCGGAATAAGGTCCTTCGTCCGATCAAGAGCTTCTCCTACAACCTGGCTTTTTGGACGGAGGAAGGCGAATTGCTGGAATTCGAAAGCAGTAAAATCATCGAACTGGAGAGGGCCAATAAGCAATTCATGAACCTGGTCGACCAGATCAAGAGATTCAAAATCGACCTGTACGAACGGGAGTTGGAGAAGCAGCGCATCCAACTGGATTATATGAAGCTGCAGATCAACCCGCATTTTTTCCTCAATTGCCTGACGAATATTTACAGCATGGCACAAATGCAGCTGTATCGGGAAATCGAACAGATGGCCTTGTCCACCTCGCGTTATTTCCGCTACATCTTCCAGAACGACGGCGATTTCGTAAAGTTAAGCGATGAAATTGAACATGTGCGGATCTATCTCGACATCCAGAAGCACCGCTATCCCAATGCTCTAGCCTATCGTATCGACGAGGGGGAGAATCTAGCAGCGGAGTTCAGGATCCCACCGCTCGTCCTGCAGACCTTTGTGGAAAATGCGGTCAAATACGCGGTGTCCCGCGTTTCGCAGGTGAACATTGAGCTGACGCTGCAGTTGCAGCAAGAAGATGGCGAGGGGCGCCTGACGATCCGGATCGCCGATACCGGACCCGGGTTCCCGCCGGAGATCCTGGAGGATTTGCGGAACGGGAGACCCTTGGATCAATCTGCGGGGAACCATATTGGAATTATGAACACGTTGCAGCGTTTGGCCTCCCTCTATAGCGGGCAAGCGGCCGTGTCGTTCTCCAACCGGGAGGATGGCGGGGCGTGCGTGATGATATCCCTCCCGGCTGTTGCCGGGGCGAACAGGAGCGTGGCGGTATGAATGCATTGGTTGTGGATGACGATGTTTACGTCGTCGCGGCTTTGGAGAAGAAAATCGAATGGACGTCGCTAGGGATCGAGAAGGTGTATACGGCCAACAACGTCGCCCAGGCTCGTGATATCCTGCAGCAGAACCCGGTGCAAATCCTGATATCCGACATTGAAATGCCTCAGGGAAGCGGACTCGATCTGCTGGCCTGGATCCGGGAAGAGAACTACCCCGTTCAAGCCATCTTCCTGACCAATTACGCCGACTTCAACTATGCGCAGAAAGCGATCGAGCTGCAGAGCTTCGAATATTTCCTTAAGCCCATCGAGTTCGATAAACTGATGCTGATCCTCCGTAAGGCGATCGCCCGGGCCCAGGAACAGCAGTATCGGGAGAAGGCGATTCAGGAAGGGGTGCTATGGCAGAAGAACCAGGCGAATCTCGTGGAGTATTTCTGGCGCAAACTCGTGAGTGCGAGCGCAACCGCGCCCGTTAAGCCGGCGGCGGTGGCTCAGGCTGTGGAAGATCAGCAGCTCGCCTACCTTTCGACCGACCTTATCCAACCGGTACTGATTCATATGTTCCCCTATAATGGCAGCCTAGGCCGGGAGGAGAAGGGGTTGTTCGATTTTGCCTTGGGTAATGTGTTGGGGGAACTGCTGCAACATCCGTGGTTTGCCGTCGAGACGCTCCTGGAGGTGAAGGAGTATCATTGGATCGCTATCCTCAAGTGGAACGCCCCGCCGGAGCCCGAAGTGCTCGCAGAGTTATGCTCCGAAGGGATTCGCAGAGCGAACGGGTATTTGAATTGTGATGCCTGTTGCTGCGTGGGCCTCTCCGGCCGCTTGGAGGACATCGGCCAAGTGATGCACCAGCTGCTGGCGATGAATGACAATTTAACCAAAACCCGCAACCGAACTTACTGGGCGGAGAGCGATTACCCGCAAAAGCAACCGGTATACCTCCCTCCGGACTTGAATCGCTTGGAAGAGCTGCTTCATCAGAATGATCCGGCTTCATTTCTAGCCGAGACGTCCCGGTACCTTCGCAGCCTCTTGGACCGCAATACACTGGACTCCTCTTGTCTCGCCTTGTTTCGGCTCGATATCGTACAGCTCGTATACGCCTTCCTGAAGGTCAAAGGTATCGAAGCGCACAAATTGTATGCCGCGCGGGCCAACGAGGAGCTATCAGCCGGATCCCTTCATTCGATCGAGGACATGCAGGAGTACGTGACCTATCTGGTCAACACCGCCGTGGCCTATCGAGACTTCGCGGCAGAACCGAAATCGGTTGCCGAGGAGATCAAACAGTATATTCACGCCCATTACGGGGATGATCTGACCCGGAACGGCCTAGCGGAGGTCGTCTATCTTAACCCGGATTATCTGGCTCGCTTGTTCAAGAAAGAGACGGGGATCTCGCTTGGCAGTTACGTCATCCAGGTCCGCATCTCCGTAGCCAAGCAATTGCTTGAGACGTCCAAACTTTCCGTTTACGCCGTGGCGAACCAAGTCGGCTACGCCAACTACTCCTACTTCTCCAAGCTGTTCAAGCAAGAAGTTGGGGTGACGCCCAACGAGTACAAGAAGAACCCGCGGAGTTCGGCGCTCCGGTTGGCAGAGCGGGCTTGAGGAGAGCATGAATAAAGGTCCTTTCCGATTTTATAATGGCGGATAGGACCTTTCTGCTTATGCTTATCTTTTTCTATTTTTGCACCTTAAACGTAAATTTCCACTCCGCAGTATTCCCGGAATACCTGCCTCGATTTTCTGTAACATCTACCTTTAATGATTTATCGATAGCCTTTGTCACGGAAGAAACCTTAATGGAAGCGTTTGATGAACCGCTATCAGGGACTTTATCCTGCTCCTCGGCGTACGCTTTAAGCTTTATGCTCTCCGATGATTTTAAGCTCAGACTGAGTGTCGATCCTTCCTCAATTTCTTCGCCATTCACATATGCAGCGGTATACCACTCGTTGCCGACATGGTTGTTCTCCACCAATTCAATACTAACGAGGGTCACCTTGAGCTTAATCGTTTTAGTCGCTGCCGATACGGGCTGGACCAAGCAAGCAAATATGATTGACAGCATCAGTGTAAACTTAAGTGCTTTTTTCATTGAGAGTGCCTCCCTCAAATCATGATCATGCGTTGCTTCCGCATCGTTTGGTATCGCCTCCATTTTACTCCTGAAATCCTACAAACAGCAAGAAGACCACCGTTACGCGGTGATCTTCTTGTTTAAGAACTTATTTTCCAACCAACTGCAAGAACTTCTCCAAAGCCCCCGTATCCGTAATGCTGTGGTTGCAGCTCTGGTTCTCTAGACAGACATAATGTCCGTACATGGAGAAGTTATCTGGTGAAGCATTGGCGGATTTGGTTTTCACCGAGAAAAAAGCAAGCTCCTGATGTCGATTGCAGAACAGGCAATACCCTTTCTTGTTTGTCGGGGTAATTCGGCCTTCGATACCGAGGAACCGACCTTCGTGCGGATAGACAAGGAATAGCTTGTTCGTCGCGATATCCACCCAACTCAGATATGTCACGTAACGAAAGTCGATGGAGGCGAGATCCGGTACTTTCAACTTTTTATTTTTAGGGAATAGCTTCTCAATCTGCTTCACCGTAATCGGTGGAAAAGGCTCCATATAGGCCTCGAACGCGCCAAGATACCTTTGGAAATCTTGATCCGTCTCGAGGGAAGCCAGTTGCCCAAGCATCTGCTTCTGATCCTCCGTCAGGATGGGAAAAGCCTCCGCGATTTTCGTAGCGGTACTAAATCTGACGGTCTCCAGAACGCTCCGATCCGAGACGGTACGCAGAGTTTTCTGAAGAAATTCCGCTTGTTTCTTAATCACGTTATACTGGTGGTTTCTAATAAATGGTGTACTCATCGCTTTCAGCCCCTTATTTGTGATGAACTAGACAAATCCAATAAGGTGCAAAGCCTGTTATTAGAAACGATAAAGTTAAGTTTGGGCGATCGAATTCATCTTCTCGCACCCCACGCAAAGTATCGCCCTAGATCAGGCTTTGCATGAGGAATTCCTAGCAAATGAGCAATTGCGAATTGCCATCTGTATAACCCCCAATCCATTTCATAGCCAAAAGTATAACAGCAAGCTCGGGAGGGTGCAATTCCATACGAGGAATCCTGCTAAATCCCTGCCGTGTTCTGCAAAACGATTCTCCAGCCATCCGGGTCGCATAGGGTTACACCCTGGTGCTTCCAATAGGGATTTTCGGGTTCGACTTCGGGGTAACCCATGGAGCTTAATCGCGCGACGATTTCATCTCTGGCGGTTCCATCCGGGATGTAGAAAACCAACAAGTTATCTCTGGAAGGGGGCAACACGGGCAGGGCATCGACATGCTGCGTAAACTCCAAGTGATAGTCGACACCCGGTAGTCCAAACATCACCCCATCATAGCCCTCATGCTTTGCAAATGAACCTACGATTTCCAGGCCAAGCCCTTTCGTGTAGAACTCGATGATCTTATCCAGTTGATGCGTCGGCCGAGCCACGCGAAATTGAACCGCCGGCATTTGCTCTGACCACGGTTGGTTCATAGGAATCCTCCTCTACCATTTTTGAATATAACCCGCTTGCTTTAAAATCATATAACTGTTTGAGTTCAAGTTATGGATCGGCTCATCAAGAGAAAAGTATCTTAAATCGAGACCCTCATCATCGTTGATGGTCGGTGTGCCCTGGACACGAACCGCCTCGTATACGGCTATGGCGTTATATACTTCATCCCCATGTGGGTACTTGTAGTAGAAATCCTCGCCGGACAAATTCGTGATGAAGTTCAATTCTTCCGCCTGAAGTCCTGCCTCCTCAAAAAGCTCTCGCCGTGCGGTTTCCTCAAAGGTCTCTCCGAGTTCCATCGAACCGCCAAGCGTTCCCCAGTCCAGGCTATCCGTCCGCTTCTGCAGCAGTATCTGTCCTTCCGAATTTCTGACGATGATGCTTACGCCGACCATAATGATTGGCCTGGTACCAACTAACTTCCGAAGCTCCATGATGTATCCCATGATATCATCCTCACTTCCCCTTGAAATATGGTATTATGGACAAAAAAACAAGATGATCGGAGGCACAGGATGAATAACGAAAATTGCGATTTGACTCATCCAAATGGAGTGAAGGAAAAGAAGTTGGAAGTGATTGACGGTTGGACGATCAAATATCATGCAAACGGTAAAACCATTTGGTCAAAAGGAAAAATGGTTGGTGACCTACCTGACGGGTATTGGGAATGGTATCGTGCCGATGGAACAATAAAACGGTCGGGATATTTTGAGATGGGCGAGCCTGTCGGAGAATGGATCACCTATGACAGCAAAGGCAAAAAGCACAAATCTACCAACCGTAATAAAGGCTAAGGCTCATTTATATTGTCTTTCTCATTGCCGTGTTTAAAATTCCTCGTAATTTTGGCCATTACTAATTGGGTTTCTTTATGATCCTTACCTTCAATCGAATTTAAGAATTTCTGACTTGCCTTACCGGAGAGTATCGTAACTCGCCTCCCCTTCCAATATATAAACACTTTATGATCCTTCGTTAACTGATAAGTGAAAACTTCCTCACTCAGTCTATTTCGCTTGTCGATGTTACCTATATAAATCCCTCCAAAACTTATAACTGGCTTTCGAGGTTATTTTCAATCCACCACGGGTCTCTTAAATACAACGATGACTTCTCTAGATGTCCCTTGACCATAACTTGTATCGAAACAGGACACCACTTCCCATCCGTATTGCCCAAATTGATTTAAATTCACGCTCAAACTCCGTCTCATCTACTTTCCCGCCCATAAATCCTCCGGTTTTCACCTTGATGGTTTTATACTCCCATTTGTTCATTGGGTAACCTCCTAATCTGAAATAGAACATGTTCACTTAAAGGACTATCTTTCTCGACTCTTGGGTGGTGGAATCTTTTCACATAATCCATCCCGATTTTTGTCATGACGTTCCTTGAAGGAGTATTGATAACCGCCGTGAAACTATAAATCTCTTGAAAACCCAAATGGGTAAATCCATACTGCAAACAGGCCGCGGCCCCTTCCGATGCATACCCCTTGCCCCAAGCTTCTTGTTTCAGTCGCCAACCGATTTCGATGCATGGCGTGAAGTCCGCCTCAAATGTGACTTTGCGAAATCCGATAAACCCTATAAACTCCTGGGTCTCCTTGACTTCGACAGCATAGAGTCCAAAACCGTATGCTTGAAATTCAGATAAAATGGATTGATAAAGCTCATTTGTTTCTTCAGACGATAAGGTTTTCGGAAAATACCTCATCACCTGTTCATCCGCATTAAGTTGACGAAAGGGGGCCAAGTCGCTCTCTTTCCAATCCCTCAATTGCAGTCGGGTCGTTTCTATGTATATCATTTTATACCCCCATTTTCGGTTACTAGCCAAGTCTTAGCCTCTTCTGGATCCTACAATAGCCAGTCTCTCTATATACAAGCTCATTCTACTTAGGTTATTGATAAATTCACTTATGACCCGGTCTGTAATAGATGTCTTATACCAATCCACCCAAATCTTTAAGTAGTAAGGAAACATTGACCCTCCCGGAGATTTTATGCTGATCATTATCGCACACCTCCCGTGATTCGTTATTTCATCCGTTTCATCATGGGATGATCTTCTTTAAGCTGCAGTAAGTCCCACAGGTTACCATATAGATCCTTAAATACTGCTACAATTCCGTATTCTTGCTCTTTCGGTTCTCTAACAAATTCAATCCCTTTTGAGATCATATCTTGATAATCTCTCCAGAAATCATCTGTATTCAGAAATAGAAAAACCCTTCCTCCGGCCTGATTCCCAATAAACGATTCTTGCTCCGGTGTCGAAGCCTTCGCGAGCAATATGGTCGTACCTACTGAGCCCGGCGGACTAACAACAACCCAGCGTTTGTCTTGTTCGGGCTGATAAGTATCCTCTACTAAGGTGAAATGCAATTTCTTCGTATAAAAATCTATAGCCTCATCATAATCCTTAACAATAAGTGCGATATGGACGATGGATTGAATCATGATCTTTATCCCTCAATTCAATTATTGATTATTGGAAATGCTCAATTGATTGATATCACTTTCCCGATTCATTGTATAGAAGTAAGGGCCACACATCTCCTCGTGCGTATGGACATAGGTCCAGGTATAATCTACATCGAAAATATAGATATCTTGTTCACGATCGAAATCCGAAGACTCTAGCCCATTCGCGTTTTTGCAGCGTAAGATCTCCGGCGAGTTTTGATACATGACGTACACTTCACTTTTTTCTATCGAATCAAAAGCTCTTCGGGCCTCCTCCATCTTCAAACAGTTCTGCTGCTCATAACTGAACATGTGCCACTTAAACTGACTATAATAAACAGCCTCTTTGATCTCGGCGCTAATATTTTGGGCAAAAGTGTTATCCCATCGTTCAACGATCTCTTGAGTTTCATCATAAATCTCGGTAATGCATACTCCCTTTGAAAGAAGGTGATGAACCAGCATATGGGCCTCCCTTGGAAATACGTAACTCCTTCTATGTATCAAACGCCATAGAATCCAAGTATAATTTTGAAGTTATTATTACTTTTGGTCTGAACCTTTACACCTTCTCTAAGATCAAGAATCAAAACTCTTCTTCTGATCCATAGTCTGAAATAAACTGATTTCAATTTGAACGGTCTTACGATTCCTTTAATTTCGGTCTCGGTTCCATCTTCGTGCTCTATCTCCGTTCTAATAAGCCACGTGTTACCGATCCCAATCTCAATATACTTTTTCAACGAGCCCTTGGTCCGAATTTGTTCTCGAATCACTTCTTCACGAAATCCAGTGGAACTATGCATCTTCAAATGTACTTTCAAAGTAAGGACCTTTAGTGCCGCGTATATAGTTCATAATAAGCTTTCTCATTGGTTCGGGAAGTAAATTGTGGCGATCCATCTCATCCACGGGGATCCAATAAAATACTAAGTAACTCTCTTTCGATTCGGGATTCGTTCTAGGATCTACATTTTCTAATTGAGTAACAAACACATGATTTATTTCTTGATGATACACGCCTTCGTCTTCGTAGCCAGCTTCGACTGCCCCTAGATAAGAGCCCACCTCACTAGTTAATCCAAGTTCTTCATTGATTTCTCTGTACAACGAACATCTAATACTCTCATGAAACTCAACATGTCCTCCAGGCAAAAATGTATTATCCATCCCTCTGCAATGAGCAACTAAGAGATGCTGATCCGTTAGGATCACTCCTCTAGCCAACACGTGATATTTCAAGGTTACTTTTTCCTGTATCACACTGAACCCTCCTAGTCCATTTGCGGCCTAATTATTGATGGACTTATCTATGACTGATTTCTCCTCATTCTTTCTTCAAGTCTCTTTATTTCATCGTTAGCCTCTTTTATCAAAACCTTCAGAGCTACTCCTGCAACTAACGAAGAAATCGAAACCCCAAAGCAAACGATCATCCAGACGGTTCCTCTCAGATCATTGGTGAAGTTATACGAGAGAACTTCCGTGAACTGGCTACTTGCGAAGAAGATGAGAGATAGAATGAGAAACAGCACAAATAGGGTAAGTAGGAAATTGGACAGCTTGTTTGTTTTCTCGAAAAATAACATCATCTTAGCTCCTCTTATTCCATTCGCTTTAATCAACTCATCCAACGATAGCGTGAGATCATTAGGGTTGCCAAACCTCCCATACGTTACCGTCGGGATCCGCGAACGTTACATTGGGTCCACTTGTCATACGCTCTCCCAAAATATTCACTCCGTTTTCTTTGAAGCGTTCTCGCAACACTTCGATCCGTGGAGTAATGAAACATGCTATCGCATGCGGCTTACCACTGTCCAATGTCCATGAGAAGCGTAAACGGCCGCCTTCTTCGTCCGATTGGTGTAAGAACAGAGCGGGCACAACTTGTCTTAAGCCAGGTGAAGGTAAGTTACCGTTCCGATCCGGCATATTCATCACAGCCATCGTCATCCCGGGTTCAACTCGATTGCTGTCTGCAGGTTGGTATCCCAAATTCTTTTGGTACCATTGAATGGACTCGTAAACATCATTCACCGGTACATAGATACAAGTGATCCCCGTAATGTCTTCATGTTTTTCCTGTTGCTTAATCTCCTTATTTTCTTCCATATTCGCTTCCTCCCTCATCATTCTCCTCTGTTAGGCTCCTTCAAGCCTACTAACAATTCCTATTTACTACACAAAATGCCCCAACCCAAGATAGCTCTTATCTTAGGTTAGGGCGTTTGTCGTCAGAGCTTCTTCCATGATTATACATCTGTTCACCAATACCAGCTACATTCATTTGACTATAAACTGAGCATACGATATGCTAGCGATAGTCTAATTAGACTATAAGAGTAACATAAAGGAGTTAGGCAGAGATGAAGTCATTTTTAATGTTGGGCCAGTCGAACATGGCGGGCCGTGGATTTTTGCATGAAGTCGATCCGATCTATAATGAAAAAATAAAAATGCTGCGCAACGGACAGTGGCAGATGATGACAGAGCCGATCAACTACGACCGTCCCGTTTCTGGAGTAAGTCCGGCAGCGTCATTTGCCGATGCCTGGTCGAAAGCTCATCCCGATGAGGAAATTGGGTTGATTCCTTGTGCGGAAGGAGGCAGCTCCTTGAATGACTGGCATCCGGAAGGCATCCTGTTTCAGCATGCTTTGTCCGAAGCCCGCTTCGCCCAGCGTTCCAGCCAAATCTGTGGAATCCTTTGGCACCAGGGGGAAAGCGACAGTTATGGTTCGCTGCATGAAACGTATAACGAGAAATTCGCCTTGATCATCGAAACCCTGAGAAACGAACTGAACTTGAAAGATGAGGTACCGCTGATGATTGGCGGGCTTGGTGATTTCCTGGGAAAAACCGGTTTTGGACAGCACGCGACAGAATATCGGCAGGTTAACGCGCAATTGCAGCGCTACGCCAAGGAACACCCGAATTGTTATTTTGTCACGGCGGCAGATTTGACCGCGAATGCAGATGGCATTCATATCGACGCGGTTTCGCAACGTAAATTCGGCTACCGTTATTTCGAGGCGTTCTCGAATGGGTGTCATGTTCTGGAACCCCTCCCTGGAGAAGAACAGTCGCTGAAGGCGAAGCGCAACTATTCGAAAACCGAACAGATTTACCTCCATAGCATGGATTTGGCCTTGGGTAAAATCACGTACGCGGAGTTCGAGGCACGGATGGCGAAGGTGATGCAGAATTGATCCCCTTACTCATTCTTGGCTTACTTCTCCAAAATCCCGGTGCCCACGGATACGAACTATTGGCCTTCATGGAACAACGCCATTACAAGTACATTGTCAACTTCACGAAAGGCTCGTTTTATTACAATTTGCAGCAATTAGAAGAGAAGGGGTGGATTAAACAGATTCAACAGGAGCCTTCAACCCGCGGACGCGAAACTCGGAACTTCAAAATTACCGAGTCCGGAAAGGCTGAATTCGAAAAATTGATGGTCAAATACGGCACCCAATCGGAGTATGTGAACCTGCAATTTTATGGAGCGCTGCTTTTTGCCGATGAATACGACAAGAACAAGCTGTTGGAGCTGATTCAATCGCAAATCGATCAGACGAAAACCCGAATTGCTCTCCTTGACGAGTACCTATCCAACACGCAGGAAGTTCCAGATCAAATTGATTACTATCGCCGAATGAATGAAAATTCCCGTTCCCATCACTTGGTCAATTTAGCGTGGTTTGAACAATTAAAAGCTGAAATTGAAGGAACCCCAGGGGCATAGATGCCATTGATCCGAACCTGAATATCGTCCGTTAACAAAACATCTTTGTTGAATTTGGTCATTCATATATCTCCATCTTCAATTCTTTGCTTATACCTCATCAAGAAAGGTAAAACAAGAATTAGGATTAGTAGATAAATTAGTACATGTCCGTATATCGGCCCTTTGTAGACATAAAAGGCCGGGAACATAGCTGCCGCAATAGTTACCGATACACGTAGTCTTGATCCTAAGGTCACATCATAGATCTGGTCACATCGATCACATTGAATGGGTTTATATCCGTGGAAACAAGATCTCAGCACCTGTTTAAAGGTAAATTTACGTTTGCATCGATTACAACTTTGCACCTTTATATCCCCTTAATAGAATATTAGCAAATCAAACGATCACCCTACTCTATTGGTCTACACCGATTCATAGAAGCTGCAATAAGCTATATCAACCTTCAATCAAAGGAGTGATATAGTTGGCAAACAGTGATGTACGTCTTGCACTATGGTCAGGTACCAATTTTTCTGGTCGTCGGATTCTCTTCAGACGCGGTGGGGTCGCCGTCCGCGATCTTGGAGCGTTTCGGTTTAACAACGCGCTATCAAGCTTTCGGCTCAGAAATGTTGTGCAAAGCTCCCAAGTCACACTGGTCTTGTTCTCGGGAACGAACTTCCAAGGTTCCTTCCGCGTATTCCGGGGCAGTCGAAATGTATCTAACTTGGGCAATTTCAACTTCAACAACGCCACATCTTCGTTCATTTTAGTTGGCCGCAATCTTACGAACTCGGAGATCTCTCAAATCCAAAGCACTGGAAGACCACCTAGAGACATTCTTATTATAAGACAATAGTTAGTCGTAAACCCCCAGCCTTAGATAGCTATTATTTAGGGCTGGGCATTCATGTCTGAAAGATGGCTTGCACTTCAATTTCAACGAGCAAGTCGGGATCAATTAAGGCTTTAACCTCAACCATTGTGGCAACCGGCCGAATATCTTTGAAATACTCTCCATGGGCTTTTCCGATCTCCTCCCACTTCGAAATATCCGTTACAAACATTCGAGTCCTCACCACGTTTTCCATCCCTGCTCCAAGCTTTATTAATGCTTCTTCAATTGTTTTTAAAGCTTGTTTCGTTTGTAGATATGCATCGCCTTTACCAATGATTCGGTTGTCCTTCATTGCCGTCGTCCCGGCTACTTCTATGACATTACCGATTCTTATTGCTCTACAATAACCCACTACGGGCTCCCATGGAGAGCCGGTGGATACGCTTATTCTTTCTGTCATGAGTTCCTCTCCCTTCAAAAAACACCCCAACCCTAGATAGCACTTATCTTGGGCTGGGGCGTTTGTGGACTGATCTTCTTCCATGATTATACATCTAAAAACCCATCGGTGATAGGTGCCGTTAGAATATTCTCGCCGATATTATCGCGGATTCTAGTGATTACTTATCCGTAGTTTATCTAGCAACTTATTACTAATGATTTCGAATCCTATAATGGTGAATATGATGAGTAGTAGTAAAATAATCTTGATCCTTAACTCACCATTATGAATCATAAAGATGTTTACACCAAAATAGATGGTAACAGGTATCGTGACGAACGGCTCTACCGTCCTCTTTACTGGTCTTCTAAACGTCCTTATGACTAAGCCGAAAAAAGCCGCAATATAAATAAGAAAATTCAGATGGACTCCGCCATAATGCATACATCCTAAGATGATTCCATATTCGAATAGGATTAAAATTGATTTTGAAAATCTATATTTGATTAGTGTGGCCTTCGGGAAGGCTTGGTTAGCTTCCATTTCTCCAGCCCTTTCCATATAGCGAATCCATCATTTGTCCCATTCTTTGAATATCACTCCCAATCGATCTGCTGCTGTGTCTACAAAAGTACTCACAATCTCATCGGTGAAATAATGGGGATTAATTTTAGGCTCTTTAAGTGGATCTTGAAAAAACGAAAATGTCCGATCTCTCCATAACAAGATCTCATTTGAGGATAATAAATCACTAAAATCAAAAGACCTAGCGGCTTTCAACAGTTCCCATACTTCGGTTCTCACGCCTTATGATTATATAGATGAAAGTCCGCTTGATCCGTTTCTCTGCAATATAGCGTTCTGATTTCCTCATTCGTTCAACCTAATTTCGTATTTTTCTCTACATTTTGTAACGACCATCCATTTGTTGAAACCTGATCTACTCATGGGCTTCGGGGCTCGTTGAACTTTCCCAACTTCGCACATCGTTTTCCAAGAACCCTAAGTCCCTTGGGCGGGCCGGAACGTGGTTAGGATCGCACTTTACAATCGGTTTTCAACCTATACTTCTCAACTGTTTTTTTAGCAGCATAATCTGTCCAATATGATAGGCATTATGAATACATAAATTTGATACGACTCCCCACCAAGGAGCATAAAAATAGGAAGGGATTTCTTTAGTTAGTTTCAGATCATCGCTCTCCTCAAGCGCTCTATTCCAACTATGAAAGACGGTTTCAAGTCTCTGTAGGGTATTCTTCCACTCAACATCATTTATTGCATCTCGATTCAAGTAAAAAGTATCCTCATTGTTGATTGAGCTATCTAATTCAACATGTTCGTCGTTATATCTCTCAAGCCACTTCTCATTCCAATAAATGAGATGATTCACGATCGACCAAATGGATTGTTCACTTTCATTCTCCCCTGCAGCTTGCGTAGCATCTAAGTCGATTAAGATTTCGTGAAGCGGAATAAACCAGCTCTTATCGTTATAACAAGCATTTAATTGGTCGATGAGAATAGATTTATAACTCATCCGAGTACCTCACTTTTCCTGTATTCCCGAAACGACCCAGCCCTAGATTGCTCTTATCTTAGGCTAGGAGCCAAACAGTTTCCAATGCCCTTCGGAGACAACTTCGACCGCTCCGTCGACCACTTTGATGGCGGTCTCGTCATCAATCGCATACGCCGGCCCCTTCATCCCGGCTGCCCATCTCTCTGCTGCAGCCATCGTGTTATCAGGCAGCATCTCGTGGTCCAGGTGCGGAAAGATTGAAAAATCGACCAGTCTCAGCGTGTCATCGCCACCACCGGGTGGAATCCAGCCAACGAAATATTCACCAATGTTCGGTGCCATCACCATGCTCCCGGCACTCAGCCCCACATAAACTGCACGCAGCGACGGCAATAGGTCTGCCAACCCGGATTGCCGCATCCAGTAACAGAGATACAAGGGGTCACCGCCATTCACTAGTAGAACGTCAGTCTCCTGGACCATAGGAACCCAACGCTCTTTATCGATGCTAGGCAACGCGGTGAGCTCAAGCACGCCCATTGACTTCCAGCCCAGTTCGCACATTGGTGTGGTAGATTGTCCGCTGAAGAACTGCCATGCTTTCTCTGCACCTCCGGGTATGGCGTACAACCCAGTAGTAATGCAGAGGGCGCTAGATTCAGAAATCGGTTTGCCCAACAAGTTAATCAACGTATCGTGTATACGCTTGTTTTTAATACCTGCAGATGTGAGCAGAAATTTCATAACTTCATCTCCTTGTCACCGTGTGCGTCTGACGTCAAATCATTGTCTTAACTGGAATTGTATCCCATATCCCGTTTTGTTGCACTATCTAATTCACCTTATCAGAATAAAATAGTATTGCTTCACGAACTCTCACGGCTTTAAACGATCAACGGCCGCGACCGCGAAGCTTTTAGGTCATGAAGGGTTTTAATATTCATTATTATCGATAAAATGCAATTGAGCGCAGCAAGTCCCATCCAAATCAATATGGAATGTGACATCCACACCCCTATCACGAAATAATCATGGTTTATTAGATAAGGCCAGATCATGACCAATACCAAAAGCATAAATTTTAAGATTAGTGCGATACTGCATGTTGTTTTTATTCTGAACCTTGTCTTTTCATCATGAAGATCTAGCTTGATTCCTCTAGAGAGTTTAATGACTTGAAGACATAAGATAACGACTGCGATTATGGCTAAGAATGAAAATACCAAATCAATTAATAAATACTCGTCATCATACATAAATTTTCTCATCGGATTTCCATTCATATTTTCATATATATTATTAGCAATAAGCGAGGGTGCCGTTGAATTCAGATTTGCCAAAACAAATATGGCCTGCTGCTTATCTAAATCTATAATAACCTTTGAGGAATAATTCGGATTAGCTCCAATATGACTAACAACTCTATTTTTCGTATCAACGCTCCATCCGAATGAATAGTATTGATTTTCATCTATGTATCCAGCAGTTTTGATGTCGACTTGATGAGATTGTTGTATCGCATTCAATAGATGATTTGGGATATCGCCGATCCCCATTTGGGCATTCAACCAGCGTTCCAAATCTTTTGAATTCGTGACCAAATATCCTGCAGCGATATTCCCATAATATCTAGGAGCATCATATTCTAAGCTTCTTCCAAAAAACACGCGATATCCTTTGGTAAGTTGATCAGATTCCTTTTCCTGCCCTGTTGAATAATAACTATCCGTCATCCCTAAAGGAACCAATATGCTTTCAGTGATGTAATCCTGATAACGTTTGCCTGTAACTTTTTCAATAATCATCGCTAAAATATCATAATTCACGGTAGCATAATGATAGGCTGTCCCAGGATATGTAACTAATGCAATGTCTGAAATAGTATGTATGGTCTTTTCAAGCAAATCCCCTGTAGTGCCTTCTGGAATTAACCGAATACTCCACGGCGGAATTCCACTGGTATGGGCGAGCAACTGAGAAATCGTAATATTCACTTTCTCCCCTTTAAGGGTTGGTTCAAACCAAGGAATATAATCTGTAATAGGGTCGGAGAAAGAGAGATAGCCCTCATTTTCTAATAAAATAATGGCCAAAGCCGTAAATGCCTTTGTCGTTGATCCCAATTCAAATAATGACTCTTCAGTTACCCTCTTCTTATGATTAACATCTGCATAGCCGAAATTTTGAAATTCGGTCTTGCCCCGCTCTGATACGACCATAGCCACTCCTGGAGTCGCTGATTTGGCCATTATGGTTTCCACCATATGATCCGGATTGTCATAGTTTCCTGTCCTTACCAAACTCCCGAGTTCATCCCAACACACGATAGTAGTAATGATTGCGATAAGTAGGATGACATATCCCGTTGATCTGCCTGTTTTACTTCGTATTTTCTTCATTGTAGTCTCCCTCGTCTGGGCTTCTTCCACGCCCCCACACTGCCTTAAGGGGTCCGAACCCCTTTCTATCGAGTATTCTTAAGAATTCTTGATCCAATATCTTCTTATTACAATGCCATCTTCTTCAATGTAGTCGACATCCGCTCTTCCCCCGTTCTTAAGAATGGTTCGTTCTGATGCGATATTCCAGGCATCACAAACAACTAAAACATCCTCTATCCCAAGTTTCTTCGCTTCAACTAGTGAAAGCCTCAATAAAACCGTGGCATATCCTTTACCTCGTTCTGATGGCCGAATTCCATATCCGATATGGCCACCCGCGTTAAACAAAAACTCAGACAACTCGTGTCTTATATTTACAGCACCCAACACCCGACTTTTATCATCAATCAACCAAAACGTTGAGTCTGAAACCCATCCCTCCGGTAACCCGTCGCCCTTCTCATGATCCTCCAGAAATTCAAGCATTGCCTCAAAACTACTGGGATCTCTACTTATGACCCAAGGTACCATCTCTTCGCCAGACTCTTTCCATTCTTGATAAAAAGACAGGTACTCATCCTTAAGATTTTGATGGGGTTTTACAAGTTTTAAATCACTCATGTCGTTTTTCCTTTTGGAAATTTATTTTAGGCGCCTATTGGTTTACATGGGCATCAGGGGCTTTATCCATGACTAGATTAAGTACGATTTTATGCTCTAAGAAAGCTTTTAGTCCACACAGCACTATCGTAAATCCTCCCATTGAGTCAATACATTGGTTCAAAACCTCATCAGCATTTCCTGCGAATCCGTAGTTTTCAATAGAAACCAATGTCTCATCATTATTTCTTGGGGTAAAGTGCCATTCGATATGAGTTCCATCCAACGATTCCACATGAATACGTTTGTTTTTCTCGATATCTATCACGTGGATTTCATCTGAGACCCCATACATTTCCCATTCCCAAAGTATTCGCTTTCCAATTTCTAACCGATCACTACTTTTAGTGAACCAAAATTTCGTTGTGATCTCTGGGTTAATAAAGGCTTCAAATACCTCATCGACTGGTTTTCGAATAAGCATTTCAGTTCTTACAATTGGTTCTTGGTTTATGGATGCCATGTGATTCTTCCTTTCTCGTAGTTTGTTCGGGCCTTTTTATTTAGTTTTTCCAAGATCTTTATAACGTACTTGTATTTGCAAAACGACCCAGCCTTAGATAGCTCTATCCTAGGCTGGGTCATTTGTTGTCTAAGCTTCTTCCATGATTATACATCTGAACAACCAATGGGGCGAATGCGGCAGCACGATGTGTGAATATGGTGATCTAGGATGTATCCGCCTTCTTCGAATAACTCACTTCGACTCATTTATTATTTCTTCTATTTGTCTAATATGTCTTTGTTCATGCAGGTACAGCGATCTTACCCAATCAATTAATAACATATCTTTAAAGACTGGATGTACAAAATGTCTTCTGCTTAGCTCGGTTTGATCTTCCATAGTATTCAATGTTTCCTCTAACTTCCGTCTTGATTGATTTAGTTTTTCAATAAGTTCATCAGCTTCAAAAATATCATCAGTTGGATTAACAATATCAGGGGCTACCCATTTTTTGCTTCTATTAAGTAGAAAATCTAATGGTTTACTTTCTGTGATAGAACTTTCATTATTCTTTAATCCTCGCTTAATAGCCGCCACATAAACTTCTTCTGTCTTAAATAAGTGTTGACCGATCTGACCTATACTCCAGCTCAATGAATCTTTCCGTTGGTTTAATTCATCTTTAGTCAACCTCTTAAGTATTCCCAGTAATTCGTTTCTTGTTTCTCTTAGATTTTGATTGATTTCAAGAAGTTCCATGAAAGTCTCCTTTCATTCCCTGCTACTGTAAATTCATCCCCAAAAGGGCTGAACGCCTGAAGCGTGATGAACTGGTATCCTACAAACCCGACCGTTTGAGTTCATCGATTGCTTCAGGGTGAAGTGAAACTACTGATTTTAAACTTGTACTTATCCGTTCGATAATGTCTGTTCGCGGTCCATTTCTCCACGCCTCACTTTTGTAGAATGAATCTAGGGTTGAATTCAGTTGTTCCAGGCTTTCAAAAGACCGTATCAAAAAGTACGCATCTGGATCGTGAAGAGAGTTGCCGTACGCAACAATGTCTATCCCCATTTTATTATGCAACGGAACACTTATCTCTTTCATGATTCTATGAAATTCGGCACCAGATCCCGGCTTCAATGTATATAGAAGAATCTCAATTATTCTTTTCATATTAGGTTCCTTTCATCTTTATATCTGGCTATATCTGAGTTTCAATGCCTTTAGTTTTACCCGCTAGGATAAGCCAAGTTATTATTCGATTTCTCCGACTGCCAACCTCCAGTCATTACATCGCACAATATATGAGAAGCCAAGCTTACGACTCACCCATTCTACCATATATACCCAGTCACTAACAGAATATTCGTTCGTGTTTTATGCTTGTATATAGTTCGATGGAATTTCCTACAACGTTTTTGCATTCACGAAACGCCCCAGCCTCAGATAGCTCTATCTTAGGCGGGGGCGTTTGTTGTCTGAGCTTCTTCCACGATTATACATCTGACAACCGGGGGGCGATAGACCCGATGCATGAACACGGTGTTATGTAGGGTATTGGGTTCTATGCATAGGACTTATAAGAACATCCCAGAAGAAGGATCCCTAAATGGGTTTTCTATTAGAATACTTAAAATAGTTTGAATTGCTACACTTATTAATATAGTAAAAATAATAGCTTTTCTTAGAGTTTTATATTCCTTGCTTTCTATCAGCCCTTCACAGTAAATTAGAAGCATATTAAGAATGATTGTTGAGTTAAGTAGCATCATAAACCCACAAACCATTAGTTGCCCTAATCCTGTTAAAAATCCCTTATTATAAAAACCAGAGAATATAACAAAGAACAATAGCACAATAATTATGGGCAAAATTAATGAACCAAGAATACCGAAAACTAGAAATATTGTTTTCATGTCTCTCTATACTCTCCTGTTTTATTTATGTTCTTATCAACAATTTCATTCTTCGAGTTGATTTCTTAATTAATTTGAGATCTTTATCAAGTAAATAATTCCACCCAGAATACATAATGCTCCTATCCAATAATTTAGTGTTAAATTTACATGATAATTCTCGGGAGAAAATGAACCAGCAGCAGCAGATTGATATGCTGCCGCGGTCGCGACGTCTGCGCTCGCGCAGTTAATCGGTGCAGATGTGCCCCGGCAACCTCTTCCTTGATTTATCTTCCGGGACCGAGGCGGCTTGTCCGCTGATGCGTGAACACATTGTTAGCTGAAGTCATTGACCTCAATATGATACATACTAAAACTCTTTGGTCGCTTCAATCCATTTATTTACTACTTGTTTTAGACGTTCTTTATTGGTTTCTATTTGTTCCATTGAACTGAATCGAATTGTCGATCTATCCCCAGCCAACCATTCTAATAGATTTGAGGAGTCCTCAAAGATTGGTTTACCGTTAGCGTATTCTGTAGCTTTCGAACCACAATGAAAAATCAACCTAAAGCCGTTTTTACCATGTAAATTAAAAGTTATTCGATCGTCATGAATATAAAAGCTTGGAGCATTCCATTTGATGTGTTCGGATAACTGATCATTAGATTCCAAAATGATTCTTCTTACATACTCGATTTCAGGCTTTAATGGATGTTCGAGGTTCTCAAGAAATTTCATCACCTGTTCATGACCGGTTAGTTTTTGAGAAAGATTTTTGTCCTTCTTGATTGACATTTTGTCCTCCCTAAAAGAATGGAATGTTATGTTCTTACTCCCAATGATTTCACCTAACGTTCTCGTATTTACGAAACGACCCAGCCTTAGATAGCTCCTATCTTAGGCTGGGTCGTTTGTTGTCGGAGCTTCTTCCATGATTATACATCTGGAAAACCGAGGGGCGATAGCACCAAAGCGTGAATACTGTATTAGGCAATGCTCAAGCACTTCCTCAAGTTATCCCAATAAAAGTTTTATATGCATTTATTGATTTCAATACCAGTTCTTCATCCTTTACACCATTATGAACAAAAAGCTTAAGTGGAAAAAAGATCCCTTCCATTATTGATATTCTTATATCCTCCAAGAATTGATCGTAAGTATATTCACAGGAAATCTTAGTGCAAATTGAACGGTAATAAATCTGAAAAATATGTAAGGTCTCTTCCCCACCATGAAATAAATCATGAATAAATAACATAACCAAGTCTTCTGTACAAAGCCCAACCCTTACTGCTTCAAGGTCAATTATGTACGGCCTTGCATTACCTATTAACGGATACAACATATTGCATACATTCAGGTCACCATGGATAAATGAAGTATGTTGATTATTAGTTATACGTTCAATGTGTTTTTGAGCGTTCTCGCGTAACCTCTGTAGACTTTCCTCATATATTTCAAATTGATCATCTCCAAGGTTATAGATTTGAGTTTTTCTAAAATGAATATAATCTCTTTCCAAATAACCAATATGTATTAAATATTCCTCTACACTCTGCAAATGCTTGGGGACAGCTAGTTCTCCCCTTCCCCAAGAGACCGCATGAAATTGTGAGATTACATCAATAATGGTTTTTATTTTATTAGTATCAATAGGGGGCTCCCAATCAGCAATATTACGATGTGTCGGTGTTAAATCTTCCATCAACAATATACCTTCATGTCCAACTTGATCATATTCATTGTAAAAAACCTTTGGAATAGAAACATTCTTGCTGGAGTAGTACTTGTAAATAATATTCTCATATGGAACAGACATAGATATCGTATTTTTCTCTAATAATGGAACAATCCTATTGTCTCTTGTGTGTACATCGATTTTACTCAGTGATGCCCGATCTCGAGTAATATTTTCTGTCCTTCTTACATCAAGAACTTCAAAATCATTTTGATTCCTTAATATCTCTAATAATTGATTGTCGTTTAGTGGCATTAAATCTCTCCAATCTTGCTTGAATTTCGACTAAAACGGTTCCGTGTTCACGACGTCCCACCGACTTAAGCCCGTTGGCCGGCTGCGCTTGCGCAGTTAGTCGGTGCGGATGTATCCGGCTGATTCCGCTTCATCGTATACTGAAATGCCTCATCGAAATGCATCGAGCTCCGGTCCGGACCGAGGGCCGAATGGCCCTATACGTGAATATAGTGTTATCCGAAGGAACCACATCTGCAAATAACTTAAGAAATTTATTTAACTCGAATTAGTTTCTTTAATAACATGATTTGTCCAATATGATATGCATTATGAATACTCAAATTAGAAACAACTCCCCACCATTGAGCATTATAATATTCTGGAATTTGTCTTGTAAGTTTTGATTCATCCGTTTCTTCTAAAACAGTTCTCCAATTACTAAATACTTTCTCAAGTCTAATTAATGTTTCATTCCAACCTAAATCTTCAAATTGATCTGGAGTTAAAGAAAATGTTTCATCATTATTAATAGTATTATTTGATACAAATTCTCCAGCCTTAAATCGCTCAAGCCATCTCTCATTCCAGTAAATAATATGATTCACTATTGAACATATGGATTGTTTATTCTCATTCTCAGTAACTGCTTCGCTCACTGTCAAATCTGCCAGTATATCTGCAAGTGGAATAAACCAACTCTTATCGTTATAACATGCAGTTATTTGATCTATTAAAATTGATTTGTAGGTCATCAAACGATCCTCATCTCTAAATTGATTTAGGGTTCTTTCGTCTAACGTTTTTGTATTCGCGATGCCCAATCCCCTTAGATAGCTGTTATCTTAGGGGATTGGTTGTGTCCGCTGATTCACTACCCCCGAAAATCATCTGACGGACCGAGGGCCGAATGGCCCGAAGCGTGACTACTGTGTTATCTGCTGTTCGTACCTTCTTCGATTAAACTATTCGATTAACTTAGACTTAAGATAATAATACATGTTTCTTTCAATTGTTGAAGTCAGTTTTCCTCAGTTCTGCTTTGGTTTCTGGTGTTCTTTAATCATAATTATAACCCAACGCGACAATCAGACTTGTAATAACCATTACAATAGCAACTGGAGCCCATATGGCTCTCTCTCCTTTACTTCTACTGATCAGATTCATAATAGAAGATAATACGGAGAAAGCAACCACAAACCAAACCGCTGAAAGAGAGAATTCATACCATTGATTTACGGCAAGTTCCGATTTACTTAGAACAATAAGTCCGAGGAATGCAAGCACGACAGCTTGAAATAATGCAATTACTCGCATAGAGATAGGGAACCTCCCAGGGTACTTTCCTCCCATCGCAAACCTCCCCCAAGGCGCCCCTAACGCTAAAGCAATTTGAAAAAGAATTACAATTGAAGTTAAGGAACTAAAGATAATTCCTGATACATTAATGGACATGGTTTAATGTCTCCTTAAAAAAGTTATTAATGGGACTTAGGTCTGTGAGGCCGTGCTCGAATTGCAGATAACGTTCATGTGTTCACGACGCCTTATCACCTTAAGGTCCATAGAACCGGCCGCGACGCGGTTAGGCGCAGGGTTGTCCGTCTGGCTCCACTTCCCCGAAAATCCTCGGTGCGGACCAAGGGGCACGACAGCGATCCGCAGCGTGAATGCGGTGTTAGGCGATGTTCCTGCCATCTCTGAGTTAGCTACATCACTGCATTTCTTAGTCTTATCATGGAGTAGTTTAAAGAAGATTTTAATACTAAGTCTTTAAGAGGTTTTAGTGAAGGGGTTACTCTAAACTCTATTCCAAGATCTGTGATTGATCCTATTAAGTCATCAATTCGTTCAACATTACTAGGTACAACTGAAACTGAACTTATGTAGTATCCTGCATTAGGCTCATGTAACACGAAATCATCAGGGTTAAAACTATATCGGTATATATGTCCATTACTGACTTGATCATACCACGCAGACTCTATAGCAATTATTCTTTGTGTTGTTGACATACAAAAAAAGAGGTTTAGATCCGCTTCTGTTGTATACTCTTCAGGCCAGACACATACCCTCGGACACTCCCGAGGAAAGAAATAATGTGGAGCATGAAACTCATCTATTGCCCAGACCTTTGCTTCCGTCTCCTCATAAATCATTCTTGGTTCAAATCTTTGTATATCGGGATTATCACTGAAGTGGTATAACTTCACGGTTCCCCTCCTCTCACTTGCAGGAATTTCGCCTAACGTTTCCGTGTTGACGACCCACCACCTTAAGCGAACGATAGTGAGCGGCCGCGACGCAGTTAGGTGATGCGGATGTGTCCCGACAATCACTACCTCGACTTATCTTCCGGGACCGAGGCGGCTTGTCCGCCGATGCGTGAACACATTGTTATGCGAAGTTACTGTCATCTTTGAAATACCCACAATATCTCTGTTTACCACGCTTTTCTAATAATTAATGATTCAATCTGAGATATGTGGTGGTGATTGTGCCAAATAAATCTTTGTAGAGCAGTGTCCAAATTAATTAACCCTAATGCTTGAGTTCTGAGTGTCCTCGAGAACTGACCTGAGTCTAACTTGTGAAGTAGTATGTAAAAACGTTTGTGGAGTGATTCTAGAAGCAATAAAGAGATTTCTATATCAGTTTCAAAATAATCATGAAGATCTCCCCATAGATCTTCTCGATATGATGAAGCCGCAGGTTCTATTTCTGTTAATGCCCTTTTAAATCTTAAATAAGCATTCATATCATTATCGGCCATATGGTGGATAATTTGCTGAATTGACCAACCACCATCCCGATATGGCGTTTGGAGTTGGTCGATCGTTAAGTGTGATATTAGGCTTCGAAGCTTAGGTATAATTAATAGGATTTGATTAATGAACTTATCCCTGTCCTCTTCAAAGAATATGAGTGCCGGGTCAAATTGACCAATAGGGTATCGTGTTTTATCAATCATCTATGAATCACCTACTTTCAAATCTATACAGTAATTTCGCATAACGTTTTTGTATTCACGAAACGACCCAGCCTTAGATAGCTCTTATCTTAGGCTGGGTCGTATGTTGTCTAAGCTTCTTCCACGATTATACATCTGACGACCAAGGGGCGATAGCCCCGCTGCGTGAATACGGTGTTAGCTGAAGTTTGGTTCTAATTCGAATCACTTACATAAATGTGTTTTTAAGAAATCTACAACTTCTATAAACGCTCCTTGAACCTTGGGATCTTCAAAATCATGATCGAAAACATGATCTGCGCCTTCAATTGTTATTAATTTTGTCTCGATTCCTATTCCTTTGAGCTTCTCATACATTTTTACAGATTGTTCATATGGAACATCTGTATCTTGGTCACCGTGTAGAAATAATGTAGGTGGGTAATCATTTGAAATATTATTTATTGGATTATATTGCATTAATTTATTCAAATCGTAGTTAGGATCCATTTTAGTTACTTCTTGAACCCAAACACCTTGTTGTCGACAATAATAATAAAAGTCAATCCTATCCCATTTACCATCTGTTGTTTCCTCAAAACCTATGTTCTCTATTGCCTTACTTCTACTTATCATCGGTTTCTTGCAGTAATACTCACTTGGTTCTGTGTACCATGTGCCTAGAATATCACCGTATCCATAAAATGAAATAATAGCTTTTGGTTTATAGTCCATTGTACCAGTCAATAAACTCAGGTACCCACCTGCTGAACTCCCCATAACTGCAATATTATCAATGTCAAAATCATACCATTCAATAGCTTTAGTTCTTACCCATTCAATTGCATCTCTAATATCTTCAATAATTATTTCAAATTTAGTTTCAGGTGCTAGGCGATAATCAATATTAACCAAACTAAACCCTGCATTTGTTAAATACTCAATTTGTGCAGTCGGTAACCATTCTCTTGTCCCAAAAATTAAAGCGCCGCTATGAATATATAATATTACAGGAGTATCAGTGCCTTGGTAATAGATATCTGCACTAATAGAGCAGTTATCTATTTGCTTATAAATCCTTGTTTCTTTCATTTTCTCCCCCCAAAAAATGGTTAACCGAATTACAGCTAACGTTTTTGTATTCACGAACCCTCACTGGCTTAAGCGGGCAAGCGCGGGTCCGACGGACTTAGCCAATGCAGGGCTGTCTGCTGAGTTCGCTTCCTCGAAAATCCTCTTGCAGACCAAGGGACCGTCAGGTCTCGCCGTGTGAATACGATGTTATAGGATGTTTCGGCCCTCTTCGATATCTCATTCAATTTACTTCACACAGGTTTTTATACAAAGTTTTTATACATTCCATTTTCTTGGTTTTCAGTCAATTCAGTATATGTTATGATCGTTATAAGAAAACCGAGTGCGTCAACACTCGGCTATACAATTGGCTTGGATGGTTTATTCCCCTCTAAGTCATTTAAGGAACAAAACCCACCTTCGGCCGTCAACCTTGGGGTGGGTTTTTATTTTCTCTTGTTGTTGGAATTAATGTATGTTATGAGGGCAAGGATAAACGTTCCGAATAGGAACATTATTGTCAATGCATCTTTAACCTCCATGGCTTCACCTCCTTTCGAAGGGAAACCATGCCCACCCAAGATTCAATTGTACTTCCTTATTCTACCACAAATAACAACTCGTTAATAGAATGTTTGTTCGTGTTTTGTGTTTGAATATGTTTTGCGGGAATTTCCTATAACGTTCCTCTTCAAAAAGTTCCCGTTTTGCAACTTCTTTCATTTCTTCCCCAGGTTCCATTGAACCTCCCGGTAATCCCCACAAACCATTATCTGTTCTTTGTTGTAATAATAATCGACCTTCACCGTCTATAAGAATCACACATGCTCCTGCCATAATTATAGGATGTGTTCCTACTAACTCTCTTATTTGTCTTATGTAATTCAAAATCTTCACGTCCCTTTTGAATCTTCATTTGTCTTACATGTTTTTATTAATACATATCCCCGATTTCACTTAACGTTTCCGTATTCGCGACGTCCATTCCCCTTAGATAGCTCTTATCTTAGGGGAATGGATGTGTCCGCAGATTCAACTACTTGAAAATGCATCTGCGGACCGAGGGGCGAATGCCCCGATGCGTGAATACTGTGTTAGACGAAGTTAACGCTTCTTCGAATTACTCACAAAATTCCTTTGATTCCTTTAACAGGTCCTTATTTTTTTTAAAATGTTTTACTTATCTCTATTTGTTCACTTCTTTTTCCAATTGTGTTATCATATTTTTAAAGAAGCCGAGTGCGGCAAACACTCGGCAAAACAATTGGCTTGGATGGGATTATCCCTTCTACAGTCGAAAAGGAATAAGAACCCACCTTTGGCGCTAACCTTGGGGTGGGTTCTTACTTTCTCTTGTTGTTATTACTGATGTATGTTAAAAGAGCAAGGATAAACATTCCGAAAAGGAACATAATCGTTATTGCATCTTTTACTTCCATAGTATCACCTCCTCTCGAAGGGATACTATGCCCACCCAAGATTCAATTGTCTTTTACTATTCTACCATGATATACCAGTAAAATGAAGAACGATTGTTCGGGTTTATATAAGTCTTTCTAATGTTTAAATCTCGTTAATTTCGTCTAACGTTCTCGTATTCACGAACCCGAGAGGCTTAAAGGAGCAAATGCGACTGGGTCCGTCAGGACTTAGCCTCGCAGTGGTTGATTGCCTGAGTCCTCTTCCTTGCTTCCTACTATCTGGCAATCCAAGGAGCCTTCAGGCTACGTAGCGTGAATACATTGTTAGACGAAATTCACTTCTTCAATGAATAAGCTTACAAAATAGGAATTGTCTCTAAATTCTCGTACCTATTAAATAACGTATAGAAAACGCCTTCTATATAATTGTATACTTCATTAAATTGTTGTTTTAGTGCTATGTAATCAATCCCATAATTATGTTCTTCGTCACCTATTAATTGCGCTTCTTTGTACTCTTTATCAAAAGGATATCTAAACATCATTGAAGTTGAATCTATCTCATGCAATTCCATAACAGCTGCTTTCATTAATTGTAATGGGCTTTTGTCCTTTTTAATTGCTTCTTTCAAATACTCAGGAATAATATTTTCAACTTTATTCCACAAAGTAAATAAGCTATGCCCTTGAAGTTTATCTTGTATCTTCTCTCTAGACATACTTCTATCCATTAAATAATGTGTTAACAAGATAGCTTTTAGAATCAATTCAGTTGCATGGCGATATAAAAAGATACTCGGAATAATTACTTCATCAGCTCTATTATTGTAATTATCCGCAATAGTATCTATGAGCAGATCCCCGCTCTTCTTGTACATCTCCGAGTAAGTTTTAAATTCCCAACTTGAATAGTTGCTTCTTCTCCAATTCGGATATGCGTTTTTCTTAATGTCCGGGTTACGTTTAAATAATACTTCCACGATATGACCCTCCAAATAAAAGTTTTAAGTGAATTTCGTCTAACGTTGTTGTATTCACGAAACAACCCAGCCTTAGATAGCTCTTATTTTAGGCTGGGTCGTTTGTTGTCTGAGCTTCTTCCATGACTATACATCTGACAACCGAGGGGCGGTAGCCCCGATGCGTGAATATGGTGTTATCTGCAGTTGCTTCTACCTGATGAAACACAAGAGTATTATAATTTTGAATTTGAGTATTTAATAATTTGTTCCATCTGACTTACCATTGATGAATTAGTCTCTTCAACAATTTTATTAAAGAATTTATTACAATCCCTTAGATCTTTTTCAGAAATAATAACCTTATCCCCATTATGATAGCTTGATGAGATTCTACTACTGTTAAGGTTTTGAATATAGATGTTATTTACAATACCGTTATTATGAATCAATAGATTTCTTGTATTTGAAGCAACAATTAAATAATCTAAATTTTCTTTAGCGATTTTTATTTCAACTCCAAATAAATCTTTAAATTTTTTGATCAATTGGGAAATATTGTTTGTTTGAATAGTATCCTTTACTTTTTGATCAATTAATTTATTTCTAACAGTCAATATGCTATCCGAATTAAATATATCTTTAATGTCAATATTACTTTTATCATTAAAAAATTCAGGAAAAAACCAAAATACTATTTTCATTAAGTTACTGACATATACTTCATATGCTTGATAATAGCTAATGTAACATCTTTCTATAGAATTTTTAAAAAACATTTCACTTTCAGCGAAAAAAATATCATGTAAATTGTTTAAAGTAATTAATGCCTCCTCAGTTAACTTGGTCTCTTTGCTATTATTTGAATCAGAGTTAAAATATTCGCTTGTGATAATCAGCATGCCTAAAGTCAATGTAATATAACCGGTGATTTCCTTTATATTATTTAGTGATAAAGAATATACTTCTAATATAGATAACTTGAATAATCTCTCTTTTTCATCTCTTTCTAAATCATTTATATTTACTTCCGTGAATTTCATCCATTTTCTCCTTTTAATTATTTTTTAAGCAATTGCAGATAACGTTCCTGTATTCACGACGTCCGACGAAGTCGGATGTGTCCGGCTTTGCCGGACCCAGGACGCATGTCCGCAGCATGAATATTATGTTATCTGAAGTTACTTCTGCTGTGATTAACTTACTCGCTGACTTTATCTTTGATTACGTTTTTCACTATACGATCTAGATCTCTCCAGCATTCATTAATTTCCTTTATAACAACTGTTATCTCGCTATCTTGTTGAGTATGTCCTAATTGATTTCGGAGCCAAGTAAATCTTGTTTCTAATTCATCACTTCTTGTTTCAATTCCATCTCTCTTCACCATTCTTGTAGATTGTCTCTGATTAAATTCTTCATCAGGGTGATTTGAGATAATATAAGAATCTACATCCTTCTGTTTCTTTGCATCTATCATCACTATTAACAAGCTATACAAAAACATGAATTTACCCAAATTATCATTATGGTTCATTGATTGTTTATACAGGGTGTAATAGATATGATTCGTTTTTTCGTTTTTAGTCAGTTCAACAAACTCATCAATCTCTTCCTGTCCAAAATCAGATTGTATACTAAACCTTCCTTGCATCCTAGCAACAATAGTTGAATTGGGTTTAATATTTTCTTTAAAAATGTAAGGATCGTTAATTTGACTTCCTTTCACAAAAACTAAGCTATTGATAATCTGCTTCACCTTATGGTTACCTAGCTCTTCGGCTTGATCGAATTCAATAGTTTCTTTGAAATAAACTGTTATTCTAACAAGACCACTTTTAGGTTGATCTCCTTCAGTTGAAAGTTTCGTTTTAACCGCAGTGATTTCTCCCTGATCAAAATTAACAACTATTTCTTTATCAACAAAAGCTGTAGTTGAAGTACAAAGATATTCAATATATTTGGCCATACAAATCACTCTCTTTCTTTATATCCTTTAAGTAATTTCAGATAACGTTGTTGTATTCACGAACCCTCACTAGCTTAAGGGGCATAAGCCCCGGGTCCGAAGGACTTAGCCAGTGCAGGGTTGTCTGCTGATTCCGCTTCCTCGAAATGCCTCTGCAGACCAAGGGACCATCAGGTCCCGCTGCGTGAATACTGTGTTATCTGATGCATCAGCCCTCATTGAATCTTCTAATAAATATCTAAATGCTTTGAAATACAAGAGTAAAACACCTGACATCTATGCGTATATAGCAATTGGAACTATTAATAACACAGGACCATGAACTTTAGCTGTAAAATCGTCTTCCATTGTTAATTGTGAAGACATTTCATGAAAGCCACTAGTTACTTGAGTTAAAACTTCTTCAGGAAGATAGGCTAGGGGCGTCCCTCTAAGTAAATTCACAAAATCATTTGATTCTTCCGGTATAAATCTTACTATTTTACCTAGAACAAAAAATTGACCATCAATAATATCTGCAGGACTCTCATTAGAAAAATACTCTAATTGCACGGGTATCACAGCTTTCATATCGGGAACATTCACTATTTCAGATATAAGATCAAGTGAACCTGCTTGCTTTAGCATTCCTGTGAACTTCTTCATCTGAGTAATAGTTTCTTGTTCGGTGTTTGGCTTTTGTTTTTTAGGTTGAGAAGTGAATAGCATTGCCATTTCCATCATTTGAATCATGCCTTCCATATACGCAATCATAGGATTTCTTTTTAAAATTCCTGAGAACTCTACAAAAGCGCCTGGCATTAATTTGTCAGGGGTGAATTTATTATCTAATACGTTTAATGTTTTTCTCTCTATCAAACTATCTCTTAGTTTCGAAAAAAGAGATGCTGGAGTAAATACTCGCTCCTCTTGAACTTCTTTCTCCGCTAACTTTGAGTCCTTACGACCAATAGCTGATTTTAATCCAAGATTTAAAAATGCAAATACATTTTTTGTGCCTATTTCTCCTGAAACATCAGCGTTCGTACCTTTTTCGTTTTTCTCAGAAGTTTTTATACTTTGTAGTTGCGAAAAGCCTTCTTCTACTATTGCCAACAAATCGAATACGATTCTTTGATTTAAGTAAATAGGTATAGCCAATTTTCTTTCTTCCATGTTCTACTCCTCCAATAATCTAAGTTGGTAAAACAATTCAGTAAGTTTTTCTAAAAGTCTTTGCTGATGTTTCAGATAACGGATCCGTGTTCACGACGTCCCACCACCTTAAGTGACCGAAGGGAACGGCCGCGATGCGGTTAGGTGGTGCGGATGTGTCCCGGCAATCGCTGCCTCAACTTATCTCCCGGGACCGAGGTGGCTTGTCCGCCGAAGCGTGAACACATTGTTATGTGATGCCAGTGCCTCCTTGAAATACATACATGCTATGAGTACCTTCTCTTCAATGTTTCCTTGAAAACTTTAATAGGTTCTTCATATTCAATCGGTTTATAGATCATCTTGTTTAGCCATGCACTTAGATCAAACGTGTGACCAAATTCAACACCGTCACAATAAAGAGACATTTCTTTTAGAGTTCCTAGTACACTTCTATCATTTGTCTTTCCAATTCTTACTTCCCCTGCCTCAAAGAAATATTGTTCAATTTGGCTTTTCTTAAGTCCTTCTAACTGTAAATATTCTTTGAGTTCAATCATAAATTTTTCTTGTAGTTTACTCAGTTGAGAGCTCCTTATCCCATCAATGATTAGACATAATCGGCTCGTATCATTTACAAATATTATATGTTTCTTCCTTAGTTGGAGTATATTCACATGCCAACTAAATAAAGAATTAACCTCACTTAATTCAATAGGAGCTACCTTCATATCAGTCAGAAGTTTTTGAGTGAATCTAAACGCTAGCATACTACATTCGCTCCTTTAAATTATTGCACTGGTTTCACATAACGGTTCCGTGTTCACGACGTCCCACCACTTAAGGTCCGTAGGACCGGCCGCGATGCGGTTAGGTGGTGCGGATGTGTCGCCTGAATCCACTTCCCCGACTTATCTCCTGGCGACCGAGGCAGCTTGTCTGCTGATGCGTGAACAATGAACACATTGTTATAAGATGTCAGGGGCTTCCCTGAAATACCCAAGAAAAATTCTTTACTCAATGTATTATTTATCATAATTATGATAAAATTAATCGTAACAATATTCTTGAGGTGATGACCATGCCTACGATTCGTCCTATCTCTGACTTAAGAAACAATTTTAATCTTATCTCCGAAATTGCTCATCATGACGGTGAACCCGTTTTTATTACCAAGAATGGTCAGAGTGATCTTGTCGTGATGAGCCATGCTTTATATGAAAAACAACAAGCTTTAATTGAACTGTACCAAAAACTCGCTGTAGCTGAAAAACAAAGTAGCGAAGGTGTCCAGAAGAAGAGTCACTCTGAGGTGATGAAAAATCTAAGGAGTCAAATCCGTGGACAAGAAATATAAAATCGAGTACTTGCCCATCGCTGAAGAGGATTTATCCAATATCATCCATTACATCATGTTAGATAATCCTGATGCGGCTTTATCAATGGCGGATAAACTTGATCAATCCATATCTATTCTCGAGTTATTCCCGAATAGCGGTACGATTCCGAACGATATTCGGCTTCAAGTACTGAATTATAGAATGTTAGTTGTTGAATCTTATCTTGTCTTTTATGTGGTTTTAAAAGATACTGTCGAGATCCGGAGAATCCTTCACGGAAAACGAAAATACAACTTCCTGCTCTAACCCTCACATACGTGTCTTTCCCCTGATTTCTTATAACGTTCCCGTATCCACGACGTCCCACCACCTTAAGGTCCGTAGGACCAGCCGCGATGCGGTTAGGTGGTGCGGATGTGTCCCGGCAATCACTTCTCCGACTTATCTCCCGGGACCGAGGCGGCTTGTCCGCCGATGCGTGAACACATTGTTATACGACGGAACTTTGAATCCGCCCGCAAAAATCTTGTTACTCTATTATTTCTTCTAATAGTAGCTCTTCAGGACTTAATTGGTCTGACTCAATTACAATTGCACTCATTCCTTTTATAGTCATGACTTCGTGCCATTCCCCAGTTTCCCAGAAAGCCATTTGTCCTGATTGTATTGGTATTCGCAAGTTTTCTCTCCCGGTAATAAATCCTTCGCCAGCTACAACAATAAATAGCTGTGGACCATGTGCTTCATGTCCTCCAATAAGTCCTCCAGGGTTCATATTCATTGATGATATTTGAACTACATCAATATGACGTTCAAGTATTCTTAAGATAGGGGTTATAACAAGATTCTTACTCCCAAATTTATCAATACTTCTTCCAACTGACTGATCAAATCGAAACAATTTCATTCTGGATCTCCTAGGATTGAAGTGATTTGTTGGTTTTAATAACCAATCTTCGTTCTGTCGTATAACGTTCTTGTATTCACGAAACGACCCAGCCTTAGATAGCTCTTATCTTAGGCTGGGTCGTTTGTTGTCTGGGCTTCTTCCATGATTATACATCTGACAACCAAGGGGCGATAGCCCAGCTGCGTGAATACGTGTTATACGAAGACCTCAACATCGTTGAAATACTAAATTTATTCCTTAATCCCTTTTACTATTTCTCATTTTCATATATTCCTTAATCCTTATTGCTGTTAATCCGCGTCTTTTTCTATCATTGTTGGACCAATTATCCTCCCCATAAACCTCATAAGCTAATAGCCTTATTAGTTCTCCTACTTCTTTTTTATAGTAGTAATAAAAGTGTTTTAGATCTGTATTTCTTTGTCCGAAGTGTATTATTCCTTTGTATTTTGATTTAACTAAAAGTTCTGCATTGTCGTATTCTTTGATAAAACAATAATAGTCACCATATGAGTAGATCCATCTGTAGTGATATCTACTAACATCTATATTGATATCTCCTTCCTTTAAAGAGGGATGCACACTACCATCTCCTGAAAATAAATTTGAGGTTTTCGTATAACGTTTCTGCATTCCCGACGCCTCACCACCTTAAGGACCTTTAGGTCCGGCCGCGATGCGGTTAGGTGGTGCAGGTGTGTCGCCTGATTCTGCTTCACTGTTTTAACTTCTGGCGACCAAGGGGCCGTATGGCCCCGCAGTGGGAATGCGTTGTTATACGCTGTTACAGCCTTCTTCGAATTGGCTATCTTCTATATCTTTCTATTAATGATTTAATCTTTTCTCCATCAATAAACACAAGATTATTTCTAAGAGCGTGACTTTCTATTCCTTCCACAATCTTTTCTATTGCGTTTTCTTTATATCTACCTGAAATAGCAATTACAAATTTCGATATTCTTTGTTTAGATCTTGTATAAACATCATAAAAAGGCATTCTGAATGCATCGTTAGCTTGGCCTATTAACTCATCAATATCAGATCTAACACCACCTGAAACATCGCCAAACTTGACTTGCACTCCCCAATATTCATACTCATCAAATTCTGTCCTACGAGTAAAAACTATATCTTTACCATATTCTTTCTTTCCATGGTTATAGCGAACATTCGAAAATCCCATCCTTCTTATAAGAGGGATTAATAAGGATACCGTAAAGTCGGCCTCATTCCTTGCTTGAGTAATTTCTTTAAAAGGCGAATTAAGTGTAATATCTGCCGCACCTTCAATTTCCTTAATTACCTGTTCAGCTTGTTGAATAACCGTCTCAAGTAATTCACTTTCAAGTTTCATTGAATATCTAAGAAAGATGTAATCACCATCATCTTCGTAAGAATCTAGGGCAATATCTGATACTTCCTTCTGTCTTTCAGAAATAATATCTCTTTTGGTTTCCATATAGAGTTTAAAACCAATTGGTCCATCCCAAATCTTACGCCTTCCTGAATCTTCAAACTCAACGACAACAGTATTTCTACTCTCCACTTCTCTAGTAATTGTATAAGGTATTGTATCAAGAAAGATAATTTCATCCTGTATTTTTTCACATATTTCCATCCTATATAGTGGATGGAGTTCATCAATTCTTACTCCGGAAACTACTGATCTGGGTATAACAAATTTATATTCATCATCTTCCACATCAAATTCGATTCCATTTATCACAATAGATGAGTAATCCTTTTCTTCTCCAATATATTCAAGCATCATTGAAACCTCCCAAGAAAAATTTTTAATGAATTGCGGTAATTGCGTATAACGTTCAGGCATTCACGAACCCTCACTGCCTTAAGTGACCAACTGGAACGGCCGCGATGCGGTTAGGCAGTGCAGGGTTGTCCGCATGAAACTACTACTTTAGAAAATGCCTCTCGCGGACCGAGGGGCGAATGCCCCGATGCGTGAATGCGGTGTTAGGTGAAGTTACCCTGAGTTACTTACAAAATCCTTTAATCCTTTCCTTAAAGTGTTTATCCCATCCATGACCTCTAGCATGTTTGATTTTGTATTCATATTATTTCTTGCATGTAGTAAAACTGGTCTTAACGACTCTACCGAGTGACCAAAATCATACATCCATTCATATCTAGGAACCATCCAAAGATGAAAATGATGTGTTGTGTCCTCATTATAAAAATAGTAAACCTTATCTATTACCAAGCTCTTCCGCTGTTCACTTCTTATTTTATGGATTATAGAAATGTACTCTAGCTGTTCCTCCGGAGTTAATTCATCCATGCAGTAAATATGTCTTTTCGAGGCAATAATAACCAAGCCTTTTATCGGATAGGCAACATCTTGATGCACATGGAAATTTCTTGATTCATATATAACTCCTCCAGTGGGTTCAATAAGACCACTAGTAAGAGCACAACTTAGGCACTCTACTTCTACTGTCCTACCATCAGCCAATGTTACCTGTCTAGGCATTGCGCACCTCTTCTTTGTGTTTTTGGTGTTTCTATTAGATCGCATCGTAATTTCACCTAACGGTTCCGTGTTCACGACGTCCCACCGACTTAAGCCAGTAGGGCGGCTGCGCTTGCGCAGTTAGTCGGTGCGGATGTGTCCCGGAAATCGCTTCCCCGACTTATCTCCCGGGACCGAGGCGGCTTGTCCGCCGATGCGTGAACACATTGTTAGGTGATGTTAATGCCCTCTTCGATTTAGTTAAAAAATGCTTTTGGGTATTTTAATTCCCCTTTTATTTCCTTTAGTTTTCCTTCTTCTACTTCATATACCATGAAGACTTCATCAGGTACTTCAAATTGCTTCAGGTCCAATCCATGCTTTCTAGCTGGTTGAAATCCGAGTCTAGGGTAGTAACTAGGATGACCTATTAATAAAATGATGCCATACCCTAGGGTTCTACATCGTCTTATACCTTCCTCGATCAATCTACTGCCAATACCTTGCTTTTGACGATTAGGTTTAACTGCTATTGGAGCCAGAACAATAACTGTATATGCATTTTCGTGATCTTCTACTTTTGCTTTGCTTAATAACAAATGACCGACGATTTCGTTCTCCATCTCTGCGATGATTGATAACTCTGGTATATACTCATTAGATTTTCTTATTCTTTCGACTAATTTTGACTCATCTTCTCTGTTACCAAAGGCAAGGTAATTCAATTTATATACTTCGTTGAAATCTCTCTCAGTCTCAGTTCGAATGATCACGATAAAAACTCCATTCAAGAATTTATGGTTTTATTCGCATTGCATTAATTTCACCTAACGTTCTTGTATTCACGAAACGCCCCAGCCTTAGATAGCTCTTATCTTAGGCTGGGGCGTTTGTTGTCTGAGCTTCTTCCATGATTATACATCTGACAATCGAGGGGCGTAAGCCCCGCAGCGTGAATACGGTGTTATAAGATGTCCCCGACCACGAAGCATTGACTAGTTCACTTGTCTTTTGACATTGTTTCTTTATTAGGTATTTGTGAAGATATGTATTTTAGTCTATGTTTATCAAATAGTTTTTTTTCGTACGAAATTATATATTTTTTATCCTCCTCTAGCAGTTTAGAAATATCGATAGATAATAATACTGTTCTTACTCGGCTACTTAAATTTACTACAGTTATTTCATTCTTACTTACATTCTGTATGGTAACTGCTTCAATAGTTGAAATACTGTATGAATTCCAAAACACGAATAATACTACAATTATAAATATTACAATTCCACTTCTTTTATATGCTTTTATTGCTTATCGCTCCTTTCAGTTTTTTCATTAAGTATTATCGGGGATTTCTTATAACTCCTCAATCTCTGCCCGTCGCAAACCTCACCTCATTCAGGTGATTTGCGCCCCCCGTTATCACTCCCTTAATTATACCTCCATTTCTTGATTTTGTATTTTCAATTCTGCATCCCTATTGAATAGGCTACTCCCCTCTCGGATCACGATCACGTAAAATACGATCCAGCGGACTCTGGATTCGTTTCAGATTCTTGGTGCTGACGTGGGTGTAGCGTTCGGTGGTGGAAGGGTTGGCGTGGCCCAGCAGCTCCTGGATATAACGGAGATCGGTGCCGTTTTCGAGCAAATGGGTAGCAAAAGAATGACGCAGGACATGAATGCCGACCTGCTTCATGACGCCCGAAGTTTGCAGGGCTTCCTTAAATACTTTTTGCAAGGAACGCTCATGCAAATGGCTCCCCGGATGCTGCCCCGGAAATAACCACAACGAGGTGGAGAGTCGCTCGGCTTTCACATATTTTTTGATCATGTCCCATGCCGTTTGCGACAGTAACGTGTGTCTGTCTTTTTTGCCTTTTCCTTGCCGGACTCGAAGGATGCCGCGTTCCGGGTCGATATCCGTGATCTTCAAACGGACGACCTCGCTCACTCGCAGCCCTGAGGCGTAGGCCAGATACAGCATCGTGCGGTGCTTCAGATTCGTCGGCGCTTGGATAACGCGCAGTACTTCCTGCTCTGATAGGACATAGGGCAGTTTTTTCTCCTTTTTCGGTCGGATATATTTCGTCTGTTCGGAAGGTTGCTTGAACACCTCGACGGCCAGAAAACGCAAAGCACTGATCGCTTGGTTGACATAGGCTGGAGAATGTCCTTGCTCAAGGAGCTGCAGCGTATACTGTTTTGCACGGGACGAATCGATGATCGCAGATTCAAGTTCCTCTTCTTTGAGGGTTCCTGGACCTTTCAACTCCAAATAACCAGCCAAGTTCTGCAAATATCGCCGGACATGGCCGCGGTATGCTTTACTCGTTTTGAGGCTATATCCTTTTAACTTGAGTGCAGAGGTCAGCATCCGTTCCAATGTGGGCATGAGTTGCTCATCCTCCGTTACTTTGGGGGATACGGTGAGTCCATCGAAAGTAATCTCCGTTTCCGGAAAGCATTCGGCCAATTGTCGAAGTTTCTCCTCCGTGCAAGGAAACCGCCAGAACTTCCCGTTAGGATCCCACTTCCCACCCCCAATCGCACGCAGCTTATCTACACCCTCTCTTGAGAACTCCGCCAGTTTCACGGAAACCTGATCATATTCGATTCGATGAATATGAATGTACATCCCTGATTCCCTCCTATTTTCTGTCTAACACGAAAAAAAAAGAGACAGCCCTCTCTCGAGGTCTGTCTCCGATTCTTTCAGATGAAATGCGGATCCTTTTTCGGTATCTATCAATCCGGGTCCGACTTTATTACTGAGTGAACCACGTTTTAAACATATGTTTCGTGGTCGCTTTGTTCATTTCAGCGATGGAGGTGGTCAGCGGGATGCCTTTCGGGCAGGCACGGACGCAGTTTTGCGAGTTGCCGCAGCCTTCGATACCGCCCTCCTCCATCAGCGCTTCCAGGCGCTCATCGGCGTTCATCTCGCCGGTCGGATGCGCGTTGAACAGGCGCACTTGGGAAATGGCCGCCGGTCCCATAAAGTCCGTCTTCTCGTTAACGTTCGGGCAAGCTTCCAGGCAAACGCCACAGGTCATGCACTTGGACAGCTCATACGCCCATTGGCGCTTCTTCTCCGGCATCCGTGGGCCTGGTCCGAGATCGTACGTGCCGTCGATCGGAATCCACGCTTTCACCTTCTTCAGCGCGTTGAACATCCGGCTGCGGTCGATGACCAGGTCGCGCACGACCGGGAATGTCCGCATCGGCTCAACGCGAATCGGCTGCTCCAGGTTATCGATCAAGGCTGCGCAAGCCTGGCGTGGTTTGCCGTTGATCACCATCGAGCAGGCGCCGCACACTTCCTCCAGGCAGTTAGACTCCCAGCAGACCGGCGCGGTATTCTCGCCTTTCTCGTTCACCGGGTTCCGCTGGATTTCCATCAAGGCGCTGATCACGTTCATGCCGGGACGATAGTCGAGCTCGAACTCTTCCGTATAGGATTTCGAGTTCGGATCATCCTGGCGCGTAATGATGAATTTGACTTTTTTGGCCGTAAATTTTTTGGCCGATACATCCGTTTCCGCCATTGCCATGGGGTTCCCCTCCTATTTGTCCTTCGAGTAGTCGCGAATCCGCGGCGGGATCAAAGAGACGTCGACCGGTTCATACGAAATCTGCGGGCCGTCCGGCGTCCAAGATGCTTTGGTGGTCTTGAGGAATTCCTCGTCGTTCCGATCCGGGAATTCCGGTTTGTAATGTGCGCCCCGGCTCTCGTTACGCAGCAGTGCACCCAGCGTCATGGCCTCGGCCAGCTCCAGCATGTTCCACAACTGACGGGTAAACGCCGCTCCCGTATTGTTCCAGCGAGACGTATCGTTGATGTTGATGTTCTTATAACGTTGCTTCAATTCTTTGATTTTGCCGATGGTCGCTTCCAGTCTATCGTTATGACGTACGACCGTCATGTTCGCCGTCATCCATTCGCCGAGCTCTTTATGGATCACATAAGCGTTTTCCGTGCCGTTCATCGCCAGGATGCCTTCGTATTTCGTCTCTTGCGCCTTGCGAGAGCTTTCGAATACGGCTGGGCTGAGGTCTTCCGTCGATTTCTTCAAGCCGCGGAGATATTCCACCGCTTTCGGTCCTGCCACCATCCCGCCGTAAATCGCCGAGACAAGCGAGTTGGCGCCAAGCCGGTTCGCCCCATGGTATTGGTATTCGCATTCGCCCGCTGCGAACAAGCCGGGAATATTCGTCATTTGATTGAAATCGACCCACATGCCGCCCATCGAATAATGGACCGCCGGGAAGATTTTCATCGGAATTTTGCGCGGGTCGTCGCCCATGAATTTCTCATAAATCTCAATAATGCCGCCGAGCTTCACATCAAGCTCTTTCGGATCCTTGTGGGACAGGTCGAGATAGACCATGTTTTCGCCGTTAATGCCCAGCTTCTGATCCACGCACACATGGAAAATCTCCCGTGTCGCGATATCCCTCGGTACGAGATTGCCGTAAGCCGGGTATTTCTCCTCGAGGAAGTACCAAGGTTTACCGTCCTTGTAGGTCCAGATCCGTCCGCCTTCGCCGCGCGCCGATTCCGACATCAGCCGTAGCTTGTCATCGCCGGGAATGGCCGTCGGGTGAATTTGGATAAACTCGCCGTTCGCATACGTCACGCCTTGCTGATACACCGCACTGGCCGCCGTCCCTGTGTTAATGACCGAGTTCGTCGTTTTGCCGAAAATAATCCCTGGCCCCCCCGACGCCAAAATCACGGCATCCGAAGGGAACGTCGTGATTTCCATCGAGCGCAGGTTCTGTGCCGTAATCCCGCGGCAGACGCCTTCATCGTCCAGCACAACGGAGAGGAACTCCCAGTTTTCGTATTTGGTGACCAGCCCGGCTGCTTCATGGCGGCGTACCTGCTCATCCAATGCATACAGCAGCTGTTGTCCGGTCGTCGCTCCGGCAAACGCCGTACGATGGTGCTTCGTCCCGCCAAACCGGCGGAAATCAAGCAAGCCCTCCGGCGTGCGGTTGAACATCACGCCCATCCGGTCCATCAGGTGAATAATGCCGGGCGCTGCCTCACACATCGCCTTAACGGGCGGCTGGTTAGCCAGGAAGTCCCCGCCGTATACCGTGTCGTCAAAATGCTCCCAGGGCGAGTCGCCTTCCCCTTTCGTATTGACGGCTCCGTTAATGCCGCCTTGCGCGCACACCGAGTGGGAACGTTTCACCGGCACGAGCGAAAAGAGCTGCACCGGCACGCCCGCTTCGGCCGATTTGATCGTAGCCATCAGGCCGGCCAGGCCGCCGCCAACGACGATTAAGCTTTGTTTAGCCATTCTATTTCAACTCCTAAAAGTTTTGTGAGCGTTACATCAACGAGTTCACTACGAACAAAACTTGCTTCGTAAGCATCCGCTTCGTTTTGTGAGCGTTACATCAACGAGTTCGACCTTCAGATATTAACCTAAGCCAACCAAGCCTTCGCCGTCTCAAGCAATGCCGTACCTTCCGCCTGGAACTCGGCCCCGCGGAAAGCGAACAGCGACCAAACGAACATGACGGCGACGATAACGAACAAGCCCATGCAAATATTAGAGGATACGCGCTGTGCTCGCGGCCCCACCGTCACGCCCCAACTGACGAGAAACGACCATAAGCCATTCGTCAAGTGGAATGCCGCAGACACAACCCCGATCACATACAACGTGAAGAAAATCGGATTGTTGACGATATCATGCATCACACCGCCCAATTCTTCATGCGTGACATTACCTAGCGCCACCTGAACACGCGTTTCCACTACATGCCAAATGACGAAGACAAACGCGATGACGCCGGTAATCCGCTGCAGTAAATAACGCAGGTTGCGTTCGGTCGGGAACCGTCCGTTGTTTGGCTTCGCCTGAAATGCGATATACAGTCCATAGACTCCGTGATACAGGAGCGGCAGCCATATCCCGAAGATCTCCAAAAAGAGTACGAGCGGGAGGCTGTTTAAGAATGCCACGGCCTCCTTGAATCCTTCGCTCCCGCCTTCGACCGCCGAAAAGTTGGTGATCATGTGCTCCAGCAGGAAGAATCCCAGCGGAATGACGCCCAGCAGTGAGTGCAGTTTTCTGGAATAAAACCCTTTCATAAGTGCGTGTACCCCTTTCTCATTCCATCATCCGTTTCAACTTACACTTCTTCATTCAAGAATCGACCTTACGGGGCGCAGATATTGTATATGATAATTACCACACCGCGGTCGGTAAAACCCCTTTGTACCAAAAGTAACATGTGAACAACTTGTGTCACTTTTCATGTTACTCCTTTTTATCTTATAATGGAATTGCAATATATTTATTAATCATTATAACGAATTCACATATGCGTGCCTGTCGAATCATGTCATTCGCCCAGAAAAAGGAGGTCACCCCCATGCTGGAAGAACTGCTGGTGTTCACCACCGTTGTGGAGCAATCCAGTTTAAACAAAGCATCCAAGCTGCTGAACCTGTCCCAGCCGGCCCTCTCACGGAAAATTGTCAAATTGGAAGAGGAGTGGGGGGTCTCCCTGTTTCATCGCAAAGGAAAGAGGCTCGAGCTCACCCGGGTTGGCCAGGAGGCTTACCAATACGCGCTGGAGCAACGCCAACGCCATCAGAATTTTCTGCAGTCGGTATCCCGCTTCAAAGCGGCCGAGCGCCGTATCGTGACATTGGGCGCCAGTTTGACAACGATCCAAACGACGCTCCCGCCCCTCGTGACCGCGCTGATGGAGAAGTTCCCGGACATCGAGTTGAAGCTCGTCACCGGCAAAACTCACGAAATCGTCTCTTACGTCCGCGACAAAAAGGTAGATATCGGCGTCGTCGCCTCTATGGTGAACGAGACCGGCTTGAAATGCCTGCCTTTATTTAAGGACCACCTCGAGCTGGTCGTGCCCAAAGGGCATGCGCTGGCCGCTGCCGGGCAGAAACGCCGCCTCGTGATGGACGATTTGAACGGTCGGCCGATGATCGTCTTTTCCAAAGGGACTTGGTACCGCAGGCTGATCGACGACCTGTTTGGCCGCTACAGCATCCTGCCCGACATCCGTATGGAGATCGATTCATTTGAAGCGATCGTGCGCCTTCTGCCGATTTGCAAAGCGGCTGCCCTGCTGCCTAAATCGTACCTGCGCATGCCACTGCTGAGGGATAACGGTTTGCTCACCGTGCCGATTCCCGAGCTGGCTCAGACGCGCCGCGAAACCTGCCTTGTCTACGGCGACAAATCGGAGCTGACGAGCGAAACGAAGGAATGGATCTCGCAAATCCGCGAAACCCTCGTCAAGGAACTGCCGCTCTGATAACAGAAAAAACGCTGCGCTCCCGACTCAAGGCTTCGGGAGTTCAGCGTTTTTGATTTCCAAACCCAGCTTGCGGGCGACCCACCCGGTGGTGCTCGCCTGAATGAGAATCGTCAGCACGATCGCCATAAATGCGATCGCCGTAATGACGTTGGCATGCGCGATGCCCATGCCTGCGATCATACCGGACAACGCCGCGGGGATCACCCCCGTCTCACGTACCCAGCACATGAAGAGCAGCTCGCGCCAAGTCCATTTCACCTTACGGTCAGGCCAGGCACATAGCAGAATCGACAACGGTCTTGCCACGAACATCAGAATCAGGACGGCGCCAAGGCTTGGCCAGAAATAATGGCCGAGCGTGCCAAAATTCACTTGGCTGCCCAACAGCACGAAGATCAGCATCCGCATCATGACCGTGATATTTTCCGCGAAGGAACTCATTTCCGAATGATTTTCCTTCAAGGATAAACCAAAGGTCTCTGCGTTCCCCCAGATGACGCCGGCGACGAAGGTGGCCATAAACCCACTGACGTGAAGCAAATCACCTATTAAATAGGAAGATAAGGCACCTACGATCATCACGATGGTCGCGTAGCTTCTCAGAAATCCATGCCGGGCATGGCCGGCCAGGTATGTTAAGATACCCGAGACCACGAGGCCAACCAATATACCGCCCAACGCCGTTTTGACAAACTCCCAAGACATTGCGCCAAAGTGGAGTGACCCCCCGCCGGCTACCGCAGCCAGCAGCGAGAAAGTCAGAATGGAGCCGGTCGCGTCATTAAAGGCAGATTCGCTTTCGACCGTTTCCCGGACCCTCTCCTTAATCTTGACTTGCTTGAATACCGGAATGATAGAGGCCGGATCGGTCGAGGCGATCACCGCTGCCCCCAAGAAGGCAAAGATCCAATCGACCCCAAATAGGAAATGAATGCCCGCTCCGACCACGAGCGTCGATATCAACACGCCCGGCACGCTGAGCAGGGACAACGTGATCCAGACTTGGCGCAGACCGCTAAGCCGCAAATTTCTCCCGCCGTCAAACAGGATCAACGCGGATCCAACCGTTAGGATTAACTGGTTGACCAAGGAGCCACTGGATTCGTGGATCAGCTTAAGTCCGGGACCCAGCAGCATCCCGACGGCGATAAACACCGCAACATCAGGCAGTTTAAGCCAGGCGGCGATCTTTCCGGAGATCATCCCCACGCTAATCACGAATAAGATTAAGATCAAAAAATGATGAATCGCTTCAGTTGCCGACGATTCCATGACATGTCACGCTCCAACTAGAGAAAGATGAATTACTTATTATTGCGTTAGGATCGTCTCAAATTGCTCGATATTCTTCTTCGCTCCGATAATTACCATGATATCGCCTTCGGTCAACTGGTCCATGGCAGTTGGCGCCACAAGGATACCGCCATCGCGGTGGATGGCCACGATACTGCAGCCAAAACGGGCCCGCGGATTGAGGTCGCCGAGACTTTTTTGGTTTAGGCAAGCGGGGACGTTCATTTCTACGATACTGTACTCCTTCGACAGCTCGATATAATCCAGCAGATTGGGAGTGACCAGCTGATGCGCAACGCGAATCCCCATGTCCCGTTCGGGATAGATGACCCGGTCAACGCCCAGCTTCTCCAAGGCCCGGCCGTGCAGAACGGATATCGCCTTGGCCACCACGGTATTAATGCCTAAATCCTTGAGCAGGATCGCCGCCAGGATACTCATTTGGATATCGTTGCCGATCGCCACGATCCCGCAATCGAAATTGCGCACCCCAAGCGACTTCAGTACCTCTTCGTCCGTTGCATCGGCGACGACGGCATGCGTTAGGTGGTCACTCATTTCCTCGACGAGCTCTTCATTCCGGTCAATGCCCAGAACCTCGTAGCCCAAGTCCATCAGCTCCAAGGCCAAGTTGGATCCGAAACGTCCGAGGCCGATCACTACAAACTGCTGTTTTTTCATAAACGATAATTTCCCCTTATCCAATAATGATTTTGCCTTCTGGGTGGCGATACAACTCTTTCCCTTTCTTCGGACCAATCGCATAAGCAAGTGTCAGCGGCCCTAGTCGGCCGGCAAACATCGTGAAGCTGATAATAATTTTACCGATCACCGTTAGTTTCCCCGTCAATCCCATCGTCAACCCGACTGTGCCGAAAGCGGAAGTCGTTTCAAATAAGATCGATAAGAAGCTTGCGTCTTCTGTGGTAGACAACACCATCGCCACCGCCACAACAAGGAACAACGCAAGCAACGTAATCGTCAAGGCTTTGAAAATCCGTTCCTCGGCCATCCGGTACCGGAACAGAACCAGGTCCGTACGTCCGCGAATCATCGAACCAACCGCGCCGACCAGAATCGTAAACGTGGTCGTTTTGATCCCGCCGCCCGTTGAGCTCGGGGAAGCCCCGATAAACATCAAGATGATCATAAAAAATTGCGTCGCTTGTCGCAGCGCTCCGATGTCCAGCGTATTCGCTCCCGCCGTACGCGGCGTAACCGATTGGAAGAACGATCCCCAAATCTTCCCGCTCCAGCTGAGAGGTGCAAGCGTCTTAGAGTTCGTGAATTCGAAAATGAATACAACGATCGCCCCGATCACAATCAATGCTGACGTCATCGATAAGACCACTTTCGAATGCAGCGAAAGCTTCCGCCGCTTCCGAAACTCGAATACGTCGGACAGCACAATAAATCCAAGCCCGCCGGAGACGATCAGAAACATGGCCACAAAGTTAACGATCGGGTCAGCGACGTATTTCGTGAAGCTTTGATAATCACCAAACAAGTCAAAGCCCGCATTATTAAACATCGAGACCGCATGCCAAATCCCAAAGTACAAAGCTCTGCCAAACGGCATATCAAACGCCCAGCGAATCGTGAACAGAAGGGCCGCGCCGGATTCGATCATAAGCGAATACAACAGAACCTTGCGGATCAGCCTTACGATCCCCTCTACCGAATTTTGATTCATCGCCTCCTGGAGGAGGAGACGGTCCCTCAGCGAGATTTTTCGTTTGAGGACTAAGGAGAACAACGTGGCCATGGTCATAAAGCCGAGCCCTCCGACCTGGATGAGCAAAACAATGACGACTTGCCCAAAGGTGGAAAAATAGGTGCCGGTATCGACCACAACCAATCCCGTCACACAGGTTGCCGAAGTTGCCGTGAACAACGCGTCGATGAACGGCAACGTTTCCCCGGTCGTACTGGAGATCGGCAGCATTAGCAAGAACGCACCCAGCAAAATGATTAGTGCGAACCCGATCGTCAAGATTTGTGGCGGAGAAAGGCTGATTTTCTTAAAATGCAACTTGTTCACCTCATCGTTGTTATGAAAAAAGCACAAAAGAAAAAAGCACTGGAAATCCAATGCCTTTCGGTGTTTGGTTCCTGCTGCACAGGCCTACGAGGTTAGCTGACGGATTCGGACATGCACAGTTGCCCTATTCGCTGACACTTCCGCCGCTTCCTAGCCGGCTGCGCGAAGTTCTGCGAAATTCACCCCAAAAGATACGGTTCCCCCGTTTTCATTACGAAATTCGGCCGAGTTTCTTTTCAATTGTTTTCATTCATTTTTTCGTCAAATGGATTATATCCCTTATTTCCTTCCGCTACAAAGCCCTATTTTCATGAAAAAGAACAAAAAAGGGCGAAATGGAGGGGTAAAGGGATAAACTTCGCCCCGTATCTGAGCGATGCGAAAGCTTGCCGGAGTTATTGCCGTTTCTCGTCAATTTTGCCTCGCGTCTGGCGTAGGGGGGGCAGCTGTGTTATCTTTACTTTGACGTACTTGGGGGAAAATCATACCTCATCTATTTAAAGAGTACGTGTTTAAAAAGTGAATTTTACCAAATAAAAAAGGAGTTTTGCGAGTGAGTTCCTCTTTGAAACCAACTGGCCGCAGGATGAAAACGAAGAATCTGTGGTTGCTGGCCGCTCTCGGATTCATTGTGTTTATCGCCGTTCAGTTGTTCCCAAGCACCGATTCGGAATCGCTGCAGCTGCAGCAAGCGGATGAGGTCATCAGTAAAACGAAAGTAGCGGCCAGCGCAGCTGAGTTTGCCGGGTCTGTCTTAAACTTGAATCTGTCTGAACCTATGAAAGATAAAGCCTTAATTACATACGAAACACGTTCCGATTTGTTTGGTTATTTGACCAAAGCCGATCTGCTGGCCCCTTACTTAAAAACATATGAAAAGCAGTTTCCTTATGACGTGTTCCGCGTCCGTTATAACGATCCCACCGAAGCGCTAAGCGCTGTGACCGTCGATGTCCACATGACGACCGGCCAAGTCGTCGGCTTTGAGGAGATCGCTTCCTCCAGCAACGCGAACAAGCAGATGATGCTTGATTTGGGATCGGAAACCACCGATTCCATGAAGGCTTGGGAAGGCGATTTGACGTTAGCGGAGAAAGAACAGCTGGCGTTGCCTTTCCTGAACGCCTTTGGCTTTAAAGCCGGCGATCTGGAGCTAGCCTCCGGCGAAGGGGATATCGGCCTTCAATATCTGATCAAAGGCTTCGCGTTAGGCGATTCGCAAGCGCAAATCAAGCTGAGTTACGAATACGGCGCCGTGTCCTCGATGGAGAGTTATTTTACCGTACCGCAGGCGCACACGGACTACGTAGTCGGGCAAACGAAAATCGCCAATTGGCTCACGTATGCCGGTTACGCCCTGTTGACCTTCGTGCTGGCGATCCTGGCCATCGTATACAGCGCGATGACGCGGGCCCATACCTCGTTTAAACGCGGGATCTTCCTGGCAGCGGTCTACTTCGTGTTATCCACGTTGGGTACGATCAACATGATGCCGGTCTTTCAAAAAGACGGCCTCGAATCCGGCGTGCTCATATTCGGCTTCTTCTTCCAGGGGCTGGTCACGTTGTTCCTCGCCGCTTCCGTGTATTTCTCGCTGGTTGGCGGCGACGGACTGTGGCGGAAGAACGGGATCAACCTGTGGCCGCGGTCGCGGGAGGAAGGGTACGGCCGTTATGTGCTGACCTCGATGGCTGACGGCTACGCCTGGGCGTTGATCCTGCTGGGAGCCCAATCCGTCGTCTTCTTCATTCTGGAGCGTACGATTCATACGTGGTCGACAACGGATGCCACACAATCGCCGTACAATATGGTGTATCCGTTGCTGCTGCCGCTGCTCGCATGGGTAGCAGGGATCGGAGAAGAAGCGGTCTATCGCTTGTTCGGGATCCCGATGCTGAAGAAAATGTTCCGCAGCACCTTCATCGCCAGCCTGTTGTCGACCTTGATCTGGGCGTTCGGTCACACGTTGTATCCGATTTATCCGGTGATTTCTCGCCCAATCGAGTTGACCTTTATTGGACTGTTGTTCAGCTTCGTGTTCCTGCGTTATGGCTTCGCCGCCGTCGTCTTCTCGCACGTCGTCTTTGACAGCATTCTAATGTCGTTGAGTCTGATGTTTATGGGCGGAGCGCTGAACATCAGCGCCGGAATATTCTATATCGCCCTGCCGGCGATCGTAGCTTATGTCATTTACCTGTTCAACCCGCCGAGTAAGGAACGGAAGACCCCGCCGCAGCAGCAGCAAAAAGAGGAGCCGTTTTTCACGACTCCTCTGGCGGATCCTCGTCCCGAAGGGCATTTATAATCTCGTGGGCTAATTTTTCCCCGATAGAGAGAGGCCGAAAGTCTTCGACGGAGGCCTCTTTTATTTTTTTCAACGAACCAAAATGCTTCAACAGCGCCTTCCGGCGTTTCTCCCCGATCCCCGGGATCGCATCCAGTCGCGAAGTAACCATCGACTTGGCCCGCTGTTCGCGGTGGAACGAAATGGCGAAGCGGTGCACCTCGTCCTGAATCCGCTGCAGCAAGTAGAACTCCTGGCTGTCGCGCGGCAGATAAACCGGCTCCGGCGGATCAAACGCCATGAGCTGCGCCGTTTTGTGCTTGGCGTCTTTGACGAGACCGCACACGGGGATGAAGAGCCCCAGCTCGTTCTCCAGCACGTCAGTCGCGGCGGAAATCTGCCCTTTGCCTCCGTCGACCACGATCAGGTCGGGACGCGGGAGGTTCTCCTTCAGCACTCGCTCGTAACGGCGGCGGATGACTTCGCGCATCGTCTCGTAATCGTCCGGTCCTTGCACGGTTTTTACTTTATATTTCCGATATTCCTTCTTGGCCGGTTTTCCGTCAATGAACACTACCATTGCCGAGACCGGGTTCGTCCCCTGGATGTTGGAGTTATCAAACGCTTCGATGCGCGACACCGACTCCAGTCCGATCGCCTTGCCGAGGTTCTCGGCGGCCTTCGACGTCCGTTCCTCGTCCCGTTCAATCAGACGGAACTTCTCGTCCAACGAGACGCGTGCATTCTCCTCGGCCATCTTGGTCATCTGCCGCTTCAAACCGCGTTGCGGCACCAACGTCTTGACGCCAAGCCACTCCTGCAGGGCGGTTGGGGCATCAATCGCAGTCGGATCGTCTTGATCCTCCGGCTGCTCCGGCAGCAGGATCTCTTGGGGCAGTGCCGGATTATCGCTGTAATACTGGGTCACGTAGGACATGAAATCGCCGTAGGCATCCCCGTAGAACGGAAAGACCGACGCATGCCGCTCGATCATTTTCCCCTGGCGCATGTATAGAATCTGCACGCACATCCAGCCCTTATCCACAGCGTAACCAAATACGTCGCGATCCTTCGCGTCGTTCACCGTAATCTTCTGCTTCTCCATCAGCGCATCGATATTGATGATTTGGTCGCGTAATTCCTTCGCCCGCTCGAATTGCAACTCTTCGGCCGCCTCGTGCATTTTACGTTGCAGCTCTTTTTTGATCTCCTCATGCCCTCCGCTAAGGAACGAGGTGATTTCCTGAATCATCGTCTCGTACGTTTCCTTCGCCACCTCCTGCACGCAAGGCGCCAGGCACTGGCCGATGTGATAATACAGGCACACTTCCTTAGGCATCACGTTGCATTTGCGCAGCGGATACATGCGATCGAGCAGCTTCTTCGTCTGCTGAGCCGCGTACGCGTTGGGATACGGTCCGAAATATTTCGCTTTATCTTTAAGCACCCGCCGGGTAACTTCCAGCCGGGGATGCGGTTCATTCGTTATTTTAATATAAGGAAAAGTTTTGTCGTCCTTCAGCAGGATATTAAACCGCGGATGATATTCCTTGATCAGGTTACACTCCAGAATGAGCGCTTCCATGTTACTTCCGGTCACGATGTACTCGAAATCCCGGATCTCGGACACGAGCAGTTGGGTTTTTCCGTTATGACTGCCCGTAAAATAGGAACGAACCCGGTTCTTCAGCACTTTGGCTTTCCCGACGTAAATGATCGTACCTTCCTTGTTCTTCATCAGGTAACAACCCGGGGAATCGGGTAGCAGCGCCAGCTTGTGTTGGATTCGCTCCATCGCTTTCTCATAACTAGGCGTTTCGTTAGTGGGTGCGTCCAAGCTTCCTCCTCCTTTCTCCTCTCCATGTTAACGCAGAAAACGCCCCCGGCCCAAACCGGAGGCGTCATCCAAGGCGTCAAGCGACGCGCCTGATCGTCTGGATTATTGATGTTTAGAGATCAGGTTCTTCAACGTGTCCTTCGAGTTCAACCCGACGATTTTGTCGACAGGTTGACCGTCTTTGAACAAGATGAGTGTAGGAATGCTCATTACGCCGAAACGGGATGCCGTTTCCGGATTGTCATCCACGTTCAGCTTGGCGATCTTCACCGAGTCGCCTACTTCCGAAGAGAGCTCCTCCAGAATCGGAGCGATCATTTTACAAGGACCGCACCATGGAGCCCAAAAATCAACAAGAACCGGACCTTGCCCTTCGATTTCCGCGTTGAAGGACTGATCGGATACATTCACGATAGCCATGATAACTTCCTCCTTATTGGGGTTGCCCGTCCCGTACAAAAAAACGAGTTCCCGAGCAACTGGATAGTTGGACAAAAATGATGCAGACAGCCTGGAAAACAGCTGCCGAACCAATTATACCATACACCACTGAAAAAAAGAAAGTGCATGATAACGCCTTCTTTACAAAGTGAAAAGGGTTTGGTTATACTAAGAATAACCTGAAAACGGATTGTCTATGACATCTTTCATTGACGAGACGATTATTTCCTGAGGAGGCCCGTCGCCATGGATGCTAACACGCATGCGAACGATCCGCGGCAGCACATCAACGAAGAACCCCGCAACGATTTGTTTGATTTGATGAACGGCTTTTTTGGCATGTTGACATTGATGGCCGTGATTTTCTTCGGTATGGTCATCATTAAATTTATCGCCAGCTAAGCTGATTTGGCGGTAACAAGACCGCGAAACGGACGAAAGAGCCGGGCGTTTCCCTTCCAAGGGAAGCCCGGCTCTTTTTTCTCTGCCGTGAATGACACCTCTACGCCCGTCCTCGTTTATTCGTCCCGTTCACCTGCACGACGTCGACGAATGGGGCAATCCGGTCCATTAACCGTTGGCCTTTATGCCGCTCTTCCCCATCCTTGCTCGTAAAGCTCAAATGCTTCTCCAGCGCGTTCAAGGAATAATTCGAGGTATAGAACGTCGGCTTACGGTTCATCCGGTAATTCAGGATCGCGCCCATCACATGGTCGCGCGCCCACGGATTTAAGTTCTCTGCGCCGATATCGTCAAAGATCAGCAGGTCGACCTGCTTCATCATTTCCACGGTATCCCGCAGCTTATCGCTGTCTTGCAGCATGCTTTTCAGATCTTCCACGAATTCCGGCATATAGACGATAGCTCCAGAATACCCTTCCTTCGCCAGCTCGTGCAGTAAATAACACATCAAGAATGTTTTGCCTGTGCCAAATGGACCTTCCAGATACAGTCCTTTCGTTTGAAGGCCAGACTCCTTCGTAACTTCAATGTAGCGAAATAATTGTCCGACGGCTGGAGCCCTCAGGCTATCCTTGGCCATAATTTCGACCGCATTGTACCCTTCCTCCAGCGCACGCTCATCCACATAGAAACTGTGAATCCGCTTCTTGACGGACAACTCGCGCTCATACTGAAGTTGCTTCTGGCAAGGGACCTGCCGATCCACCAGCTGCGGGCTGCCGCCCACCTGTTCGACCGTCAATTTCGTGAAGTGGCCGGGGAAGTCGTTGGGGCAGTTCGCAAGTCCCGGGCAATTGGCACAGTGCTTGCTGTCGTTTACATATTGATAAAGCTTAGCCATTCCGCGCGTCAATTGTTCCTGTCCGAGCTCCGGATAACGATTTCGAAGTTCCAATACCAGAGGGTCATTAAATAGACGCGCAGTCAGCTCCTCCGAGCGTTGTTTTAATTGCGTATTTTTCATCTGCGTAAGTATTTCCCCAAGGGATTCCATCGCGGTGTTTCACCTTCCCCCAAGCCCGAACGGATTCAGACTTCTTTTTTATGCTTTCCGGACTGCATGCGTTCCGCCATCTTGATCAATTCGGCAAATTCCTCTTCGGACACGGCGGTTTCCGCGCCGGTTCGCTCCACAATCGGAATTTCCGGCTTCGGCTTGGCCCCGCGGCCCCCATAGGTCCGCGCACGCCCTCCACTGGAAGTGCTGCCAGCCGCTTTCTCCTTCACCTTCTCCTTCACCTTCGACTGGTCACGGATATATTGCACCGCCTGCTCATACGTACTGATCTGCTTCAGCAGCATGTTGGCGGCGATCGCGTCGATGAAGTTACGGTTAATCCGTTGCTCTCCGCCCGAGGTAAGCAGCGACATCAAATAATGAATAAGTACGTTGATCACTTCACCGGGCAGCTTATAGTTCAAGTCGATCTTCTCAAAGATATCCAGCAGATTGTCCGGAATCGTCCCCGGGAAGAACGTCTTGAGCAGCCGGGTATACGGCTCATTTCGAAGCATCATATTATATTGGTGAATATCGCACTTGCTTTGGAACTGCGGCGGTACCTCCACATAATACTCCATTTGCACCGCAACTTCTTCCGTTACATTCCCAGAGGAAGAAGCAACTGCTTTCGGCTCTTCCCCGCGCAGCGCGACGATTTTGCCGTAGGCGACCTCGCGCTCCTCCTGCCGCCGCTTCCCCTGCCGGAACTGCAGATTGGCGATGTGCTGGAGGGCATCCAGCAGAATAGCGCCGCCTGGATCGAAGACACCATCTTCATCCAATAGCCTGCATAGATCCTGGATGCTCAGCTCATATTTGCGAGCGACAAAATTGACCACGCCCATCCCTTCCGGATCAAACCGAAGCGCCTCAACGAATGCCCGATTCTTCGATTCTCGAGGGAACCGTAGGATGATATCGGCGTAATTGATCGCTTCCTCCTCCTCTAAGGCCAACTTGAGACCCGGCTGTCTGGCCATCGACGTCTCGGCGATGGCCTGCTCCAGCTCATAATCGATGGAATGCGTATTCAGCTCGAATATCTCATAGAACGGTACCGTGATATTTTCCTTGTTCAAGGCAAGTCCTGACCACGCCACCGGTTCCTCACGGAACAACTGCTCCCGCAGAGACAATACGGCGAATTTGCCTATCTTGTCCCGCAGCAGCAGGGTCAGATGTTGGGTCCGGAAAAATTCGGCCGGCGCCAGCGGGGCTTGAAGCTCATATTCGTACATATAATCGTCGCTGTCCGGGACATACAGCCGGTTCGTCTGAAGAAGGCCAACCGCCTCGAGACGCGATGTTTGCTCGATCAGGAATTTCCGCCCTTTCTCGCTAGGATCTAGACCCAGGGTCAGAAACAGCTTCCGCTGCTGCTCCACGTCCGAATATCCGACCTGCTCCAGAGGAACCTGGTCCGCCAGCAGACGATAAAGCGAAATGGCAAACGCTCCTACCATCGGTTGATAGACCAACCCTAGCATCTTGCCATCGACGGGACTGAGACCGAAGTCACGGTATACGCAGTAACGGTGATTTTCGGTAAAATGCAGCATGTTGTTCATGCGCACGGCTTCATCGCTCCTTCCCTATCACGCACAAATAGACTTCCTCTATTTTAGCATAAAAGACGAAGTCCTGAATCGCCCCCACCTTACAAAAATCGCCCTTTTTCCGCTTGCTCCGCACCGGGACAACGATTTACGCCAGAATAGACAAAAAAAGAACCGCCCCTCTTCCGACCTGGGACGATCCCTTACTCCCTCTTCCTGCGCAATCTATTCGTTATGTACATGCCATTCTGCTAAATGCGATCGATCTCCGGCCAAAAAGCGCCGAACCTCATCAATGGAAATTCCCGCCTCCTTGGCCGTGGCGAGCAAAACCACCCACTCCGGATCGACGTTACCGGGGTACCGATCATAAACAATAACCTGGGCGGACTTCTTCAACAACAATCTCCTCCTAAGATCATTATTTTGGTTTTGTCCCCAGGCAGTCCAGCCATCCTAGTATCACTACCTTAGATCTGAGACTTTGTGCCCCTGCTTTTCAACAGGTTTACCCTTAACTGGTGCTTTTGTTTTGGCCGTTGGATCACGGGCTCTTAAGTCAGCAAGCTTTCCTGGTACCTATTATAATGGCCTGGTTTTGAAAAGTATGTCACTCTGCGTAGTCCATCTAACCCGTTTTCGTCGAAAAGGTTAGCTTATTTTGTTTGATCGCTAACGATCTTGTCATTTACGGCAAAAAACAGCCGTCAGCTTGGAAACCAAGACTTTGTTCCTTATAGTGAACGGTTTCCTGTGAAATTTCACGCAAAATGGAGTAATTTAAAGAGAAATTGAGATAATCGTTCTTTATTGAGAACAATTCGTCGGATTTGCGATTTTCCTTTTTTCGATCCTATCAGGTATATTCGAATCACGGAATTCGTTCTCTATAACGAACGTGTTAACGAACAAATAGTGACTTACCTAGAAAGGAGCGACTATTCTGCGAAGATCTCGTGCTGAAGTAATCCGCAAATTACGCAAAAAGCGGAAGAAACAAAATATGGTCAAATCGCTGCAATCCGGATTAATTCTCTCAACCCTGCTCTTGTGGACTTCTCAGCAGGTCGGAACGACCTTTGGCGAATTCACCAGCGTGCGCGAGGACAACTCGGAAATCAAGGCTTGCCGCGTATTTCCGAGCCAAATCGAAAGCCAGCTTGCATTGTTGGCCGAGCACCTGGAACGGGCCGCTTCCTTAAAAGGAAAATTAATCGGCGCGACCCTGACCCGCGCTGCGATAGATACAACGACTCCGATCTCGGCTCCGGTACTCCCGGACACGGTCGCCCCCGCTCCACCGGCGGATCCATCCTCCACCGACGCGGTATTCTCTGGCGGCGACGAATCTGGCAGCTCGGAGGTTATCGCAGATTTCTCTGCGAGTCTGCAGATGGAGGCGGCCGCCGACGGGTTGTCGACGCGAATTAGCGAACTCAATGCCACGATTCAACAGCTGCAGCAGCAGTTGGCGTTAAATCAGTCTATTTGGCAGGAACTGGTGCAGGAACTCGCCGCCGCGACAGCCGTTATTCACGGGCTAATGACCTCGCTGAATGATTTGGAGCCCAATTGCGCGGAGATCACGCAAACGACGCTGCTTGATCGCATTGCCGACCTCCTGAAGGGCAGTGGTTTACTGTCCGGCCCCCTTCGCGGCACGTTGCAAGAGATCCTGAGCTACTTGCGTTCCATCCAGCCTTCCGATTTGTCGATCTCGAGCGATGGATTCGCTGCCGTTACTATCGCCAGTCCGTTTGCCGGGATGTCAACTTATGACGATTCGACCTTTAGCAATCCGGTTGGCGGGGAAGATCTCGCCTATTTTGAGAGCGTGCAAGCCTCTCTGGAGTCCGCCATCGCCGGTTTAACTTCCGAAATCTCCGGTCTCGAAGCACAGCGAGCCCAATTGTTGGCAGAGGCAGAAGCGCAGCGACTGGCCGAAATTGAACGGGTGAAGCAGTTGGAGGAACAGAAAGCCAAAGAAGAAGCGGAACAAGCCGATAAAGACCCAGCCAACCCGGATGAAAACGTCGACCCAAGCGGCGACGACAATCAATCTGGGGAGGGACAGCCGGCGGAAGAAACACCTGAAGGTGAAGCCCCCCCTACGGTGGGCGAAGCTGGTGACGGTGCGGTTCAACCTCCTGCAGACGACGAGTCATCGGAGGACGCAGAGGGTGATGCTGCAGACGACGAAGTTACGGACGACAACGCTACGGAGGATGGCGCAGTAGACGAGGCAGATGACGAAGGTTCCTCCGACGAACAACCGCCGGCTTCCGACGATTCGGTGGGACACGAACCTACTCCAGATCATCCGAACCCACCGGCAGGCGGTGACCCCGTTGCTCTTCCGCCTGACGTACCTGGAAGCAACGACACGCCGGTGCTGGAATCTCCGCTGCCGCCCGCGCAGCCGGATCCGTTGGACGATTTGGTCCTGACGAAACCGGAGGATGAACTCCCGGTCAACGACGATGACGTGACGGACGACGAGGATGAGGAAGACGAGATGGACGATGAGACTGTCGAAGACTCCACCCCGTCTGCGGTCCCTACTCCCGCAACTCTATCGAAAGCAGGTGAATAAGCATGCGGATTCGTAAGTGGCTAGGGAACGCGCTGACGTTCCTGATGGCGGTGGCCTTTTTTACCGTGGCTGGCTCGGTCGTGCTCTCGAAAGCGTCCGGCGGCGAACCGAATTTCTATGGATATCAATTGAAAACGGTTCTGTCCGGCTCGATGGAGCCCTCCATCCCTACCGGTTCCGTTGCGGCCATTAAACCTGGCGGCGATATGACCCGATTCACCGTAGGCGATGTCATCACCTTCCGGTCGAATGATGACAAACTGATCACTCACCGCATCGTCGAGGTGACGCACGACGAGCAAAGCGGGCAGGTGCTATACCGGACTAAAGGCGATAACAATGGGGCCGCTGACTCGGATCCGGTGAATCCAGCCAATGTCACCGGCGTTTATACCGGCTTTAATGTTCCTTACATTGGCTATGTATTAAGCTTCGCCGGGACGAAGACGGGAAATGTCGCTCTGCTGATTATCCCTGGGCTCCTCTTGTTCCTGTACGCGCTTGTTTCCCTATGGAAGGCGATCGCCGGGTTGGAGGATAAGAAACCAGACCCGAACAAAACACAGCCTGACGCCAAGGCATCCTAAACGAGATTGACGCTATAGCCCAATTGAAGCAAGTATGATTCGGTTGTTCTCCTTATGTATTCATAAGGATGCAATATATAAAAAAATCTTTTTAAAATCAGGGAGGAATTCAGGAATGGGTATCAAAAAGACATTAGGTTTCGGAGTAGCAACTGCAGCACTAGGTTTGACATTGATCGGCGGAGGCACGTTCGCGTACTTTAGCGATACGGTAGAAACGACCGGGACGTTCGCCGCTGGTACATTGGATATCAACGCGGATCCAACGGCGATTGTGAATATCGGTAACTTGAAACCAGGCGACCATATTCCTCGTACGTTCAAACTCAAAAACGACGGCACACTCGATATCAAAGAAGTGCTGCTGAAAACGAGCTATACGATTACGAATCGAGCCGGCGCTCCAGCGAACACGGACGACTTCGGCAAACATATTAAAGTGAAATTCTTGTACAATTCCGACAAGTTGAATGACGTTATCTACGAAACTACGCTGTATGATCTGCAAAATCAAACTCCGGATGCCGTTGAAAGAGGCTTTTTCCTCGGTGAACGCAGCGGCTTGAGAGCTGGCTCCATCGATACCATGATCGTTGATTTTGAATTCGTGGACAACGGCCAAGACCAAAACCAATTCCAAGGCGACGCCTTGAATCTGAAATGGACGTTTGAAGCGAAACAAGGCGCTGGCGACGTCAAATAAGATCGGACCATCCGAAGCAGAACACCTTGCCCCGCTCCTGGGACTAAGGTGTTCTTTGCTTAGGTTAAATTCCGACTTAACGCCTTTGTCCGATCTCGTTTATTCTGATATAATGACATCAAAATTATTCTGATAGAAGGGCGACGGCTACATGGCAGAACATATTGGCGAGCGTATTCAGAAAATTCGGCAAGACCGAGGGTACTCCTTATCCGAGCTGGCGGAGAAGGCGGATGTGGCAAAATCCTACCTCAGCAATGTTGAACGCAATATTCAATCGAACCCCTCCATTTCCTTCATCGAGAAGATAGCCGACGCTCTAAACGTCTCGATCAACCTGCTATTGTATGGCGACCGCCCCGCACCGGAATTGCTTGATCCGGAATGGTCGGAGCTGGTACAGGAAGCGATGACTTCGGGCGTCAGCAAGAAGGAGTTTAAGGACTTCCTCGAATATCAGAAGTGGAAAAGAGACCAGCAGGAATAACGGTACACGCAAAAAAAAGCGCGAGACGCCAGGGACGATCCCATGACGATACTCGCGCTTTTTGAACAACTTCTAAAAGTGCATGTTCAAAAAGTCAGGTTTTCAGGACCGAGAAGGTTGGATGAAGCTAGGGACTGAGTAGCGCAGCGTACGTTTTAGGTACGTGAGCAACGGAGGACCCGGCTGAATTCAAGATTCGACGTCGAATCTACTTCTCATGCTCTGCTTCGTTATGGAAAGATGACTTTTTGAACCACCTTTAAAACATTTTGTAACCGCCTAACCGCAGTTTGCGGATGGTCCACCCGCTCAGAATCGCCCCGCACAGCCCGGCGAACGCCGTCAAATAATCAACCAGCCGGAACGACGCTAGGTAAGCGCCAAAGCTCCGATCATGATCCCATAGGGTGTACACCACAATCGGTAAAATCACGATAATGAAAACGTATGCCGGAAACCAGGTTGTTTTCATCAGCATATTCAAAATAAAGCCGATGCCGAACATCATCACGAAGAATAAAACCATCAGCACCAGTACGATGAGCCAACCCATCGCTCCCCCACCCTTCTAAAGGTAATTCAAAAAGGCATCTTTGGATCACGAAGCATTTAAGATCGCATAATCGACATCGAATCTTGAACTCAGCCGGGTCAAGCATATGCTTCCGATGCATGTTTCCTACGGAAACATTTCAGTTGCTCACGTACTCAAACGTACGCTCCGCTACTCAGTCCCTAGCTTCATCCAACCTTCTCGGTGCTCCTAACCTGCCTTTTTGAATCTTCATTGTAACGGTCATTCCAAAAGACATCTTTGGACGAGCACGAGGCTCGCTCGAACTATAACATAAATCACACGAAATCAAGCTAGTAGTTAGTTTACTAGATATTATGTAACGAAGCAATGAACTTTGCATGAAAATTAGATGAATCGATTTGCCCCGTTTAGGCACCTTGCGCTACAATAAGAAGCGTAATGTAATGTACGATTCGTGAATGAGGATCAGAATCTATCTAGGAGTGATTATACATGAATGAAGCTACCCTAACCTTGGAAGGTTGGTATGCGCTTCACGATTTCCGCACCATCGATTGGACCGCCTGGAAAGCGGCGGATGACGAGGAGCGCGCTGGAGCTCTGGAGGAGCTGCACACGTTTCTGAAAGATTGGAACCAGATGGAAGAATCCAAGACGGGCAGCACCGCCGTGTATTCGATCGTCGGCCAGAAAGCCGATATCGTGTTCATGCACCTGCGCGAAAGCTTGGAAGAGCTAAACGCATTGGAAACGGCCTTCAACAAAACGACCTTTGCTGAGTATACGACCAGAGCATACTCTTACGTCAGCGTTGTTGAGTTAAGTAATTATCTTGCTTCCGGCGGCGGTGACCCGAAGGCGAACCCCGAGGTGATGGCGCGGTTGCAGCCGATCCTTCCGAAATCCAACCATATTTGCTTCTACCCGATGAACAAGAAGCGGGAGCTGAACGATAACTGGTACATGCTGTCGATGGACGAGCGTCGCGAGATGATGCGTAGCCACGGCCTGATCGGCCGCAGCTATGCCGGCAAAGTGAAGCAAATCATTACCGGCTCCGTCGGCCTCGACGACTGGGAATGGGGCGTGACTTTGTTCTCCGATGACGCGCTGCAGTTCAAGAAGCTGGTCTATGAAATGCGATTTGACGAAGTCAGCGCGCGTTATGGCGAATTTGGTGCCTTTTATGTTGGCAACCTGTTAAATGCCGAACGGTTAGACGATATGCTAAAGCTGTAACTCACACAACTAAAGAAGGGTGTGCCTGCTCCAATGAGCGGCACACCCTTTTCTATTCTTTTCCTTCTTGTTCGGCCTCTAGCGATTTCAAGAACTCCGCCGTTGCCCGATCGCGATCACGGCTCTTCTCCTTCAAACGTTCGATGGCCGGCAGAATGAGAAGGTCAACTTCCTTCTGGACCGTATAAGCGAAATCGTATTGCTGCTGCGATTCCAGATAAGAGCCCACTTCCATCAAGGCGTTATAGCGATCCAGTTCCTCCCGTGTTAGCAGTCCCCGAACCTGTACGCTGCAATGACGCATCTCAGAAGAATCTTCCTTTTTTCAGTACGAGCGGAATCCCGCCGATAATGAAGAGATAACGCATATCGACCAACTTCTTCAATTGAGCTGCAACCCAGCCTTTGTACTTCTTGCCAAATGCGCTGGCAACAGCTTCCCCTTTGCCAAGCGAAGCCACCGTTCCTTTGTTGCTGAACACAAATTTCTTGAGGTCCTTGCCGCGGATCGACGCCACCACGTTTTGTGCGCAAGTTACCCCTTGCTGCATCGCGATTTGCGCTGTTGGCGGGTACGGACGACCCTCCGGATTGAACATTAGCGAGTTATCTCCAATGATAAACACGTTGTCATGGCCGGGTGCGCGCAAATAATCGTCGATTTTCACCCGTCCGCGCGCGGTCTCGAAGCCTGCCGCCTCGATCAGACGGTTGCCCCGGATTCCCCCGGTCCAAACGACCGTTTGCGACTTAATTTCTTCACCGGTGGCCAAAATAACACCATCCGGCGTGCATTCCTTGATCGCTACGCCGATTTTGAACTGAACGCCCTTCTTCTTCAGCACGTCCATCGCGTACTCCACCAGTTCTGGATCAAAGCCCGGCAAAGCCGTTGGCGCAGCTTCAACATTGTACACATTCACGAAGTTCGGATCCACGTCATATTCCTTGCACAGCTGCGGGATCCGGTCGGCCAACTCGGCCACGAACTCGATGCCGCTGAAGCCTGCGCCGCCGACCACAAAGTTCAGGCGGTCGGTCCGGCTTTCGTCCATTTTGTACATTGCAAATTGATATTCGATATGCTGACGGATCAGGCGAACGGAATTGATGCTGCGGATCGTCATCGCATATTCCGTTAACCCTGGAATGCCAAAAGATTCCGGCTCGCCGCCCAGCGCGATAATCAGATAATCGTAGGAAAGCGTTCCGTCCTGCAGCACGACTTTCTTGTCGGCCAGACGAATTTCCTGTACGTTCGATTTCACAAGGTCGATTTTGAATTCGTCAATTAATTTGGAAATCGCCACTCGGGTATGTTCGATGGAGTCTGTCCCGGCAGCCGGCATATGCAGATGTGTCGTAAAATAATGATAGTCGTGCCGATTCACCAGGGTGACGTCCGCTTCATTGTAATTCAACTCTTTCTGCAGCCGCTGCGCGGTAAGAATGCCGCCATAACCCGCACCAAGAATTACAATTTTGGGTATGGTACTCATGTATTTGTTCTCCTTCCAATTTTGCACACTCTATATTTGAATTAAACCAAAAAACGCAATGTGAAAATTAACACATAAAAAACCATTCTTTCGTACCATATTCCACCGTTTCATGTAATCAGAGACATTTGTCACAACTTAGTTTAACCCTTATTTGTAGGATGATCAAAAGCCTTCTGTCGTATAATCATAAATGTACTTTTTTCGTCACAAATATGAGTGCATACATTTGAATGATATCGACTTTTGCCTAAAAGATCAAGTCTTATTTTACCTGTAACTATAGGACTTTCAACGGATTATTTTCCATATTTTCGACAGTTTTGATCTTACCTTTGCAAGTAGGGGTGTGACGATTATAATAAAGTAGAATTGACATTATAGCTAAAGAAAAAGAAACCATCTGGAGGTGTTTGGCCCGTGTCATCCCAAAACAACGCCGAATTCACTGATCTCCTGATTATCGGGGGCGGACCGGCGGGCATGTTTGCCGCATTTTACGGCGGAATGAGAAAAGCTTCCGTCAAACTGATCGAAAGTATGCCTCAGCTTGGGGGGCAAGTTGCTGCCCTCTACCCTGAGAAATATATTTATGACGTGGCCGGCTTTCCTAAAGTGACGGGCCAGGAGCTGATCAACAACTTGAATGAGCAGTTAAAGCTGTTTGAGCCGGACATTCGTCTGGAGGAACGGGTGCTGCAGATCGAGAAGAAAGAGGATCGCCATTTTGTGGTGACGACCGACAAGGACGTGCACTATGCGCGTGCTTTGATCATTACCGCGGGAGTTGGCGCCTTCGAACCGCGCCGTCTTGAACTGGAGAACGCCTCCCGTTTTGAGAAAACCAATCTGCACTATTTCGTCAGTGACATGAACCGGTTCAGCGGGAAGAAAGTTTTGATCAGCGGCGGCGGTGATTCCGCTGTCGACTGGGCGCTGATGCTGGAGCCGATTGCCGAGCAGGTCACGTTGATCCATCGCCGCGACAAATTCCGGGCGCATGAGCATAGCGTTGAGAGACTGATGGCTTCCCGGGTGCAGGTCATTACGCCTACGGAAATCGCGGAGCTGCATGGCGACGAGCGAATCGAGCGCGTCACCCTGGCAGACGTGAAGACGAAAGAAACCCAAGAGATCGCCGTGGACGACGTTATCGTCAATTTTGGGTTCGTCTCCTCCCTGGGACCCATCGCTGAATGGGGTCTCGACATTGAGGGCAACGCCATTGTCGTCGATTCTCGGATGGAAAGCTCGATTCCCGGCATCTTTGCCGCGGGTGACATTACGACATATCCCGGCAAATTGGACCTCATTGCGGTAGGATTTGGCGAAGCTCCGACAGCGGTCAACAATGCCAAAGTCTACATTGATCCGGATGCGAAGCTGTCTCCGGGACACAGCAGCAACATGAAGCTGTAATTATATAGAGGCGCTTCGCGTTTTACATGTTCTAACAAAGAAAAGGGTATCTTAACTTTACGGAAGATTATGCCGTAAAGGAGAGATACCCTTTGCCATTTATATGCCCGTTATGCAACGGCTTGGCTGCTATGACCGCCACCTGCCCCGATTGCGGATACGTTCTGGAGAATGCGGGAAAAAAAGAAGACTACGCCGGGCCTTACAGCCCTTACGGCTCCGCTGACCAATATACTTCAGCAATCTCCGTGCGTATTCCTTCCGGCTGCGAACATGTCGTGCAATGTCCGCATTGTCATGAAGCTTATATATATCATGTCAACGCCTGGCAGGCGCCTTGATGGTTGGGGATAACTTCATAATTAAACTGGGAGATAGCCAGGTTGTCCACAATCAGTGCAGAACGGACGGCGCGGCAAGCTCTAATTCGCGTTTGCGGATTTCTGCTAACAGCAGTGCGATAAACTCCCGATCCAATTGCAGTTCGGTCGCCTTCTGATAGGATTCCAGGAGCAACTCATTCGTTAACAGCGCCATTGATAACACATCCTTTCTAGTATTTTCCTTATCATAACAGGAAAAGTTTAGTAGAACAAGTGTTCCGGTTATCCACAAATGCTTGTGGAAATCCTGTGAATAACGTGTTAGTAATTATCGAAAAGCGTTGAAAAAACTAATGGGATAATGTGGACAAAAGTTATTCACAGGACATTTGTTCCCATAATTCTCCAAAATTTTTTTTGATTTTTGTCTATCTCAGCTTATTGCGGCCGGGTGTTTACTTCAAAAATCCAGATCTTCCCGCTCCGGTCTACGCCATAATCAAACCCCAGTTGACCGATCCCTGGGAACCGGGACTCCAATATTTGTACGCACGTATTGGTCAACGAGCGCATCTCCCGCCGTTTATGTCCGGAAGCTCTGCGGCTTAACGAGCGGCCGAGCCCTTCCCGTGCACTGAGCATCGTTCCGCCTTTACACAAATTGGTTACGAACAGCCCGGGACGAGCCAAACGGCCGACCATGGAACGATACACCCAGGCTCCGTTCTCTTTAACGACTTTCACTCGGTAGTCGATCGGTCGTCCGGCGATCCGGGCCAAATGAATCCCTTGCTGGATCATGTACTTGCGCCCAACCTTCACTCGGTTCAATGCCCGGTACATCGCCTCAAAGCTTCCAAAGCTATACCTCCGGGACATGTACGTAAAAGCATAAACGCCGCCAGCATAAGTCACTTTAATCACGCCATAACCCCCGCCGCCGCGGAGCGGCTTAATCACGACCATGCCGAACTGATGCAGCATGCTCCTTAACGAATCGGCACCGTACAATCGGGTTTGCGGTATGTGGGCGGCCACGTCCGCGTTGCTTAGAAGCGCCTCGGTCTTGAGCCATTTGTTGGCCAATTGTCTTCCCGCCATGACACCATCCCCTTTCTCGCACTATACGATATATTACTCATTTGTAGATTGATATTCTTGGATGATTGTCCAAGGCGTAAGCCCTTTCTCCGAAGCGTCCGTCCACAGGCTCTTTCTATGCAAAAGGAGGGATTTCGCGTATATTAAGGGGGGACATTTGTCTATACCTAGCAGAGGAAGGGGAAATCAAAAGCTTTGAATACGGGGAATTCTTCGTTTGAGGCGAATCTGTTCGAAGTGCTGTACTGGTTTGCCATGATCGCCATGTCGCTGGTGCTGGCAGGCATCACCGTCGCTTTGTTCCTCACGGGCTTGAAAATGGCCAAGACGACGCGCAAAGGCCTCGGAATGGGATGTATCGTTTTTTCCCTGGCCGCCGCCTCCCTGGTCGTCATGATGGTGAACCGGCAATTTTTCTAAAACGGGTTGGGGCAACCGCCTGACCGCTGATAAAAGGCTCGGATCAGCGCCTGCGGGCGAGGGCCGGGCTTTTTTCCATAAAATTGTGGAAACCAACTCCCTTTTATACGTATTACTACATAGAATTCATCGTAGCTTGGATAGCAAAGGAAGATACAGGAGGGTCAAAAGGCATGGGAAGTACGCAACCCTGGGGAGACCGATTTAAGAGGTTTTTTCTAAATAACCGATTCGTGGTATTTCTGCTCGTCGTTTTACTGATTGGCTTAAACATTCTGGTATTCGCCAAAATCCCGTTTGTGTTCAAACCGCTTACGGTACTGTTAAAAACCGTACTGCTGCCGATACTGCTGACCGGGGCGATCTATTATCTGCTGAACCCGCTGGTCGATTGGCTGGAGACTAAGCGAGTCCGCCGAGTCTACACCATTACCGGCTTGTATCTGTTTATCGCAGGGATCCTTACGGTGCTGATTATGACCGTTATCCCGTTAGTTCAGGAGCAGATCACGAGTTTAATCGAAAATTTGCCGAAATATATTGCAGAGGTCCAGCGGCAGTTCGAAAGCTTGATCGGCAGCAACTTTTACCATCAGGTCCAAGAGTCTACCGGCTTTAATCTCGAGGACCTGTCGAACTCGTTGTCCGAGCAAGGAAATTCCCTACTGAACAACGCCTGGTCGGGTCTCGGTGGATTTCTGGGCGCGATCAAGAACGTCGTGCTGGCGATTGTCACCGTGCCGTTCATTTTATTTTATCTGTTAAAGGACGGCAAGAAACTGCCGAAATTCATCCTGCGTTATGTGCCTGTCCGCTTCCGTGATCAAACCCATCACGTGATGACCGAGATGAATGGCCAAATCAGCTCCTACATCCGCGGGCAAATCATCGTCAGCTTCTGTATTGGGGCGCTGATGTACGTTGGCTTTCTGATCATCGGCCTGGATTACTCCCTGACACTCGCCATCATCGCTTCATTCACGAGCATCGTACCGTACCTCGGACCGGCCATCGCGATTACGCCGGCGATCATCGTTGCCATCGTCACGTCACCGATCATGCTGTTGAAGCTGATCGTCGTGTGGACAGTCGTCCAGCTGATCGAAGGCAAGTTCATCTCGCCGCAAATCATGGGGAAGACGCTGCGCGTCCATCCGATTACGATCATTTTCGTCATCCTGACCGCGGGCAATCTGTTTGGCGTGCTGGGCGTCATCCTAGCCGTGCCGGGTTACGCCGTGTTAAAGGTCATCTTCACCCATTTGTTTCAATGGTTCGAACGGCGCTCCCATTTGTACGAGGAGACAGATGGTCCTGTTACTGACCAAAATGTAGATCCCGCGACCGAGGACAAATTGCCGCAATAAACAAGAGGGACTCTTCCAGATGGAAGAGTCCCTCTATATGCGTTCTTCGTATCAATCGCAAGCTTGCGGTTGACCTTCCTCGTCCTTAAAGCGGAACGATTGGCCGCAGCCGCAGGTGGCGATGGCGTTCGGGTTGTGGATGGTGAACCCGCCGCTCATGCCGGATTCCTTGAAGTCAATCTCCAGGCCGTTCAAGAAGCGGACGCTCTCCTTATCTACAACTACCTTAAGCCCTTTGATGTCCAGGTAGACATCCTCTTCGCTCTCCTGATCATCGAGACCCATGCCATAGGAGAAGCCGCTGCAGCCACCGGGATTTACTCCGACTCGCAGAAACATGTTTGGGGTTTCTTCTTCTTCTAACATATCTTTAATCCGCGCCATGGCGCTGTCGCTAATGGTAATCATCGTGTACTCACTCCTTAAAAGTTCGTCAACTATACATAAATTATACTCCTTCTCCCCCTCCCGCTCAACAAATGGTGATATTTCTTGTTGCCAATTCCTTTTCTTCTCCTAAGTCTTATTGCCCGCTTGGGATGTGAGGTTTATAATAGGTAGGTAATTCATACAGTTAGAATACGAGGCATTTCATGCATTTGGAAACGGAGGGAACGTCATGTTTACTGTAGTCACCCCAAACACCGATAAGAGAATGGCCGAAATTGTGGACAAAGTCCGGCAAGGCGAACGTCTCACCCTCGAAGACGGTGTTTATTTATATGAAAGCGATGATATATTGACCATTGGACAATTAGCCAATGAAGTGAATTTGCGCAAGAACGGCAAGAAAGTGTATTTCATCGAAAATATGAGCCTCTACTTCACGAACGTCTGCGAATCCCACTGTGCATTTTGCAGCTTCCGCAAGGATCAAGGAGAAGAAGGGGCTTATACGCTTTCCGGGGAGGAAATGGTCGCTTACGTCAAGCAGCATATCACCCCGGGCGTCCGCGAGTTTCATATCGTAGGCGGGCATAACAACCATGTTCCGTTCCAATATTACGTTGATTCTCTTAAAGCGATGAAAGAGAATTTCCCGAACGTCACGATCAAGGCCTATACGGCGGCGGAGATCGAATTCTTCACTCGGATCAGCGGCCTGAGCACGAAGGAAGTGCTGCTTCAATTGCAGGCAGCCGGCCTTGAATCATTAACCGGCGGCGGCGCGGAAATTTTGTCCGACCAGTACCGGGAGAAGATGAAGGTCGAGAAAGCCAACGTCGACCAATATCTGGACGTCCATCGGACCGCGCACCAGCTCGGAATGAGAACGCCAACCACCATGCTATATGGCTCAATCGAATCCTATGAGGACCGGATCCGCCATATGATTCAAATCCGCGACCTGCAGGACGAAACGGGCGGGTTCCAGGTCTTTATCCCCCTGTCCATGCAGCCGCGCAATAAGAACGCCAGCATTATGCGCCGCAACTCGGCTTACGAGGATCTCAAGACGATTGCCATCAGCCGGTTGATGCTGGACAACATTCAGCACATCAAAGCTTACTTTATCAATATCGGCGTTCAGTTGACGCAAGTGGCGTTGACCTTTGGCGCTTCAGACGTACACGGCACGATCCTGAAAGAGCAAATCAGTCATGCGGCCGGCGCGCAAACCCCGGAAGGGCTGACGTTAAAGGAATTGATCTGGCTAGTTAAAGGTGCTGGACGCATCCCAGTTGAACGGGATACCTTCTACAACGAGCTTCGGGTATACGAATAATTCCGTCCGGCAGTGAGCCCGCGGCAATTTCACGGCAAAAAAGGGGAATCGTCACGTATGAGGCAATTCGTTGTGCTTGGAGGAGGATATGGGGGGACGGCCGTCATTCATGAGCTGTATAAAGCTCCTATTCCTTCGGATGTGCAAGTCGTCTTGGTCGACCGGATGCCTTACCAGAGCCTGAAGACCGAATATTATGCGCTGGCGGCCGGGACGGCCAGCGATTATGAATTGCGCGTCCCCTTTACCGCTTACCCCGGCCTGGTTCTGACATACGGCGAAGTTGAAGCCGTCGACATGGACCGGCAGTTGATTCATTTCGCGGAGGGGGATCCGCTGGAATATGACCAGCTCGTCATCGCATTAGGTTGTACCGATAACTATCACCATGTCCCCGGCGCTGCCGAGTTTTCGTGCAGTATCCAGTCGTTTGCTTCGACTCGTGAAACCTATATGCGGCTGAACAATACGAAACCCTATGGGAAAATCAACATCGTTGGCGGAGGACTAAGCGGCGTGGAATTAGCCGCCGAGTTGCGGGAAAGCCGTCCGGATTTGAACATTTCGATCATCGACCGCGGCTCTCGCTTGCTTTCCGCTTTTCCGGCGAAGGTGTCCGATTATGTCGCCAAATGGTTCCACGAGAATGACGTCGAGATGCGATCGATGATTTCGATTCAGGCCGTGGAATGCGACGTGATTCACCATGAGCAAGGGAAAATCGACTCCGATGTGACCGTGTGGACGGCCGGGATTCAACCGGCAGCGATCGTACAAGCACTGGACGTAACCAAAGATCGGCAAGGACGCGTTCTATTGAATGAATTTTATCAGATTCCCGAACACCCTGAGGTGTTCGTCTGCGGCGATTGCGCAAGCTTGCCCTTCTCGCCGAGCGCCCAGGCGGCCGAAGCCCAAGGCGCTCAGATCGGACAAATTACCGGGGCTTTATGGCGGGGGGAGACGCCGCGGTTATCGCAGATTAAGCTTAAGGGAACGCTGGGCTCGTTAGGCAAAAAAGCCGGGTTCGGCCTGATGGGCCGAGCGCAGGTTACAGGCCGCGTCCCGCGTCTGCTCAAAAGCGGCGTACTATGGATGTCCAAACATCATATTGGATAAACGAAGGAAGGGAGCGTAGCCAAGGCCTCAAGTGGCCTCCGGATGTGTCTCCCTGATTTTTTGCAGGATCCGTTCCGCGAGCTGCTCAGCGTCTTCCCCTTCTACCTGCTCCCCGTCAACCAGCACGTACGGGAACAGATAACAGGTACCGCAAGCGGTTAGGCAGCCGTATTCATATACGTCGCAATCCACTTGTTCCTTCACTTGCCGGATCGCTTCCCCTGTACCTAAACTGGCGTTATTCGCACAAAATTCAAGGATCGGTTTCATCTTCCGTCCTCCCCATGAAGAAGCATTTAAATTTTTGACTTTTTGTAATATAATAAGGCAAGAAAGGAGTTGAATACAATGAGTGAAAGCGTACAAGATCAATTGTATGATGAAGTATTAGAAGTTTTGGACAAACTGCGGCCTTTCCTGCAGCGTGACGGTGGCGACGTTGAACTCGTCGACGTTGAAGACGGCATCGTGAAGCTGAAATTGATGGGTGCCTGCGGTAGCTGCCCAAGCTCCACCATCACCCTCAAAGCCGGGATCGAACGCGCCCTGTTTGAAGAAGTAGAAGGCGTGGAAGAGGTCGTTCAAGTATTCTAACTTTGCAATCCATGAATGATTAGCTCTTCAGCAGGAGGGTTTAAACGAACTCGGCCCCCGGCAAATTGCCGGAAGGCCGGGTTTTTTGTTGGTTCAGGAGGGTTTAATCCATGGTCGGATCGGGTCAAGCCCCCCAGAGATATCCATGATATTGCCAGTGATAAAATCGGAGTCCGTATGGCACAAAAATGCGATCACGCGGGCGATATCCTCCCCGCTTCCCGGCCGTCCCAGCGGCGTCTCCCCATCCTGAAGTCCGCGGACTTCATGGATCGACATCTCCTTGTGGCCCCCGCGGATATCCCCCGGGCAAACCATGTTCACCGTGATGCCATAAGGCGCCTCCTCGACGGCCAGCGTCTTCGTAAAGGACACAAGCCCGGTTTTGGCTGCCGCATAAACGGCCCGGTGGGGCCAGGCGCGCGACTCGGAGGCATGACCAAACCCGAAATGGATGATCCGCCCCCATCTCTTCTCCCGCATCCCCGGCAGCACGAGATGATCCAGCAGCAGGCTGCCGACCAAATTCCCCTCGATCATGCCCAACACTTCGCTCTGGCTGTAATCGGCAAACAGCTTGCGTTCCCGAATAAACGGTCCGGCATTGTTGACCAGAATATCAATGGTCCCCAACTGCTCGTTCACCTGACGAGCCAGTTCCTCGCTTTGCTCCCGGCTCGATACATCGGCTTGCACTGCGATACAACGTACGCCAAGTCGCTCGATGTCCGATCGGAGAGAGAGCGCTTCCGCTTCGCTATGTACGTAATTTAGTGCAATATGGCACCCTTGCTCTGCTAGGGTCAGCGCTGTTTTCTTCCCGAGGCCTTTCGCGCTTCCGGTAATTAAGGCGACTTTGCCGTGCAACGTTGTTCTCCTCCTCCCAGGTGCAGTTACCCTTAAGTATAAAAGATTTGAGGGATTCCCACAAACTGCCGTTGCCAACGCTCACCCAAATGCAAAAGTGCAGTTGAATATCACCCAAAATCCCCTAACCATCGTGTTCAAATGCAAAAGTGCAGTTGAATTCACGTCAAAACGGTCTCTTGGGGCCGATTCACCTCCAACGAGATGTACTTTTACCTTTCATTGGCCAATAATCGGAGATTTACCGAAAATGAACTGCAGTTTTGCAGTTGAGAGAGGGTGGGCGTGCCTAACTGACCGTAAAAGAGTAAGATAAAAAAAACCCGCTGCACAACGCAGCGGGACATGTCTGCTTCTTTACTACTTAGAATACCGGTACCAAAGCGCCTTGGTACGTGTCGTTGATGAACGTTCTAACCTCATCGGAAGTCAGAGCTTTCGCCAGCTTCTGGATTGCTTCGGAATCCTTATTATCAGGACGGGCAACCAGAATGTTCGTGTACGGCGATTCCTTATCTTCGATGAACAAAGCATCCTTCGTCGGATTCAGTTTCGCTTCCAGCGCATAGTTCGTATTGATCAGCGCCAGATCCACTTCGGCCAATTGGCGAGGCAACATGGCTGCGTCGGTTTCGATGATTTTCAGGTTTTTCGGATTTTCCACGATGTCCTTCTGCGTTGCCGTAATTCCAGCTTCGTCCTTCAGTTTAATCAACCCTTGCTTCTGCAGCAGCAGCAGAGCGCGACCGCCATTGGTCGGGTCGTTCGGGATCGCCACTTTGGCGCCGTCCGGAATTTCTTCCGTGGATTTATATTTGTTCGAGTAAGCGCCAAACGGTTCAACGTGAACGCCTACGACCGAAACGAGGTCAAACCCGTTTTGGGCATTTTGCTCGTCCAGGTAAGGCTGATGCTGGAAATAGTTCGCGTCCAGCTCTTTTTCATACAGCTGTACGTTCGGCTGCACATAGTCGGTAAACTCTTTCACTTCCAGCTCCACGCCTTCTTCCTTCAGCTTCGGCGCGATAAACTTCAGAATATCGGCATGCGGTACGGTAGCACCTACAACCAGCTTCACCGGCTCTGCTGCCGTTTGGTTCCCAGCATTCGCTGCATTCCCCTCAGCAGCCGATGTATTTCCAGCCGTGTTACCTTCAGCTCCGTTATTGGCGGCGTTATTGCTGCCGCAAGCGGCCAACACCAACACCAACACGAGTGTAAGTAAAGATAATGTCCATTTTTTCATTGCAGGTTCTCCCCCTTAAGAGTGTTTTTTGAATAAGGATACTTCTATCTATTTAGGATTTCCTTATTTCCGCGTAAAAAAGATCACTAGCCGGTCTCCCAGCATTTGCAGTACTTGCACCAGAATCACCATGAAGATCACCGAAACGATCATGACGCCCGTTTCGTACCGGTAATACCCGTAACGGATCGCCAGGTCACCGAGTCCGCCTCCGCCTACCATGCCTGACATCGCGGTATACGACACCAGCGTGACCACGGTAATCGTCATGCCTGCGATCAAGCCGGGCAGCGATTCCGGGAGCAGCACCTTGCGGATGATCTGGAAGGTGGAAGCTCCCATCGCCTGGGAAGCTTCAATTACCCCGCGGTCAACCTCGCGCAGCGCCGTTTCCACCAGACGCGCGAAGAACGGGGCTGCCCCGATCACCAGCGGCGGAATCGTGCCTTCCACGCCGGTGGATACGCCCATGAGGGTCCGCGTGACCGGAATCAAGGCGACGATCAGGATGATGAACGGTACCGAGCGAAGAATGTTCACGATCAGCGAAATCAACCGGTAAACCCATCCTAATACCAAGGATTGGGAACGCGAGAAGGTGAACAGCAATACCCCGAGCGGGAGCCCGATCACGAAGGTGAACAAGGTTGCATACCCCATCATCTGCAAGGTATCCAGCGTAGCTGTGCCCATCTCCGACCAATCAATGGCTCCGAGGTCCAGTCCTCTCATTACTCGATCACCTCCACGTCAAGATCGCGTTCCCGCAAGAGCGACAGCGTGCGCTCTACCCGGTCGTCTTCGCCTTCGAACGATACGGTCAGTTGACCATACGGAGTATCCTTGATCGTGGAGATCGTTCCTTGCAGGATGGCGAAGTTGACGCCGGTTTCCCGCACGACCTGGGACAACACCGATTCATAAGTTTTCGCGCCCAGGAACGTGATTTTCACCAGCCTGGACCACTCCGGATGCGGTACGGAAGCCGCCAGTCTCACGCCTTCTTCCCCCGCCGCCTCCCGGTGAATGAACTCCCGGGTCACCATGTGCTTCGGTTTCAGGAACACTTCCGTCACCGGACCTTGCTCCACGATGCCGCCTTCGTGAATGACCGCCACCCGATCGCAGATGCTCTGGATGACATGCATTTCATGCGTAATCAGCAGAATCGTCAATTGGAATCGCTTGTTGATGTCAAGCAGCAGCTTCAGGATGGAGTCCGTCGTCTGCGGATCCAGCGCCGAGGTGGCTTCGTCGCACAGCAATACGTCGGGGTCGCTGGCCAGCGCTCGGGCGATTCCAACCCGCTGCTTCTGACCGCCGGACAGCTGCGCCGGAAACTTATGACGATGCTCCTCCAATCCGACCAAGGTAAGCAGCTCGTTTACTTTCTCCGCAATCGCCGCCTTCGGCATTCCGATCAGCGTAAGCGGAAATGCGATATTATCGTATACGGTCGCCGAGGAGAGCAGGTTGAAATGTTGAAAAATCATGCCGATTTTGCGGCGCTGCTGCTGAAGCTCGCGCTTGCCAAGCTTCGTGAGCTCAACCCCGCCGACCCACACCTCGCCTTCGGTCGGACGTTCCAGCAAATTGATACAACGGATTAAGGTGCTTTTGCCGGCGCCGGAGTGACCGATAACGCCGAAGATTTCGCCTTTGCGAACGCTAAGGTTCAACCCGGACAGCGCGGTGGTCGCCGTTTTTTTGGTGCCATATATTTTGGTAATCCCTTTAAGTTCGATCAATCGGCTAACCTCCTGTTCCTAGCATAGACAATTATCGACCGGCGTATGAAAAAACAGAAAAGAGCCCTACAGATTCAAAGGGCTCTCTTTACGTAAAGACAATGCCTTCTCATCTGCCAAAACCATCTGCTCACAAACGCATTGGTTTTGAAGGAATTAGCACCATGACATTCGGTCCCATGACTTTCAGCGGAATCAAACTTCCGCATCACGGGTGAATCGGTTGCTGGGCTTCATCGGGCCTTTCCCTCCGCCTCTCTCGATAAGAAAAATATGAAATTGTAGAGTCGTTAATTGAAACTATTGATGAGTATAATGAGTTTTGCCCATTTTGTAAAGAGAAAAAATAGGAACGGCGGATCAATCAAACCGCCGCTATTTTTTTCCAACGTTGATTAATGTAGTCAAACACCGTGAAATACGTGTCGCAAACCATACGGTATCCCTGTTCCAGTTCGCGGATATGCTGATCCAGATCCTCCAGGGCGACTTTCCCGAACAACGCCTGATGACGCTGCCACAGATCGTCCTTCATCTCCGAGTTCATGTAATGAATCTCCGTGTTTCTCCGCCGGCGCAGAACACCCAGGGATTCCCGGTAGGTCTCTTTAATGGCGATCAACTGATTCCCAAGCTCGGTATGGGTCTTCAGATAAGCGAACTGGCGCAGCACGGTAAAATAAGAGAAATGCATCTTTATCTTCGAGGTTTTCAAATCGAACAATTCGTTGAGCACCGTTCCCAGCTTGTCCAGCGCCGAGAATACGCGGATGAAGCCGTCCTTGTAAAAATAGACGTATCTCGCATAATCGGACCGCTCAACCGGATCCATGTCTTCGACAGATTCCGTCCGCACCTTTTTGCGGAAAAAGGCGGCGGCAAACAAAGATTGTTCGAGTTCATCCAACGAAGAGATCAAGCCGTGTACCCAAATCTCCAGCTTGCGGAAATCGTGTGAAGGATCCTGATGCTCTTTGATTTCCTTTTGCAGCAGCTTGATCGTTTGCACCATCGCGTCGATCGTTTCAGCTAGCCGACCCTCGTTTTGCCGAGGCGGCTCGCCAAGCAAGCTTCGCAGCATAGGCATACCCCGTTTCACAGAAAGTAGGATTTCCAACGTTGATCCACCAAGGAGACGATGTCCTCTTGCGGGAACAGCTCATCCGGATAACCCGGCTTCATGCGGGCATCGATAACCAGCGGCAGACCGTAGGACAGGTGATGTTGGCGTATTTCGGAAGCAGCGTAAATATCGCTGGCCGGATTAAACCGTGTAAACACTGTCCATAGAAACGCCGTCTGATCATGGGCCGCTGCCTCGGCGTTGTCCACCAGTACCACAAACGGCCAGGCGGTCCCGCGTTCGCGAAGACGGCCAAGCAACCGTTCGGCAAGCTCCGGCTCGTCCTCATAGGATGCACCGGAAACGACAAGACATCCGTCATGAAAAACTTGGATTGAACGGATTTCGGCGATCTCGCCTTCGTCATACGCACGCGGCAGCTCACGTACAGGATCCCCAACGCCGATCAATATCGCCTTGCTGCCATGATTCAGTTTATGGCCGGTATAATCCAGCGTGTCATGCGACGTGTTGTTGAGAATAAACAGATCCGTACGTGGATCGAAACGCTCCAGCACCGTTTTGAGCAGCAGGCGGAAATCCGCCAAATCGATCAGCTTGTCCGTCAGCATGAGGAATTTCGTCAGCGACAGCTGGCCCTCCCCCAGGATGCGGAACGCTGATACGAGGGCTTCGCGGGAGTAACTCTCGCGAACCACGGCCGAGCTCAAGGCATGGAATCCGCTCTCCGCGTACGTCCAAAGGGAGCGAACATTAGGCATCACGATCGGGAACGCTGGCGATAGCAGCTTTTGCAGGAAATCGCCTAGGTAGTAATCCTCTTGCCGCGGTTTGCCGACGATTGTTGCCGGATAGATCGCATTCTTCCGATGCCACATATGGTTCACGTGCAGCACCGGGAATTCATGTTGCAAGGAATAATAGCCGAAATGATCGCCGAACGGACCTTCAAGTCGGCGTTCGTGCGGCGGTACGAGCCCAGATATTGCGAATTCCGACTCGGCCGGAATCCGGTGGCCGCCCAGCGGATTCTCTGCCATCGGGAGCTTTTCGCCCAGGATGAAAGAAGCGACCAGCAACTCGGACAAATGCTCGGGAACCGGCGAAATAGCCGAGGCCACCATGGCCGGCGGGCCGCCCAGGAATACGGAAACCGGCAAAGGCTCCCCGCGTTTCTCGGCTTCGTGGTAGTGGAACCCTCCGCCTTTCTGGATCTGCCAGTGCACTCCGGTCGTCTGATCGTCGTACAGCTGAATCCGGTACATCCCCAGGTTATTTTCTTTCGGCTGTAGCGGATTTTCCGTATACACGAGCGGCAGCGTGATAAACGGGCCCCCGTCCTTCTGCCAGCTCGTCACTTTCGGTAAATCCTTCAAAGGCGTTTCCGTCCGGCAGACTTCGAGGATCGGGGCTTCGTTCTTGGACACGGTTTTCATACCGACCTTCAAAACGTCGCGAATCAGCCCCCGCTCATTCCAAATCGCTTTGGGCGTTGGCGGCAGCAATTTATGTATCGCCTCGACCAGTTGGTTAGCAAGCATCTCGGGCCGAGGGCCAAAAGCCATTTCCACCCGGCGAGGTGTTCCAAACAGGTTGGTTGCCACCGGGAACGGCGTTCCTTTGACATTGGTAAACAGCAAAGCGGGGCCGCCGTCATCAATGACCCGCCGGTGAATTTCGGCCAACTCCAGATAGGGATCGACCGGCACGTCGATGATGGCGAGGTCGTTTTCTTTTTGCAGCGCATCGATCCATTGCCGCAGGTTCTTGTAACTCATCTTGTTGTCCTCCTATAAAAGACGGAATTGTCGTCCGTTCCTCACATAACGTTTGCTTATAGACAAAAGTATACCTTATCCATGCAGTCGCTTAAGCCTCCGTCATTCTACAGATTCATGACAATCGCGTTGTCAAACCGCCTTGCCGTCCGACGGCGCCTGTACCTCGGATGTTCGGCTCAACTGCCAAGTCCGGACGCTTAAATAGCAAAGGACTCCGAATAAAGCGGCCAATACGATAATGTGCGCGAGCGAAGCGAACAAATAAACATCGTAGTTGTTTAAGGTCAGCACAATGGTGGCCCCGGTGAACACCTGGACGATCACCAGCAGCGTTGCGGCGACACCCAGCTTGCGGATTTCCGGCAGATCGGGATGCTTGCGGAAGGCAAAGTGACCTACCGTGGCTATTACGACCAGCAACAAAGCGGCCGCAACCCGGTGCAGAAAGGCGATGCCTTCCCCCCCGGACAGTTCGGGAACGAGTTGCCCGTTGCACAGCGGCCAACCGCTGCAACCGCCGGCTGAGTCCGTATGGCTGACATACGCGCCGATATAGACAACGATATAGGTGTAGCCGGTCGCTATCCAGGTCAGGTTACGGAACGCCTTAGAAACCCGAGCCGAAGGCGCATAGTCAGAAGACTGCGCATTAACTTGTCCACGCTCCTCCTGGCGAACGCCCAGCACCAGCATGATCGAGCTCGCGAAGGCGATCAACGAGAACCCAAAATGCAGCGCCATGACGGCAGACGACGTAGGATAGATCACCGCCATCGCTCCCATAACGGCCTGTACCATAACGAAGATGAGCGCAAGCAGGGAATAGATCTGGAGGTCTTTACGGTTCTTCCGATACAACCAAAAGGCGACAAACGCCGCCAAAGAGACCAATCCGGCCGCCCCGCTGACGGCACGGTGGGAATATTCGATCATCGAAGCAAGTGTATGAGCAGGAACAAATTTACCGTGACAAAGCGGCCAATCGTTGCCGCAGCCCAATCCCGATTCCGTCTTGGTCACGACGCTGCCCCCTAATGTGGCCAGAAACATGACAAAACAGGACGCGTAACTGAGCCATTTCAAATATTTCGTATTCAAACGGTTCACACCTTTTAGTTAATCGATAAATCCTTTTCATTATAACCGATCAACTAACTTCTTTCATAGAAAATGTTGAAAAATAGACACCGCCGCAAGGGAAACCCTGACGGCGGTGTGAGGAATATAATGGATTTTTACAGTGTATCCCGTGTTTCCGGCGTGTCATGCAGCGTATGGTACACGTCCAACGCTTTGTTCAGGAAATTTTCAATTTCCTCGCGGGATTTGCGTAGCTTGTTCACGAACCGAACCAGTTCGCGGCCGTCAGTATAGGCGACGAAACTCGGGATGCCCAGAATGTTCTGCTCCTGGCTGACATCGCCGACCTGATCGACATCCACCTCGATCAACGTTAACCGGCCTGCGTATTTCTCCTCGACATCTGGCATAAACGGATCTATAAATTTGCAATCCCCACACCAGTCCGCTTTGAACACCGCTACGATCAGGTTGCTGGATTGGATGCTGACTTGAAACTCCGCGGGAGACGTTATTTTTTTCATAAGGCCATCCTTCCTTTCCTTCAGGTACTTCTAGTCAACCAAAAGCGGGAGTGGAAGTCAAATGTTTCGGACATACTAATTACTAATACCGTAGTATGTCTTGTTGGCCGCCAAATATTCGCAGTTCGGGAAGAAGGGAGGGCGGAAACACAATGGAGAATTCTCGCCAGACCAAGGGGAAAGCCATCAATTTGCGGCGATTGATGTTCCGCCTGCCCGCCGCATTTTCGTCTATGCTCAGAAGCAAAACCGCTTCCCTCTCCGATTCGTCCCGAATGCGGAAAGAGACGGTTTCTCTAGGTTGGAACGAAGCGGCTGCCCGCACGGTGATTAACGATATCGAAGAACAACTACGGCGCAACACGTCGTCTAGGCCTATGCCAGCAGGGGAGGAGTACAGCGCCGAGGATTTACGACTTGCCGAAACCATTGCAGAGGAAACTCGCGTAGCCGGGGCGAGCAATATCAGCCGAACCGCGGCTTATCTTGCCTGCTATCAAGCCTGCCCGGAGCTGCATTGGGCTTTTCTCGCGCACATGGTCTCGCGGAATGCCGGCTGGAACATGACGGACCTGCACAGCAGCCGGATCGCCGATGTGGTCGACGCTGAGGAGAAGCGGCTGACCTATCGGTTTCTAGAGCGCAGCAACGCGTTGATCTTCCAAGATGCCTACCCGCAGCTAAGGTTGTACATGAAGAGCCGGGAGCTTGGCGCTAGTCGGTTCCACCTGCTGCCGTATTTTCACGTATCCGGGTTTATGCGCCCATTCTGGGAACGGTTTTGGATCGACCGCGGCAGTGCCTTGCTCACCGTGGGACTGATCATCAATGAGCAGAATTATATCGAAAAACGCGTCGTACGCCATCCTTACTTCCAGAAGCATGTGACGGGTAAAATGAACTTTCGCCTGTTCAGCCTGGCCGGATTAAACCAGGTGGTGTTCCCGCTGAGTGAACAGGCGGAAGACGAGGCTGCCGGGGGCGAGGCGCGCCGCCTTGCGGGGCGCACCGTCTCCGACTTCGGCAGCCTGCCGGCCCGCATCGCGTTAGGCAAAAGCCTCTACGCGATGCTTATGGGCTACCGCGCCGTGCGCAGCGGCGCGGAGCGGTTCGCCGCGAGCGTGCCGCATAGCGGCTCGCGGGCGGATTATTGGCCGGAACTGTTCACGGCCAATTTGGAAGATGCTCTGACCGCCAAGGTGCAGGGGTCAGAGCTTCTGGAACAAGAGACGCTGCCGCCGGGCCAGCGTCTCTACAGCCCCAAGCTGCTGAGCGCTTGGGGCGACACCGCCTATGAGCCAATCTCCCGGGAGGATTGGCTCAAGGATACCCGCGCGCTGGATGGCATCAGCGCGCCGAAGGCGCCGTTCCTGTGCGACATCAGCCGGTCGCACAGGAACGGCATCCTCGAGACCGCATTGGTGCACGATGCGGTGGAAGACCGCTGACCCGCGGGGCGCTTGGGTTGCCTGGGCAGCCTTGGGCGCCTCCTCTGGTCGGCTCTTTTCACCATTATCCCGTATGATCAGGGAGCTGAATTTACAAGGGAATTGGTGTATCCCAGCAGCAACATCTCCTCCCTGGCCTGAGCCAAAGGGATAATGGTGCATAAGTGACATACGACTCCCCGACCTGAACCAAAGAGATAATGGTGCAGAAGTGACATACAATCTCCCCAACCTGAACCAAAGGGATAATGGTGTAAAAGCGACATACAACTCCCCAACTGAGCCAAAGGGATAATGGTGTAAAAGCGACATATAAACTCCCTGACCTGAACCAAAGGGATAATCATGCAAAAAGGCGCCAATCGATAGAATGAAGGCGGGCGGGCCGCCGATCTTGTTTTATCCCACCTGTCGGCCTCCGCGCTGCAACCGCATCAACGGGGACAGCACTTTGCGAAGCGGTGCCGGATAACCGGCCAGCTCGTCCTTCCGGATGACGCGCAACAGGATGAGAAGCACCGGATACAGCGCGACAACCGCCACGCCAACGATGCAGCAGGTCAGGAAGAAAGCGACGCGCGCCGGCATCAGATCCACCATTTGGATCCCCGCTTGATTCAAGCCATATCCCACACCCGACAACGCGACAATCGTCAGTACGAACCCGCCCCAACGGCTGCCCATCAGCGAGAATGGAACGATCTGCTTCATCGCCCGTACATTCAGCAGCGTAATTACGAGGAAGCAGAGACCGGTGGCGATAATGATGCCATATATCCCCCAGAACTGAGCAAGCACATAGCTGGCCGCCAGCTTCACAAGAATCCCGATTGCCACGTGTACCATCGATAAATTGGCTTTACCTACTCCAAGCAGAATCGAGTTGCTGGTCATCATCGTGATTTGAAAAATCGTCGCGAACGTCAGCAGAGCCACAATGCTGCTGCCGTCCCGGGTGCTAAACAGCAGCCCGTTCACGGAATAAGCCGCGGTGCCCAACGCAAGGATGATCGGCATCCCGCTCAGCACCGCAACCCGCATCGCCAACGTTACCTGGCGCTGCAGATGCTCCTGATCCTTCCGCGCGTAAGCAGCGGAGATAATAGGCACCAGCGATTGGCTTAGCGCAATCGCCAAAATCGGCGGAATACCGGCGATCATCTGCGCACGATTCCCAAGAATACCGAGGATATACGTAGCTTGTCCGGAACCGATTTGTCCGGTTAGCAGCGGCTTCAGGATCGAGTTATCGATGAAGTTCACCGCCGGAACCGCGAGTGCGGTGAGCACGATCGGAATCGATAGCTTAAAAATCTCCGCATAGATCCGTTTAAAGGACATCCGTCCGGTGGTCTTTTCCATCTTCTCTTGCCCAGCGGATTGGTCCTTCCGCGACAATTTCATGCTGTACACCAACATGACGACCAGCGCGGCCACCCCGCCGAGCACCGCGCCAAATGTCGCGCCGGCTGCTATTTGCTCGCCCGAGTATCCCCAATGGAACAGCACAAAAGCTAAAATAATGCCGGTAGCCACCCGCACGATTTGCTCAATCACCTGCGAAACCCCGCCCGCGATCATGATATTCCGACCCTGTAAGTAGCCACGAATGATCGCAATCAGCGGGAATAGCAGCAGTGCTGGAGCCAGGGCACGAATCGCAACAACCGATTCCGGAACGCCGGAAGCCTCGGCATAATAAGGCGCAAGAACAAACAGTAACGCGAACATAACGACGCCTGCCACGCCTGCAAATAGCAATGCCGCCTGATAGACGCGACGCGCTTCCTCGGGCCGGTTCAGCGCATGCCGCTCCGACACCATTTTGCTCAGCGTACTCGGAATGCCTGCCGTCGCTAAAGTTAACAGCATGAAATAAGCCGCATTCGCTTGTGAATACGACGCGTTCCCGATATCTCCGAGAATGTGCTCCAACGGCACGCGCTGGAACAGGCCGAGCACCCTCGCGATCAGCGCGGCCCCCGCCAAAATTAACGTACCTTTAACAAACGATTCCTTCTTGGACAAAACCAATTCCTTCTTTCCCGCAATCCTGATGAGTGCTCTGATGAGATATAGGTTAAAATGCAACAATCCAAATGATGAAGATGACGATCATGACCAACTGTAGGATCACCTTAACAACGATGCTGCTAAACAAGCCGACAACCGAGCCGACACCGACTTTAAACGACTTGGACAGCGATTCACCTTTGATCAATTCCCCGATCATCGCACCAAGGAGCGGACCCAGCACCAACCCGAAGGCTGGAATCATAAACGGGCCGATGATAATGCCGATCGTGCTAAGCCACACTGACAGCTTGCTGCCGCCGAATTTCTTGACCCCCCAAGCTCCCACCGCATAATCCGCCACCATCAGAACGACGACGATCAGCGTTTGCAGGATCCAGAAGAACCACCCAAAAGGTTCAAACGAGAAAAACCAACCGTACACGAAAAAGGCAAAATAAACGGCGAGCACCCCGGGTAATACGGGATACACCGCTCCGGCCATACCCACGGCAAATAGGACAACTACCAGAATCCAGCCAAGTACGGTCAATGCCATTTTCTCACTCTCCCGTCAATATATAATCCCGAATTATCCAGGCAATTCCGTCTTCATTATTCGACGTGGTTACGACATCCGCCTTCTCCTTCACGGCTTCCTGCGCGTTGCCCATCGCTACGCCGAGCCCCGCAACCTCGATCGCGGCCAAGTCATTCAGACTGTCCCCAACCGCCACGACTTCGGACATCTCCAGCCCCAGCAGTCCGCAAACCGTGTCGATTCCACTGGCTTTACTGATTCCCTTCGGATTGATTTCCAGATTGTGCGGGGACGAATTCGTAATTTCAAGGCCGCCCATTTCCTGCAGCTGCCGTAAAATATCTCCTCTCACCTCATCGTCCTCGGTAAAATAACCAAACTTCATCCAATGATTTTGTTCCAATAATTCGGGTTGCCAATTTGTTTCGTTATAGCTGCCCTCGACGGCGTATGCCCAAAACCAGACCATCTTTTCCCGGGAAATGTCGTACATTCGCGAAACCAATGACCGATCAAGCAACACTCTGCGATACAACTCATGCGGCGACTTCCAGACCTCACTTCCGTTCACCGTTATCATCGGCGTACCCAGGCCTAATTGATCACCGTACGGAACCGCCTCCTGGTACCCGCGTCCCGTCGACAAGCAGACATGCACCCCGGCGGCAGCGGCCTTCCGAATCCAGCGTTCCGTCTCGGGCGTAATTCGATGCTCATCATTAAGCAGCGTTCCATCCATATCGAGCGCCAACAGTTTGTATTTCAACAACAGACAGCTCCCCTATCCGCAATAGATTCTAATCTCTAGACAGCATACCGCCATTTTACCATAATCCCGGGTTCCGACAAAGCGCGCAGACCCGTTGATTAACTGTCCGTTAAACCCGAAAAAGCCGCCCTGGAAGGCGGCTAGGTTCGGGTTAACTTCGATTTAATTAACGCTGGTTCGTCAGCGATTGGATGTCGATGAATGGCGTGGCGCCGCCCGTCACTTGCGGGAGCTTGCCGTCCCATTTCTCCAGCGCTTTCTCCTGTACCTCGATCTGTTTAAGCTGTACCAGTTCCGGCGTAACCTCCTGCTTCTTCAGCTTAAGCGACTCTGCTTCGGCTTGGGCTTGAGCGATCTTCTGCTGCGCTTCGATCTGGATCCGCTTCAGGTCATTGCTGGCCTTCAAGGCTTGTTGCTGAGCAACCTGCTTCGCTTCGATCGATTGGTTAAACGCGTCGGAAAATTTAAAATTGACGATATTAATTTCGTTAACGATTAAATCGTATTTCGCCAGCCGAGCGGTCAAATGCTCGCTAATCTCCCCCGCTACGACGTCGCGCTTGGCGATCAGATCTTCGGCCTGATAGCGTGCCGTTACTTCTTTGACGATCTCTTGCACAGCCGGATTAATGATGACCATATCGAAATTCCCGCCGATATTGTTCATCAGATTGTAAGCCGAATCCTTGTTGACCGAGTAGTTGACGGCGACATGTGTGGAAACCGGCTGTAAATCCTTGGAGGAAGCGGTAGTGTCCGTTTCCGTCTTGGTGACCTGCGTGTTCACCTGAATGACGGTTTGAATAAACGGAACTTTGAAATGCATTCCCGGAGATAAAACATTATCATTCAACTTCCCGAACGTTTTGTATAAACCGACATGGCCGTATTCCACTTGCGCGTAGCTGTTAGAACCAACGATGAGCACGACGATGACGATGATGGCCGTTGAAATCCATTTCCCCACGGGCGTGTTCTTCTTTGGATGTTGCTGCTGCTGTGTACCTGCCTCCATATGAATCCCTCTCCTTAAGTTGTGATCTGGCCGGACCATTTGCCGGCTAACTATATCAAGTAATACGGGGAAGAAGGAACTTGGTAGCAACAACTTGACAAGAATGCGTCACTTTCGGTCTAAAAATAGCGTTTGTTTTCGCTTGATTCGGGGCCTTAAACCGCTGCAGCGTTCGGTCGATTTCGCTTGCCAAATCGGGCGATCAGGCCATGCTTCGGAGAACAAACAAGCGCCAGCAGGAACAGGATGCCGGCTACCGTCACCATCGAGCCGGCGATGGAGGCGTCCAGCCATTTAGCCGCGTAGTAACCGCCCGCTGCGCTAAGCACCCCGATCAACACGCTGTACCCCAGCATGGCGCTCAGCCGATCGGTCAGCAAGTAAGCTGCCGATGCCGGAATGATCAACATGCCGACAACCAGGATGGCGCCAACGCTCTCAAAGGAAGCGACCGTTGACAGCGAAACCAACCCCATCAGTAAATAATGGAATAAGGCAACCGGAATCCCAACCGCAGCCGCCAGCGCAGGATCGAAGGCGCACAATTTAAACTGCTTGTAGAACAACAGGATAGCCACCAGCACGAGGAGCAACGTTCCGCTCAGCATCCAGACGGCGACCGGCCCCATGTCGTAGCCGTTCCAAATCCAGGTGTCCCACTGCACGTAGGCAATTTCACCAAACAGCACGCAATCCAGATCCAGATCAATGTGAGAGGCGTTCCGGCTGATTAGAATCACGCCAACGGCGAACAATGCCGTAAATACGATGCCGATCGAGGCATCTGATTGCAGGCCGCTTTGCTGTAAAGCCTGAATCAAGAAAACCGTGATCAATCCCAGCGCGGCCGCTCCGATGAGCATTAACATGGAGTCTCGAGAGCCGCTCACTAGAAATGCGATGGCAATCCCCGGCAAGACCGAGTGGCTGATTGCATCCCCGACCATGGCCATTTTCCGCAAAACCAGAAAGCAGCCCAAAACTCCACATGTTGCGGCCACCAGTGTACCGGTCAAAATAATCCAAAAATCAGCCATTATTCCGTCCCCCTTTCAACCGCATTCCCGGCTTGTCGGATCATCGCCAGCTCCGCGGGATGCTGTATCTCGCTGCGGCCGCGCCAGCGGCGCACCCATTTCGCTAGCAGCCCCCGATTTGGTGCAAACAACGCGGAGAGGACAAACAACGCGGTTGCCGCTAATACCGTGACCGGACCGGTCGGCAGATTCGATAAGGTCGAACTGATCAATGTTCCGGTGACCCCCGACAACGCCCCGAATACACCGGCCAACACGACCATGATACCCAAAGCGTCGGTCCAGTACCGGGCGGCGACCGCCGGTGTAATCAGCAAGGCAGCCACCAGTACGACCCCTACTGCTTGAATCCCCACGACGACCGCTACTACGGTCATAAGCAAGAGCAATTGCTCCAGAAAGGCTACCTTAAGTCCCATTCCCCTCGCAAAGCCGGGATCGAAGCTTACTAGCTTAAATTCTTTGAAGAGCAAAATGCAGACTACGATCAACAGAACGGATACGGCGCCCATCAGATAGACGTCCGCGAGCATCATAGAGGCCGCCTGACCAAACAGGTATTTATCGAGGCCGCTTTGGTTCCCGTTGCCGCTGTGTTGGATCTTCGTCAGCATCACGATCCCGATCCCAAAGAACACCGAAAGCACAATACCAAGCGCCGCATCTTGCTTGATTCGCGTATAGCGAGTAATTGCGGAGATCCCAAACGTCGCTGCCATCCCGGCGAGGATCGCGCCGAGCATAAACAGGCCCACGGACTTGACCCCGGTTAACATAAACGCGATGCAGATCCCAGGCAACGCAGCGTGCGCCAGCGCATCTCCAAGCAAGCTTTGCTTGCGAAGATAGGTGAAGGATCCGATAACGCCGCTTCCTAAGCCCAGCAGCAAGGACCCCATCAAAATCCACTGCAAGTTCGGATCGGTAATCCATTGCCATAATGTCGTTAACATCGTTTGTCACACCTTCCCAGCAGGAGCAGCACCGAAATCTGCCAGCATGGCGATTCTTCCGCCATACGTCTGATGCAAATGATCCGGCGTAAACGTCTCCTCGGTGGGTCCTGAGGCAATCAATTCACCGTTCAGCAGCAGCACATGATCGAAATACTCCTTAACCGTGGATAAATCGTGATGCACGACCAGAACCGTTTTCCCCTGCTCCTTCAATTCGTGCAATAGGGCGATGATCGCTTTCTCCGTGGTGGCGTCCACGCCGGCAAAGGGTTCATCCATAAAATAGACTTGCGCATTTTGCGCCAGCGCCCGGGCCAGAAACACCCGTTGCTGCTGACCGCCAGACAGTTGACTGATCTGACGACCGGCATACTCCGCCATTCCTACCTTGGCCAGACATTCCATGGCGATCTGCCGCTCTTTCGCCCCCGGGCGGCGGAACCAACCAAGCTGGCCATAACGCCCCATCATCACCACATCCAACGCATGGGTTGGAAAATCCCAATCGACCGATTCACGCTGGGGCACATATCCGATCAACTTGCGTTGTTCCCGGTAGGAGCGGCCATAGATGCGTACTTCTCCGTCCAGAGTCGGAAGCAGCCCTAGCACCGCTTTTAACAGTGTGGATTTGCCCGCCCCGTTCGGACCGAGAATTCCTATTAATTGCCCCTCCGGGATTTGAAAAGATACCGAACGCAACACCGGCTTTTTCTGATAAGCAACCGTTAATCGGTTCACTTCAAGCGGATAACTCTTCATCCTTGTTCTCCCCTTCTGGACTTATTTCAACGCTTCAACGATCGTGTTCACATTATGTTGGACCATATGAATGTACGTGTCCGCCTCGGAGCCGGCTTCTCCCAACGAGTCCGAATACAGCTCGCCGCCAATTTCCACGGTATGCCCCAGCTCAGCGGCTCCGGCAATGACCGCCTCCATCGATTTAGTCGGAATGCTTGATTCCACGAACACGGCCTTGATCTTGTTCTCAACCAAGAAGTCCCGAAGCTTGGCGACGTCCTTTGAACCGTATTCGGCCGCCGTACTGATCCCTTGCAGGCCCATGACCTGGATCCCGTAGGCATCTCCAAAGTAACCAAACGCATCATGTGCCGTTACCAATACCCGGTCCTGCTCGGGGATTTCGGCAATACGTTGCTTCACCTCCGCATCCAGCTTCTCCAATTCGGCGATATACGCTTCGGCGTTCTTCCGATAGACGTCCGCTTGGTCCGGATCGTAGGCTGACAACGTGTCTCGGATCGTTTCCGTCGCCGTGATCCAGTGCCGGACGTTAAACCAGATATGCGGATCGTATTGCGATCCGCCGGCATCCGCGCCAGAGCGCAGTTCGCCCGGATCAATGTCCTTCGAGACCGCCACGGTCCGCTTCCGCTGCTCCAATTTCTCGAAAACTTCCGTCATTTTCCCTTCTAAGTGCAGCCCCCCGTAAAACACGACCTCTGCGTTGTCCAGCTTCTCGATATCCCCTTGCGATGCCTTATATAAATGCGGGTCTACCCCCGGTCCCATCAGTCCGGTCACCTTGACCTGCTCACCGCCGACTTCCCGTACGACATCCGTAATCATCCCGATCGTGGCCACTACCTGTACCGGCGTTTCGTCCGCCGAGTCACGGATATGGTCTGCCTGGCCCTCCGCTTTAGAACAAGCCGCCAATACGATCAAAGCCAATACGCCTAACGTCATCTTTGCCCTTTCAAACGGGCTTTTCTTCATCTTCAACTCATCCATTTCGTTTCTCCTCTCCCTTAATCGCTCAATGTTGTACAAGTAAACACTTGTTTGCTCAGGCTTTATTTTTTAGTGTTATATAAAAATGTTTCCCTTGTGCAAATTTTAAGCAAAGGATTACCAAAAAGCAAGCGAAATTTCCTTGGGACCCCAAAAATTTACTCGCAAAAATAGCCCCGCTCAGCGAGCAGGGCCTCTTCTCGAGTCGATTATTTTAGGGGATGACCGGCCAGACCGTATTCGCGGTCATACGCATCGAAGATTTTGCGGGCAACCGGGGCGGCACTGTGGGCTCCAAATCCACCTTCGGGGATGACGACCGCCACCGCCAACTTTGGTTTTTCACGCGGCGCAAACGCAATAAACACACCATTTTCCATCAGTTCATCTTTATAAGCTTGCTCCGAAGTTCCCGTCTTCCGGGCAAAATCGTATGGAAACCCGTCAAACGCGCTGACGTCTGTCCGCATGCCTCCGATGACTTCGTCCCAGTAGGCCTCGTTCATTTTGATTTCGTTCAGCACCCGGGGCTTGAGTTCCAGCACCGTATTTCCCGAGTCATCGGTCATTTTTTGCACGAGCCTAGGTTGCATGCGTTTCCCCCGATTCGCCAGGGCGGCAGCATATTGCGCCAACTGCATCGCTGTATATTTGCCTTGTTGTCCGAAAGAGGCATAAGCCAACCGGGATAACGCCGTTTCCGATTCGTCCTTATACTCCAATGTCCCCAAATACTCTCCCGGTAAATCGATTCCCGTAGAGGTGCCTAACCCAAACTGCTTCATATAGTCGTCCCAAATATCGATGCCTTTCGCGCGGTATTTGTTATAGAGCTTTTCCCCGACCATATCGACCATAAACGCATTAGACGAGTAGCGAATGGCCAGCCCGGGATCGATGGAACCGTAGATATGGTTCGAGGAATTTCGCACCCTCGCTTGATCGTTTCGACCGAAATAAGCAGCCCCTCGATCGGTATACTTCGTTTGGGTCGTAAACAGCTTTTCGTTCAGCCCGATCAGAACGGACAGCGGTTTAATGGTGGAGCCGAGATACACGGTCGACTCGAATCCATGACCCGAGTATCCTGCGCTGTATGGCGTGACCGTCCCGTTTTTGTAATACTCCCGGATCTTCTCAAATTCCCGGGTGTCCATGCTGCCGGTTTGCCATAAGTTCGTATCGTAATCCGGCATGCTGGCCATGGCGATGACGTTGCCCGTATCGACCTCCATGGCCACCGCGTAACCCGTTTGGGCGAAAGGATGCACTTTCCCGGATACAGGATTCTTGCGGACCCACTCGATTTGGTCCAGAATCGCTTGCTCCGCCGCCAACTGCACCTTTTTGTTCAGCGTGGTATGCAGGTCGTAGCCCTTAACCGGGTGAATGATGTCAGCTACGCCATTCGCCATATTACGCGGATCGATCGGAACCCGCTTGTATCCGTTCTTGCCGCGCAGCTCCCGTTGATAATACATCTCCAGCCCATCGAAGCCAACAAATTCGTCTTCCGTGTACTGCAATGCCGGATCCGAATCCCGACTCTCCCGGATCGGTTTATACCATTCCAAATCATACGTGGACCGGTACTTTTTATGGTAACCGACTGTTTGTACCGCTACCAAGTCGGGGTCGTAATGGCGCACCGAATCTTCGATAATGTCTAAACCCGGAAACTTGGTTTTTTGAGCCAAAAAATAAGCGACTTCTTTCTCGGTCAACTCGCTTTTGATCCTGCGGGGAACAAATCCGCCGCCATAGCGGAACTGCAGATCCATCGCCCCGAGAATGGCCTCCTCCGTCATTTCATTCGCGGGATCGCCATATGTATCGAAGGCTTTCTTTAGCTCTCGGGCCAAGGCCCTGGCTTCTGCCAAATTGGCTTGCCCCGCTTCGGATACCGGGTCGTAGTTGCTCTTCTGGAGCGTCAAATACAAGGACTGCACCGGCGTGGAATAAGCCAGCATTTCTCCCCCCGCCGCTAGGATGGAACCTCGGACTGGAGGCATCGGCACCTCCCGAACCCTCATTCTCGTTTCTTCCTTGGAGAGCGTTGGCCCCTCCACAAACTGCATGATCGCAAGCCGTACGATGATGATCGTAAATATGGCGAACGCGCTGAAGAAAAAAAGGTTCAACCGAATATGGAAATGACGTCGCATGAAAGCCTGCTGTTCTTGAGGATCCTCCGAAACGTATCTGTTCATCGTAGTTCCTTCCCGCCTCTCTCCATTGGAACATCTGGGAACCGGATTTCAGCCGCCGGGAATAAAAAAACGACCTTCTCAACATGATGTGAAAAGGTCGCTGCTGTTCAAAAGATTCAGTTAGGGATTGGTTTGCCCGGTTTGATTCCCGTTTTGACCAGTTTGATTATTGCTAGATTGCTGTTGCTGCTCATTTTTGGCTTTCTTCGGCACGCCGTCCAGGCCGTATTCTTGGTCGTACGCATCGAAAATTTTGCGAGCGACGGGTGCGGCACTGTAGGCACCGAAGCCGCCTTCAGGAATAACGACCGCGACCGCCAGTTTCGGGTTCTCCCGCGGCGCGAAAGCGATAAATACGCCGTTATCACGATTGGCGCCGTCAGCCCATTGCTCCGAGGTCCCTGTTTTCCGTGCGAAATCGTAAGGGAAACCCGAGAACGCAAAGGAAACTTCGGTCTCCATTCCGCCGATAACCTCTTTCCAATAAGCGTCGTTAAACTTGACTTCATTAAGGATCACCGGGTTGAATTCCTTGACAATATTGCCCTCGGTATCGGTGATTTTGCTGACGAGATGTGGTTCCATCCGTTTCCCTCTTGTTGCCAACGTCGTCGTATATTGAGCGAGCTGCATCGCGGTGTATTTACCTTGCTGTCCGAAGGAAGCATAGGCGAGTCGGGATAATGCGGTCTCCGATTCATTTGTATACTCTAGCTTGCCTAAATATTCATTCGGCAGATCCACGCCGGTCGAAATACCCAGACCAAACTGCTTCATGTAATTATCCCAGATCTCGATCCCTTTGGAACCGTATCTGTTGTACAGCTTTTCACCAACCATATCAACCATAAACGTATTCGAGGAATGACGGATTGCGCTAGCTGGATCAATCGAGCCGTACGCATGCCGCTGCGAGTTGCGAACGCTGGCGGAATCGTTTCTCCCGAAATAAGCAATCCCGGAGTCATGGTAGTAGGTGCTGGTCGTAAACAAACCTTCGTTCAGTCCGATCAACACCGATAATGGCTTAATGGTGGAACCCAGCAAAATGACGGATTCCATGTTATGCCCCGAACGTCCGGAGCTGATTGGCGTGATCGTACCGTTCTGGTAGTTTGAGGAGATACTCGTCCAGTTGTCTGCGGATACCCCGCCCGATTGCCATACGTTGGTATCGTAGTCCGGCATGCTGGCCATGGCTACGACGTTGCCGGTCTCCACTTCCATCGCGACGGCATACCCGGTTTTTGCGTTAGGATGAACCTTGCCGGATACCGGGTGGCTATGCACCCAATCGATTTGGTCGAGAATTGCCTGTTCGGCGATCATCTGGATGTTCTTGTTGATCGTCGTGTGCAAATCATGGCCTTTTTCCGGCGGCGTAATCTCCGCGATACCTGTGGCCATGTTCCGCGGATCGATCGGCACGCTCTTGTAGCCGTTCTTCCCGCGAAGCTCGTCTTGGTAAAATAATTCCAGACCGTCGTAACCGACGTCTTCGGTTTCTGTATATTGCATGGCAGGATCATCGTTTTTCGATTCCCGAATCTGCTTGTACTTGTTGAGCGATGTGGAAGCGCCCTTATATTTCTTGATATATCCGATCGTTTGAACGGCTACGGTATCGGGGTCGTAATGGCGGATGCTTTCCTCCACGATGTCGATCCCCGGAAAGTCGCTTTTCCGTTCCAGAAAATAGGCTACTTCCGCAGCGGTCAGGTCGATCTTGATGCGGCGCGGCGTAAACCCGTTGTTTTGCCGGTAATCGAGGTCCATCGCTTTGATGATTTCCTCTTCCGTCATTTTCGTGTCCGGCGTACCGAATTTATCAAAAACCTCCTTCAGCTTTTTGGCCAATGCCAAAGCTTCCGGACGATTGGTTTTCCCTTTGTCAGTTGCGTTGCTATAATCCTTCTGGAGGGTGATATACAGCGATTGGACCGGCGTGGAGTAGGCTAATTTCTCCCCCGCTGCTGCGTAGATCGTTCCACGCGTTGGCGACAACGGCACGTCTTTGACCCGCAAATTGCTCTCCTGCTGGGACAATGTCGGCCCTTCCACGAACTGTAATATAGCGAGACGCACAATGATAACGGTGAATATGGCAAAAGCACTAAAGAAAAACATGTTTAACCGTATATTAAAATGGCGCTGCATTGCAATTTCCTGCTCTTGCGGATCTTTAACATAAGCGCTTTTCAAGGTGTTTCCCTACTTTCTTCCCCTTAAATCAATTATCGTTTGTGACAACCTACTCTATAGTACCATAACGAAATAAGGCGCGGTGAAGTTACACCCCGTTTCCAGTAATTTTCGTCGGTAGGGCCAAATCCGCGAGTCCCTACTGCCACTTTAAATGATCTTATCAGGAACGTGGGTTTCGTTGAAAGCCGGCGGATTAAACCAATCGCCGCTTTTGGCCCAGGTAGAATCGAGCGGGACCCAAGCATTTTTCTCAGGCAAAAACACCTCGTTCCAGGCATGCGGCCCGTATCCGCCTTGTCCATCGTAACCCAGACCGGTCACGACCTTGACCTGAAGCCCTTGGGATCTGGCCATTACGGCGTAAAGCCGGGAGTAATCGATGCAAACCCCACGTTTGGTATCAAACGTCATTTGCGGCGTTTGCTCGTGCCAGATTCCTTTTTCCTCATAGTCTTTCACTTTATCGTAATCATATGACACCCGCGTCCCAACCCAGTCGTACAACCGGCGCGCCTTCTCCTCATCCGTATCGGCCCCTTTGGCAATTTCCGCCGCTGCTAGCTCGATGGAATCCGGGATGTTGGCATCAATGACTTCATATTTCTGCTGCAAGATGCTGCCAAGCTCCGCTTCTACGCTTCGGGTAAATACCGGCAGCTTCTCCTTAATCAAATTGCCGGTAAGCGGCTCGATCACCGTCTTCGCCCCTTGCTGGTAAACCGGCGAGGCTTCAACGTAACGGCTGAACCCGCTGTTCGGGTTCACCGTCACGGCGATGAATAACAAGGCAATCAGCAGCAAACAACGTGCCGCTCCAATGACGGCCCCGATCCCCGCGCCTGTCAAACGGCTAAGCAAGGAAGCCGGACGATCCCCACCGGAGAATAGCCAGCCGAACAGGCCGCTCCCCCCGCGGAAGAACAGCATCGCAAACCCTGCCAAGGTGCGTATCAGCCAATACAGCAGGAGGAATACGACGGCAAACCGCATCAGTGGAAAATCACGTACCGCCATGATCAGCGTATACAGAACCTGCTCCCATCGCGCCAGTTCCCGTTCCGGAAGCGGCAAGGTCGACAGCCAAACCTGTACCTTCGGCGACACCCACATCGTAAGTGGGACGGCCACTGCGATTCCGACCAGCGACAATACGCCGCCGCTAAGCAGCGCGAACAGACGGCCGGCGGAGCGGGAAGCTCCGCGAACCAATCCCTGTAACACCGAACCCAGCAGCACGACCAACAGCAGCACCGTGATCCAGTTATATTCGCTTAAGGTTTGCAGCAATGTCGTCATGTCCAGCTTCATGAGCTCCTCCGTTCATTCTGGTTGTTTGTTTATCTTCTTTATTGGGAATTACGTTTGGCTTCCTGGATAAATGCCTCCAGCGTGTCGTTCATCGACCATTCTCCAAGAGAGACCCCACGGAACGATACCTTTACCTTATCGCTGCCCGCTTGTCCGATAACCTCCAGGTTCGGGGTCGTAATTGTAAACGTGCCGTCCGAATTTTGCGTCAATTCGGCTTCTTTCGCTTCATTTTTCATCATGTTCAACGCTTCGGTTTTGCTGATGTCGAGAGCTTGCTCTTTGACCGTCGTTACCGCATCGCCGATGTCTTTCATCGTGATACCGCTGTAAATGATGATAAAAGCGGCGATGACCAGGACCAGCGCCCATTTCACAACCGTTCTTACGAAGTTCAACACGAGGAAAAGGATGACCAGGGCAACGACGATCACCAGCCAGTTTTCCTGTAGAAATTCGGTCCATACCTGTACATCAAACATGATGAAACCTCCACCTTTGATTTCCTTAATTTTAAGTCAATCCCATTATACATGATGGCCCAATGCCATGTCAGCTTAACCCCGGACCGGTCACTGCTTCGTGATGGAAAGCCGCGGGTAATAAGTTCGTCCCGGCGGGCGTACAAGTATATCAATGAGTCATTTTACGAAAAGGAGGGGCGACGCGTGAAAATCGCCTTCTGGCTGTACTTCTTTATGTTTCTGGCTTTCTTCGATCTGCACGCCCAGTACCCGATCCTGACCCCCTTTGCCTTATCGCTCGGAGCCGCGCCGACGTTTATCGGCTGGATGATGGGCATCTATGCGCTGACCCATCTGCCGGGCAATCTGCTTGCGGGGCAAGGCGTCGACCGTCACGGCAGCAAAGGGTATATGATCTTCAGCCTGCTGACTGCCGGAGTGATCCTGTTGCTGCAGGCTCATGTCACCGAGCCCTGGCAGCTACTCGCGCTGCGGTCAATCAGCGGGTTTGTGTTAGCCTTTCTGTCTCCGGCCTGCCTGGCGATGCTCGCCTCGCTGTCCAAGAGTCCTGTACAGCAAGGCAAGCTGATGGCTGGACATGGCGTCATGCATACCGTTGCCTCGGTCGTGTCACCGGCCGCCGGCGCCTTCCTGGTCGCCCAATCCGGTTTCACCATCACCTTCCAGATGCTCGGCTGGCTGCTCATCTCGACGGGGATCATCGCTATTTTCACAATCAAGGAGCCTCCGCGGATGCTCGCGGCAGATCCGGCAAAACCTGGCTCCGCCAAGGCACAGGTACCGGTCAGAATCAACGTGATCCCCCTGCGTTATTATCTGCTGCCGCTCGCCGTGGCCTGCTCCCAGGGTATTTTGTTTTTTGAGCTGCCGCTGCAGGCCGGCGGAACCGAGGGTATCATGCATACGGGCTTATATTTTTCCATTATCAGCTTAGGGGCGCTCGTGACGCTGTCGATGTTATTTTTGAGCCATTATTCTCCCTATTTAAGAGCAAGCCTCGGCATTCTGGGCATCGCCTTATGTTTCTTCGCCATGGCTGCCTTTGATTTCATCCCGCTCCCCGTTACGCTATTTGCCTTGGGGATGGCCAAAGGGGTGGTGTTCCCCGCTATCGCTTCGCTATTTATCGATTTGAGCGGAGGGAAGCGGCTCGGCACCGTATTTTCGCTGCAATCGATCGCGATGTCGCTCGGTTCATTTATCGGGCCGATCAGCGCAGGAGCGATCCACGGTTCGTATTCACCTTACTTTCTGGCCTTCTTCGTGCTGATGTTGGCCATTATCATCGTACCGCCAAAAAAACACGCCGGAGCCCTATCTCCTCCAGTTGGCGCCGGCACCGGACATCCCTGAATCAAGGAATTCGGTATCCGGGACAAGCGCACAGGATATTTCACCCCGCCTTAGGCTGCCGCACAGGGCGCAGGCAATCTTCCTTCATAAGATAATCGTGTAGTAACCGATCCTGTTGAAAGCGGGGTGAACATAGATGGGTGGCGTTGACAATTGCGGACCGGGCCCGGTGGGTCCTGGATACGGTTTCTGGACATCGACGGGGACGATCCTCGTGTTGTACATTTTGCTGGTAATTATCCTTCGTGCTCCTCTTCTCTAGTTCTTTGCAATCAATATAGTCCCTGCACTTCGGTCTGCCCCTTCGGCAGGCCGTTTTGCGTCATTATCCATCCTATTCCAAAAAAGATGAACCCTCCCCTACTTTGTTAACGTACTAAAGATATATCCAATTTAAGGGAGGTTTTTTAGTTTGAAGAAAAGACGAAATGCGTTTCTTGCCATGATCCTTGCTTTTACGCTGCTGATGCCAGCTAGTGTTATGGCGGCCGAAGCGCCGCCAACTGACAAAACGCCGCAAGGATTGGAGCAAATCGCCGCCGCGAAAGCCGCGCTGCTCACCGGCACCTACGGAACTACCAGCGTCCAGTATGCTTTGGTGGACAACGGTAAACTTATCGCCTCCGGAGAATCGGGCAAAAACGATGCCGCCGGGAAGATCCCACTGACTTCTGAAACGATGTATGGTATTGGTTCAACCAGTAAAATGTTTACGACTGCCGCTGTCATGAAACTGGTTGACGAAGGTAAAATCAACCTGGATTCGCCGTTGGTGAATTACATAGCGGAGTTTAAGATGAAAGATGAACGGTATAAGCTAATCACGCCACGCATGCTGCTTAACCATTCCTCCGGATTCGAGGGGTCCAGCCTCGCCAATGCTTTTTTGTTTGATGATAACGACTCTTACGCTCATGATACGCTGCTTGATCAATTGGCCGGGCAATCCCTGAAAGCGGACCCGGGTGCCTATTCGGTTTACAGCAACGACGGTTTTACGCTGGCAGAAATTTTGGTAGAACGTGTCAGCGGCAAAGATTTTACCGATTATATCCATCAAGAATTCACCGTGCCCCTTGGCATGAAGCATACGCTGACCTCACAGGATGACTTGGAAGCTAGCAAGCTCGCCGCACTGTACACGCCTGGAGTTCCGGAACAATTGCCGAACGAAACGGTGAACGTGATTGGAACGGGCGGCATTTACTCGACCGCCGAAGACTTAGTGAAATTCGCCAGCCTGTTCACGGGTGAAGCGGGGATCCTGTCCGAGAAGGCCGTTAATGCCATGGCACAGCCGGAATACAAAAGAGGCGTATGGCCTCAAGACGCCGATAACAGCTTCGACTTCGGACTGGGTTGGGATACCATGCGGTTGTTCCCCTTCAGCGAATACGGCATTAAGGCCTTAGCGAAGGGCGGAGATACTCTGATGTACCATGCGGAGCTCGTCGTTTTGCCGGAACAGAAAATGGCGGCCGCCGTTCTCTCCTCCGGTGGCTCCAGCTCGCTGAATCAACTGCTCGCGAACGAACTGTTGCTCCAGGCCTTAAAGGATAAAGGAACGATTAAGGAACCAAAACCGGCCAAGTCTTTCGGTACACCGGAAAAAGCGGATATGCCGGAAGAATTGACGAAGTACAGCGGTTTCTATGGGGCGACAAACCAATTGTTCCGAATTGATGTTGCGAATGGCGAAATCAACATATCGTCTCCGTTTGCGCCAGGCGAATCCTTGGGTCTTCCCAAGCTGATGTACACGAAGGACGGCACTTTTGTCAGCGAGGACGGCTCGCTTAAGGTCAGCTTCGTGAAGGAGAAGAACGGACGCACTTATTTATGGGAAAGACAATACGCCACCGTCCCTGAATTGGGTCAACTGGCCTTAAATCTTTATTCTGCGGAGAAGCTTGAAGAGAACGCGATATCGCCGGAAGTTGAAGCCGCTTGGAAGCATCGCGAAGGGAAATCTTATTTCCTGGTATCGGAAAAGTATAGCTCCATGGCTTACTTCATGACGCTGCCAACTTACAAAATCACACGCACAGACAGCTTGCCCGGCTACGTGATGGACAAACAAATCACGGGTCCCGATTCCTTGATGGGCAAACATGCGGTTCCATCTACGGGAAGCCGCGACTCTGCGGAATTCCGTTTCATTACCCAAGCCGGAAGCGAGTACCTGGAAGCCGGCGGGTCTCGGTATTTGAGCGGGGATCAGATCAAGGAACTGTACCCTGGCAAGAAGTCCTCGGTAACCTTGCGTCCGACGGAACAAGCTCGGTGGTTCTCCATTCCGGCCAAAGCGGCCGGTAAAACGATCACCGTCGACCTGCCCGTTAAAACGTCCTTTGCGGTTTACGACGCATCCGGGGCTTGCGTGAACTTCTCAGTGGTCAGCGGAAACAACCAAGTGAAACTACCTGAGAATGGAACCCTTGTATTTATTGGAGATCCGGGAACGCGTTTCGATATTGAATTGAAATAACTTGATTCCAGCCCTTTTCCTTATCATTCTATCCTGTTTTGCATGAGATCCCCTGCCGGGTATAAACTAGAAGCGTAACCACAGCTTGGTTGATTACGCTTAAAGCCCGGGGGGGATTTTTTTGTCGCTCAGCATCATCGTAGAAGGCAAGAACGACCGCAGCAAGCTGCGGCGCCTGCTGAACGAGGCCGTCCAGATCTATTGTACGTTTGGCACGTTAAATAACGAGAAGTTGGAAAGTTTGCGCAAAAAGGTCAATGATGACGAGTTGTTTCTGTTCCTGGATAACGATCCATCCGGGAAACGTATCCGAGGCTTGCTGCGCGATGCTTTTCCCGACGCGGTACAAATCTATACAAGACGGGGGTATGCCGGTGTGGAAGGAACTCCCGACGAATACCTGATCGCTCAATTAGAAAAAGCCGGGCTGGAGGAATTTATAAACTATCCTCCAACACCGGCTCCTTATGACAGCTTTTGATCGCGCTTCTCGGCGCTGAAAAGCCTTATTTGCTTTTGATCACGTAGTCGCTCCGCTACTCCTTAACTAGATCCACGACTCCTGCGGCGATTTCGTCCGGCGTCGCCTCCGGCCGGTAAATTTCACGCAACCGGCCTTCACGGTCCACGAGGCCAATTAGGTCCATATGCACGAAATTCCCATCCTCGTCCTGATTAATCAGAATTTTGAACGATTCCATCGCTAGATCGATCGTCTTCTGTTGATCCCCGCGAAGGAAATACCAACCGGAATAATCCGCCTTGAATTTGTCCCCAAACGCCTTGACGTTCTCAAGCGTGTCTCGCTCCGGATCGAACGTAATGGAAACAATAGAAGCATCTTTGCCGAACAGCCCTTTATCCTTCAAAATATCCTGAACCTGACTCAACCGGAAGGTTGTGATTGGGCAAACGTCAGGGCAATTGGCGAAGAAGAAATAAAACAGTCGGACTTTGCCGTTCGTGTCCTGCAGGGTCACTGTCTTGCCGTCTACGTTCTCCATACTGAAATCGGCGACGGGACGAATGACCGGCAGCTTGGGTTTCGCATAAGTATCCCATAACAGATAACCGGCTAGAATCACGCAAATCGCAAGAAGAATCCATGTCCATTTGTATTTCTTCAAAACCGCCATGCCCATCCCCCATTACAGCCTTACCGTATCCAATATCATCACGATCAAGGCAATCGTTAAATAATTGACCGAAAATAGAAAGACTCGTTTCGCCCAAACGTCGTTATCTTTCGCCCGGAACCCCTGGAGTGCCATGAGCAGCCAGGCAACCGACAGAAGGCTTCCAATCACCAGGAACCAGACCCCTGTATAACCGTAGGCGTACATCAAAATCGGAATTGGAATAAGCAATACGAGATACGGAATCATCTGCAGCTTCGTCCGCGGAATGCCCTTGACGACAGGCAGCAGCGGGAAGCCCGCGGCCCGGTATTCCTCGGTGCGGCGGATGCCCAACGCCCAGAAATGGGGCGGTTGCCATAGGAAAAGCAAGGCGAACAGCATCCAGGCGCCCAGATCGATGCGGCCCGAAGCGGCGACATAACCAATAACAGGCGGCATAGCACCGGAAATGGCGCCGATCGAGGTACTCCAGGTAGAGCTGCGTTTAAGCCACAACGTGTAGACGACCACGTAAACCAACATACCTACCACGCCAAACAATCCTGCTAGCGGACCACAAAAGGCAAATAATACGGTTAGGCCCAAAACGCCTAAAGTCACCGCATACCACAGCACCGTCTTTGGAGACAATTTCCCTGTGGGAAGGGCACGGTTCTTCGTCCGGGCCATCTTTGTGTCCATCTCCCGGTCGAAATAGTTGTTAAAAACACAGGATGACGCCATCACCAGCGCTGTTCCCAGCAGCATGACAACTAATTGAATATAATCAAGCTCCCAGCGGGAAGCAACCCAAAACCCGGCAAAAGCGGCAATCAGGTTGGAGCGTAAAATGCCCGGTTTCGTCAAGGCGATGAAATCTTTCCAAGTCGCCGTCTCTCCCGGAGGAGTAGGTCTCACGGACAACGCAGCGGATTCCGCAGAAGCCTGAACACTTAATGGTTTGTCCACGCGCGATTCAATCCTCCTACATTTAGATTAGGGTGAGTTTAGGTATTACCTATATCGAACATTCATAAAATTTTCAACAAAATAACCCTCTCGCTATAAACTTTATCATATCAAAACGCAGAAGTGTTTGACAATCGTTGGAATATCGCGCGATAACTATGACAATTTAGTGACACGAAAGCCGTCGGACCTGTCCGACGGCTTTCATTCGTAATGGGTTTATTTGTCCAAACAAAGCTTGATCAGATCATCTACATGCGCGGTAGCCAAGCATTCCACGGTATCCGCCGCGCCGTAATAGATTTTGACTTCTCCATCCGGTTCAAGGACCATCCCGCCGGGGAAAATCACGTCGTTCCGAAATCCGCCATCCGTTTCGTACGGGGCCTCCGGCGCCATCAAAGGTTGTCTGCTCATCCCGACGATCTTGCGAGGATCGGCCAAATCAAGCAGCATAATTCCCGCAGTATAACGTTTCTTCCAAGTGGCCTCCCAGCCGTTCTTCCCCCGCGAAGGATCGATGTCAACCGCGTGGAACGTCGTCAACCACCCCTTGTCCGTCTTCACCGGCGGTGCGGCCGGGCCGATCTTATCGTTAGCGAATGGAACCTGTTCTACCGCGAGCAACAATTCGGATCGGCCCCAGTATACCAGATCGGGCGACTGCGAGATCCAGGTGTCGAATCGATCTACTCCGCCGCGGCCGTACACGGTAAAAGGCCGTTCCAGGCGGACATAGTTGCCGGCGATTTTCTCCGGGAACAACACCATATTACGCAGATCCGGCGTCGATAAGCTGAGAATTTCGAAATGCTCCAGATCGTCCGTGACGGCGATCCCGCCGCGGATTCCATGCTGCGTGTCCACGGCGAAGCACATGTAGCAGCGGCCGTCTAGCACGGTCAACCGGGGGTCGTACGCCCTTATGATCTCTCCGTCATGCAGCTTAAACACCGGCTTCGGTCCGGCCTGCCAATGCAACCCGTCATCACTGTACGCGATGCCGAGATCGGTGGTATGATGCGGCTCAATGGTCTGATGTTCCAGCGAACCATAATCGTTGCGAAAAATCATGACGTACTTGCCATTGAATTTGGTGACCCCTGCATTAAACACCAAAGCCGTATCGTAAGGTACTCGTGCCGCATCCAATATCGGATTCAGCTCATACCGGCGGATGACCGGACTTGAGGTTAATATTGAGGGAACTTGATGGACCATAAGATTATCCTCCTACTTTTTGATCTTCATCATAAAAAGCTAATGCTAGGATCGAGTACGCTCAGCATCCGTTCCTTAAACCGTTCTCCCATAAGCCGATACCCCTCGGCGTTTGGATGCAGCCCGTCGGATAACCACTCTTGGTCAGACGCTCCGAACCAGTTCAAGCCATGGCCATAATAAATCCGACTATCGCCACGCCGCTGAAACAAACCCACCGTTTCGCGAATCTCTTCTCGCATTGCCGTCAGCGTAAAGCCTAAGGCGTTTTCGTTTGTTTCCCGATCGGCGGCGTAAATGGGCGAGATTACAAGCAACGGCGTATCGGGATGTTGATCTCGAATTAACTCAATAAGGCCAATCAAGGCCGGCTTGAAGCTTCTCGGACTTAGCGACGCCGCCCCGTACACATTGATCCCGACGCAAAGCGAAATAAAGTCCGCCGGTAAATTCGCGATCATTCGCCCGACTCTCGGTTCCAAATGGCAGTTGCCCGAAAATCCCAGGCAGGTTAACTGGAAATCACACTCCCGTGCGGCGATAACCGGCCAGGTTGACGAAGGGCCCTCGGCCGCCACGCATTGGGTGATGGAGCTGCCATAAGCCACCCATTTTGGCCGCAAATCCGCTGCACGCTCGCAAACGGCATCGACTTCTACCGAAAGGCGTGTCACCGTCATGCCTACATTCTGGGGAAGGTAAATCTCCACGATCTTCCGTTCCCGCTTTAGTCCCTGGAATCTTGCCTCTGTTGCTCCCGGGGGGAGCTTCAGCCGAGCCTGCAGCTCTCCATCGCAAAGACAGTCCAAGGTCGCCTCTTCTGCCAAAGGCGTGAACCCTACGCCGATCACTGATGAATCGGTGTTAAACCGTATACGAACCCCCGCACAAATCTCTGCTTTCATCCCGATCCCATCCGGAGGAAACAGTTCATAGTCCTCGTAAGGGATACGCCAAGGTTTGATTCCTTCAGGTTGCCGTTCAAGCGTAACGGCGCCGTGAAACCAATATTCCTCAAGCGACAAATCATGTAACGTCAGAGGGGACATCACCGTTCACCTTCAGTTGGGGGGAATTTCTCTCCGAGCCAGACGTCCTGCTCCAGCAATAACTTCTGTAACTGCGGTACGGAGATCTTCCGCGAGGTTGCTCCCGTGCTCGCTGCCAGCGCGGCTGCCGTACCCGCCGCTTGCCCCATCGCAAAGCAGTTCGGCATCACCCTTAGCGAGCCTTGAACCGCCCGGTCCGAAGAAGCAGAGCGACCCGCTACCCACACATTCTCGATGCCGACAGGCAGCATAATCCGGTATGGGACACCATGCGATTGCCCGGGAGGAAGGTGGTTAAAAGTCATCTCGCTCTTGTGATTGGCCAGATGAATGTCGATGTAATAGGCGTTGCGGGCAATGTCATCCGGGAAAGACCGCGCCGAGATGAAATCATCTACCGTCAAGACGTAATCCCCTTGAATTCGCCGCGTTTCCCGAATGCCGACCTGCTCGCCGCTCGCGACCATGTGCGCCATTTCAAACCCGGGAACATACTTGCGAAAGAACTCGACCTGACGTTCGGCCAATTTACGGCCTTCGATCGCACCTCGCGTCAAATCTTCGGCTTTCGTCCCATCGATGCCAAACACATGACCAAAATTCACGCCAACCAGATAGTCGTTCACCCAAGCCAGACCGGAGATCGACTTGCGTCCCTCTGGCAAGGCCCCTTCCGCAATCGCCCGCTCCACCGTTTGGTGCAGCTGACCGGTATCCCCGGTCTCCTGTATATATTGTTGAAACTTCGCCCGGTTTACGTTAGCCAACAGATAACACATGCTCCCCGGCTGCAATTCGCCTTGGTCGCCACCCTTCTGAAAAGGCACACCCGCCAGGGCGGCCAAGTCGCCATCTCCCGTCGCATCGATCAAATAGCGGCAACGGATGAAGGATCGGCCCGATTTGTTCGCGACGACAACGCCCTCCACCTTGGTCCGATCGTCCGACAACTGGACGTCAAAAACAAACGTATGATAGAGCAGCGAGACACCGCTTTCGAGCAAGGCATCATCGTAAACCCGTTTCAATACTTCCGGGTCGATCGGAACCCAATCGAGCGTTTCCTGGTATTCGGCCCGATAATCGGCGTTGCAAGCTTGTTTCATCCGCTCCATCAACTTCATCCCGATGCCGCGAATGATCGGCTTTTCCTTGTCTGTAAACGGGCAAAACGCCGGAACTAAAGCCACCGTTCCCATTCCACCCAGGAATCCTCTCTGCTCGATCAGCAGCGTGTTCGCTCCACCTTCAGCCGCGCTGATGGCCGCCGCGATCCCCGAAGCGCCGCCGCCGACAACCAAGACGTTCACGTCATAGGACACCGGAATCGTCTGAACCGGCAAAGTAATTTGCTTCTCGTTCATGATGAACCTCCTCACATGTAACTGATTATCCCTTCACGGAGCCCGCCGTCACTTGGATGAAGGTTTTGTTCGCTAAAATGTAAACAAGCAGCATCGGCAGGATCGACAAGCAAGCCCCCGCCATCATCAGGTGGATTTGCATGGCCGCGGAAGAGCCGTAACGAAGATTGGCCAACCCGACGGTCAACGTCTGCAGATGCGGGCTCGTCATCGTGAAGACGAGCGGCAGAATGTATTCGTTCCAGGCATGACGGAAAGCGAATAACCCCGCCACCCCTAGCCCTGGAGTCAACAGCGGCAGAATGATTTTGAAAAACGTTCGTATAAAGCCCGATCCATCTACCATAGCCGCCTCATCCAACTCGCGTGGAATCGATTTATAAAACCCCTGTAATATAAAGAACGTACTGGAATGGGCGCTGATTAAGATCAGAATGACGCCCCATAGCGACGAATTCAGGTTCAATTTGACCATCAGGTCAAATTGCGGTCGCAGCACGATCGCCCCGACGGAAATAAACATGGTTGAGGCCTGAACCCCCACATATAACGCTTTACCTGGAAAGTCCCGCCGATCGACGACATAGGCTGCCATCGCGGCCACCAGCAACGTTCCGACCGTACTCATCACGCTTAAGAACACGCTGTTCCACGTAAACCTGGCAAAATTGGTTTGCTGCCAAGCCTCCGCATAGTTGTGGAACTGCCATGCCTTCGGCAGCAAGTCCCCGCCGCTCATCATCTCGGCCCCGGTCTTCAAGGAACCGAGGATCGTCATCAAGATCGGAAACAAGGTCAGCAGGACCGTGACCAGCAGAAACAGCCACATGATTGGGCGCGCAATCCATTTTGCGGCTTGCGTGGCCGGCTTTTTATCCGCAATTGTTGATTGATTCATCTCTCCTAGCCCCCTTTAGAATACCTTGTTCATTCTCTTGCTTAAGAAATAGTACCCCGCCGTAATCGCTCCGACGATGATCGCCGTGGCAAATCCGACGGCGCTGCCGTAACCGAACTGCTGCGTCACCGGAGATCCGGTTGATACCGGGAAGAGCAACTTGTATAAGTACAGGTACATCACTTCGGTCTTGCCGATCGGCCCCCCCTCAGTAATGACCATGATGCTTTCGTAGCCTTTGAGCGAGGCGATGATCGCCAGCATAATAATCATTTGCATCACCGGGCCGAGCATCGGGATCGTGATGTGCCAGAAACGTTGTCCGGCATGAGCCCCGTCGATCGCGGCGCTTTCGTATAAATCCTGGGGAATGCTCTGCAGCCCAGCCAGAAACAAGAGCATATAGTTGCCGACCGCCCCCCATACAGCCACAATGATGACGGTTAACATCGCGTGTTTGGGCCCTAGCCAATCGATCGGTTGCCCGATGAGGTGGTACTTCATTAGTAATTGGTTGATCATCCCGTTATAGGAGTTGAAAATGTTGTAAAAAACGACCGAGATCACTGCGGTACTGATGACCGTCGGCATAAAATAAATCCCCCGCAGCAAATTTCTGCCTCGCAGCTTGCCGTTGAGCAGCACTGCCAACAGCAAAGACAATGGAATCGTCAACAACAGCTTGCCTCCGGCAAACACAAACGTATTTCCGACCGATGCCCAAAACTGCTCATCGCGAAATAACCTGCTGAAATTATCCAAACCTACAAATAAAGCCTCTCCGTATCCAACGTAATCGTAAAACATATAGCGCAGCATCCAAATCAATGGATAAATCCCTAAAACCAACGTTAGGATGACGCTGGGCAACAGAAACAGGCCGTTCTCCTGAAGCCGCTTCAGCTTCGCCATTTCGGTTCCTCCCCTTTTGTTTGTGTGTCAGGAGACAGGAAAGGAGCCTTGTCACCAGCTCACAAAAGCTCCTGTCCCGAGTAAAGCACTATTTTCCTTGCGGGTTAGCGGGATCAAAGGAAGGATTCGGAGTGACTTTGACCTCTCCCTTTTCCACCGCTTTCGCCAAAGCGTCGTTATAGCGTTGATTTAGATCTTCGACGGTTTTCTGTACATCCCCGCCGTCCAGCATGTATTTGAAGAAGGCATCCGCATAGTTCGCCCCTTCCGGCGTTACGTTAGGCGCGACCGGCCACAAGGAATCCTTCTCCCCGATCAAGAAACCCTCCATCCCTTTGACATCCGGGGTTTTTGCCGTTTCGGCAATGCTTGGCACGACGGAAATTCCAAATCCCTTCTCGTGATACGCGGTCAGCACATCATCCGCATACATGAATTGCATGAACTTCCAAGCGGCATCCTGGTGCTGCGAGGTTTTGCTCATGCCAAGCCATGTGCCGGCCGATACGATCTCGGAGGTGCCCTTCTGTCCATCCAGCGTTGGTGCCAGCGCACCGGCCCAGTTCATTTCCGTTGGAAATTGATCTTGGTAGACGCCCGGTTCCGTGGAGAAGCTCAAGTACATCCCGATTTTGCCGGCTGCGAATTGAGCGCGCAGCGGGTCAATATCCAGCGATTCGGCTCCTGGAAGAATACTGCCGTCCTCGTGCATTTGTTTGAAATACTCAATCACTTGCGCGTAAGGAGCGAAGTCAAACTGCCCTGTTTTCAAATCAAACCCTAAACCCTGATACCCGCTAAGCGACAAAATCTCTCGAACGGAACGGTCAAACGCCTGCTTCGGGTTCTTGAAGTTCAATGCGAAGCCGTAAATCCCTTCCGATTTGCCGACTTCCGTAATCTTCTTGGCGGCATCGACCATTTCCTGAAGCGTAGCCGGTGGATTGGTAATACCCGCTTTATCGAACAAGTCCTTGTTATATACCAACCGCAGCGTCAGCCCTGTGTTGGGGAGCGAATAAATTTGCCCGTCGAACCGGTTTACCCCATCGATAATGACCGAGGAGAACTTCGCCTTCATGTCATCCGTCAGGTAGCAATCAATCGGCTGCAGGTATCCCTTTTTGAAGAAGGCTTCGGTATTGGCGCTTTTCAACCGTAGAATATCTGGTGCTTGATTGCTGGAGAACGCGATGTCCACACTTTGCGTGTAGTTTTCGGACATGACGGTCAATTCAACTTGAATGTTGTCTTCATTTGTCTCATTAAATCGGGTAACCATCTCTTTAATGTATTCCTGGTCATGGCGGTCATCGGTCCAATACTGCAGTTGAACGGGAGCCGCGGTCGTCTTACCTTCGTTCTTGTCGTTGGTCGTCGACTCTTTCGGCTCATTGGAGGTTTTAGAGCCACCCCCGCCGCAAGCCACCAAAGCCAAAATCAGCATCAAGTTCATTCCGAGCAGCATCGCTTTTTTGATCATAGACATTTCCCCCTTCTGAATTGAAACTACTTTGTCTTCCTCTTCACTATAAAATCACGGGCATAAAAAAGGAGTGGGGCAAACCCACTCTTTAGGGTAGCGATTTCATGATTTTGTCGATTCCGCCTCTTCCGTCGAATCGGGATAATAGTCTGATCTGAACTCCGTAGGGGTCATACCGGTAATACGCTTGAACATTTCGCTAAAATAACGCCGTTCTTCATAGCCCACCGCGACAGAAACTTCCTGCACCGACCTGCCTTCCACCAGTAAGGTCTTGGCCAATCGAATTCGTTCCTGATTAACGTACTGCGTGACGGTCATTCCAGTAACTTTCTTGAACAGGCTGGAGTAATAACTCACGCTAAGATGCACGTGAGCCGCGCACTCGATTAACGTCACTTCTTCTCCTAACCGGCTTTGAATGAACTCCAACGATCGATAAATGATCTTCTGGCTTTCCGACAGCGTGTTGCTGCCTACCACACAGGCCCCTTCACGGCACAACTGCGAAAGCTGCTGCTCTAAGCGGCTTAACGGCATCCCCGTGGTGCCTCGCATCGATTGATATCGGGCGATTAGCGGCTGTATCTCGGCGAATGGCGCCAATTCGTATAACGCCCGGATGACGGAAGCCGCCAACTCATCGTATAGGCTGAGCAAATAATCCGGGTGTGGCGGCGATGGCAGCCCTTGCAACTGCGAGGAGATGGAGCCTAAGAGTTCAACAGCCCGATCCCCGTTGCCGGTTCGAAGCGCGAGGAGAAGTTCATCCTTGCGTTCCAGAGACAGCGGAGATTGACTTCCGGTCTCCGGTAGATCACCGATCCCGATGGCGGCATTCCCTTCACTGAAGATATGATAAGCGAGCGCCCGCTCCGCCTCCCGATAGGCATCGGGAAGCTGATGGATCTGCCCGACTGTTCCGGAGACGCCTATGGAGACGGTATACTTGGTATATTTCTCGATATTCCGGCAACAAGATTCGGCAATCAACGTAGCGTCCCCTATATCGGATTCATTCAGGAGAGCTAGGAAACGATTGTTTTTGGCTCGAATCACAACGCATTTGCTGTAGGGACGGATCGTTTCTTCCACGATATTTTGCAGGGAGAACCGGATCAGCTCAATCTCTCGGATCGATAACTCCGCAACCTGCTCCCGAAATCTATCGATCTCGATCAACATGACGGTAAAGCCCTGCCGCTCCAGGTCGATCCCAAGAAAATCCCACCGTTCGGAGGCATGCTCCCAGGGGGTCCGATGGTGGACCAGCATGCTTAAATATTCCTGGCGAAGCACGGGCATACTTTCTCGCAGTTTAGTTTCCATTAAATGATGGTTCTGCAGCTTGGATCGTTCCTCCAGGATCTGTGCCTTCGCTCGCAGCACGACGCCCAGAAGTTCTTCCTCCGTAAACGGTTTGACGACAAATTCGTAAGCGCCCAGATGAACCGCTTGTTGGGCATACTCGAAGTCCGCATACCCGCTGATCAAGATCACTTTGCAGTGATGGTTCGTTTCGAGCAAATGCCGGAGCATCGTCAAACCATCCATCTTCGGCATCCGAATGTCGGTGATCACCAAGTCCGGTTTCACTCGAGCCACGAGTTCCAGCCCATCGCTACCGTTGGAGGAAGTCCCTCGGAGCGAAATCCCATAATCCGTCCAAGAGATCGCCGTCAAACCCTCCACGACGCTTCGAATGTCATCAATAACGCATAATCTAATTGGGTCCTGCACCTCATCCTTCAACATGCTGCACTCCTCCCCGCGGTATGGTTACAGTCACCGTTGTTCCCCGGCCCGGTTTGCTATCCAATGTCAGCTTTGCGCGGTCTCCATAAAACAGTTGCAGCCGGCTCATCAGGTTTCGAATGGCATAGCCGTTCTCCGGTAAATGCTCTTCCATTCCACGCCCATTGTCTGTAACCTTCATCTCCCCCAGATCCTGTTCCGGGTCATAACCAATCTCAATCGTAATTTGGCCGCCGGTCTCCATATCCTTGAAGCCGTGCAGAATGCTGTTCTCAACAAGCGGCTGAAGCATGAGTCTGGGAATCGGCCACGCATCGATTGGCGATATCTCTCCTCGAATTTCATAATGGAATAAGTTTGGGTAACACAGCTTCTGGATCTCCAAATATTGCTTGACGTGCTCCAATTCCTTCTGCAGGGTCGTTATCTCGTTTCCTTTATTGAGACCCAGCTGGAACAATCGCGACAATGAAACAACCATGCGTTGGGATTCTTCGACTTGCCCAAGCTTCAGCTTCCAATAAACGGTGTTCAGCGTATTGTATAAAAAATGCGGGTCCATCTGAGCGGACAAAGCCTTGATCTCGGCGGTGCGTTTATTGGTTTCCGCCTGCTTGACCTCATCGATTAAGACCACCACCTGCTCTAACATCCGATTGAACCGGAACCCTACCTGAGCCAGCTCGTCATTTCCTTCTCCATTGAATCTAGCGGTGAGATCATTGGCCTCTACGCGCTTCATCACCTTCTGCAGTCCCTGCAACGGGGAGAGCAGATAACGGGTCAATCCGCCGGAAATGAGCGCAGTAATCAGAAAGGCTCCCAGGGTGATGCCGACAATCATCCACTTCACGTAGATCAAGTCCCGAAGAACATCGTCCTTCGATTGCATCGTGACCATCGTCCAGTCGGCTATCCCCAGTCGGGCATAATTCAGCAAATAATCGCGGTGATCAATACGATAGGAAGCGCTTCCGGTTGCCGCTGCATGATGCTGCAATTCGTTTAGAAGAGGACCCGTGTTGACCGCCTTCTGGACCAAGTCGTTATTTTTCGAATACACCGGGACCCCCTCGGCATTAAGCAAAAAACGTACCGCATCCTGCCCAACCCCGGCTTCGACCAAATTCCGAAAACCTTCCTCTCGGATATTAACCACGATATATACGTCCTTGACCGGCGCATCGAAGATCGGTTCCAGGATGAGAGAGATCACTCGGTCTTTGCCTGAAAATAACATATCCTCATGACCTTCGACCCAAACGTTCTTGTTCTCCAGCCTAACCCTTTCGTACAGAAACGTGTCCTGTAAACGAGTATGGCGATTCCGGTTGATCGTCAGCGGGTAAAACTCGCCGATCGGCGTGGAGATATAGATGGAGTGAATCAACGGTTCAGCGATTCGGGCCTGTGAAAATACGTTATCCATATTCGCCAAATGCGTATAATACCGGTCCGCCTCTCCGGTTGAAGCATCCTTCAACATGCTGCGAAAAGGCTGGCTTAACATAAAAGTCATCATGATAATCATGAGCTTATTTAACTTCTCATCGACGATTTGAGCAGATTTCGTCACCGTATCCTGCGTAAGATTTAGCGCATTTTTCTCTACAATACGAGCCGATATGGAGTAGGAAAAGCCGCCGGTGATCAGTACGGAAAGAATGATGACGATGAGAAATGCAGATTTCAGTTTACTGCGGAACGTGCGGCTTCTTAAGAAGTTCATAGAACCCCGCCTTAATCATAAAATGGGAAAGTCGCAAACCCTTCTCTGTCCTTTGATTATGTCATTATGCTCCACCTTCAACAAGAACTTTAGGCAGGGGCAGTCGATTTGCCGTACCTGAATCATCATTTTGTCCCCCTCCGATAGATGGAGGCCGCACGAACGAAAAAAAGGATGGGCCCGAGGCAATAAATTGCCCCAAGCACACCCTTTCCCGTTCTACACCTGTGTTTATTTGCCGACAAACCCCATCAGGCGCTGTACGTCCTGCAACGTTTTCTCGGCCATTTCGGATGCTCTTTCCGCACCTTGGCGCAAGATGCTGCGCAGCTCGCCCGACTCACGGATCTCGCGGTACCGCTGCTGAAGCGGTTCCAGCACACTGACAACGACTTCGGCCAGGTCCTTCTTGAACGGCCCGTACATTTGTCCTTCGTAACGCTGCTCCACCTCGGCGATGGACAGCCCCGAGCACTGGCTGTAAATCGTGATCAAATTGCTTACCTCCGGCTTGCCTGTCGGATCAAATTTCACCTCACGTCCCGAATCGGTCGTCGCCCGGCTGATCTTCTTACGAATCTCGTCCGGCGAATCCAGCAGAGCAATATAGCTGCCCGGATTCGGATTGCTTTTGCTCATTTTTTTGGAGGCATCGTCCAGGGACATGATTCGCGCGCCAACCTCCGGAATATACGGCTCCGGCAACGTAAAGTAGTCGCCGAACCGGTGATTGAACCGGCCGGCCAAATCGCGGGTCAATTCCAAGTGCTGCTTCTGGTCTTCGCCAACCGGCACCAGGTCCGCGTTATAAATCAGAATGTCCGCCGCCATTAAGGCGGGATACACGAATAGCCCGGCCCCGACGGACTCTTTGCCGGCAGACTTGTCTTTGAATTGCGTCATCCGTTCCAGTTCGCCCATCGAAGTGAGCGTCGTCAACAGCCATCCGAGCTGCGCATGCTGCATCACGTGGGATTGCAGGTATACGTTCGCTTTGTTCGGATCGATGCCGGCGGCGATGTACAGCGCAGCCACCGCTTCGGATTGCTCCGTCAGTGCGGCAGGCTCCTGTGGAACGGTGATCGCGTGCAAATCCACGACCATAAAGTTGCAGGCGTGATCGTGCTGCAGCGTAACGAAATTTTTGATGGCCCCGATGTAATTGCCTAGCGTCAGTTTGCCGCTGGGTTGGATGCCGGATAGTACTTTTTTCATGATAGAAAACCCTCCTACATAAGATTTCACGATAACAAAGTTCTGATGCGAGTGTGACCGTTGAAACGCAAAAAGGCCCCACGTCCGCAAAGGGACGTGAGACCGTGGTGCCACCCTCATTCGCCGATTTGGGATTTGCAGGTATCACATGAACACTGCCCCTAGAAAATCGGCCTTATCAATCCGTAACGTGGATCACCCGTCCGGCCTACTGAGAAAAGGCTCTTCACCCTTTCATGTTCAGCACGGCGCTCCGAGGCCCATTCGGCAAAAGCTCCTCCACCGGTTCGCATCAACCACCGGCTTTCTGTAGGACGAATCCTTTGCTTACTTCCCCTCATCTCCGCTGTTTTCGTATTGTATTTATCATAATTTGCCCCGAAGGTGGTGTCAAATCCATTTTTCGTCCAACGGAAAAAGTGTTATGATTAGTCTAGCCTTAAGGATCTTGATTATGTGGGAAAAGGAGCAACGATATGAAAAAGGTGACCAAAGGGCAATGGAACGGTTACGATACGTACATCTTACATAGCCGCGAACTTGAAGTCACGCTGCTACCCCGCCTCGGAAATAACGTCATTCGTATATGGGACAATGTCCAGCAGCGCGATGTGCTGCGTCATCCGGAAGAAAATGAACTTGATTTCTATTTGCAAAAGCCCTATCATTTCGGCATCCCGCTCTTAACCCCTCCTGGGCGTATTCGTAGAGGGCACTTCACGTATGCCGGGCAAGAATACCAGTTCGACCGCAACACGGCGAACGACAACCACATCCATGGTTTACACCGGACGCAAAGCTGGTGTGTAAGCGATATTGAAGAAGATGATGATGGCTGCGCCATTACGACGGAATTCGTAACCTCTGACGATCCCGGCTGGATCCGTCAGTATCCCGAGCCTTTGAAGCTAGAGATGACGCTCCGGCTGCAGGGGGCAAGCTTAAAGCAAACCTTTAAGATTACCCACCTGGGTCATAAGCCCGCTCCTTTCGGTTTGGGGCTGCACACCTGGTTTAGGATTGATGGAGAACCCCAGCGCTGGAATCTGCAACTGCCGGTGTCGAATCTGTTCGTTTCGGATGAGGAAAATATCCCTACCGGGGAGACGGCTCCGTTAGGGGATTGGGAGGCACTGAATCCGGGGATGAATCTGCAAGGTGTCAATTGCGACACGATGCTGCGCATCGGCAACAAACCGGTTGAAGCCCTGATGATGCGAGAGGATGGCTATGGACTGCGCTATTCGGCCGATCCGGAACATTTTAAGTTTTGGGTCATCTATTCTAAGGGGGAAGCAGATCAATTTTTCTGTATCGAGCCTTATACCTGGCTGCCGGACGCTCCAAATTTGGCCCTCCCGGCCAATGAGACCGGACTCATCGAGTTAACCCCTCAGCAGACGCTGGAATTAAATCTTTCCCTGGAGATGATCTATCCGGATCACGGATGATCCCATCCTATTTTCAAAATTTCCGCCTTCCTAGGAGGCGGTTTTTTTGCGTTGTGACGCGGTTTTCGAGCCGAATGAAATAATTACCACTGCCCTAGCTTTGGATCTTCCCGCATATTTTGCACCCTACGAACCATACTAACATCACTAACGCCAAAGGAGGTGACAAACATGGCAGGTCAAAGCCGCGGAAGCCGTAATAACCTTGTTGTTCCTCAAGCGACCGCTGCGTTGCAACAAATGAAAATGGAAGCAGCGCAGGAATTGGGCGTACAAATCCCGCAAGACGGTTACTATGGGAACTATACTTCCCGTGAAACCGGATCTCTTGGAGGTTATATCACAAAACGTTTGGTTCAACTGGCGGAGCAGCAATTGTCGGGTCGTTCGAACCTGTAACTTGCATACTCCTATTACCCTCTATAGAAACAGGCGGTCTGCTTAGCAGATCGCCTGTTTCCCTTTGTCGGTTGAAACCTCAGGAAGACAGGTTCCCATATGTATTTGTACCGTGATCTTTATGTGGATACCGTTGGATTAGTAAATTGGCCATGTTATAATTCGATTCCATGACCGCGTCGATAACTACGGCACCCTGACGTAATGCAAATTCGTAGCTGATCTCGCCATGCGTCCAGTACCGTTTGAACTGAAGCGCTTGAATCGCCATCATCCGAAAAGAATGGATCTGTTCCGCATTTAACCCACGAGCATCTTCACTAAGCTGCCCGTTTCTGCCGGCAATCGGATTGTGGCGGATGCCAAACTTACCGACGGTATTATTCCGGATCTGCAGAAATACGGTTCCCGAAGATAACCCCGCCAGTTCCTCCTCCAGCTCCTTAAAAACCATGTCGATCTGCCTAACGAGTGAAATTTGCTCAGCTTTCAGCATATCCTCCCACCTTTCCCCCAAAAGATTGCAACCTATGATATAGGGCTTATGTCACATTATAGGATAATATTTCCTTTATATCAACAATATGCAACATAAATGGTTATTTATACCTATTTAGGATGGATCTTTCTCCCCTTTCCGACAAAAAGCTCCAAAGAAAATAGGCCCCCACTCGAGGGGGCCCAAAGAGTATCCGTACAGTTACTTGGTCAGTTCCAAGAAAGCGTCGACGTCGGCCACATTCACCGCCATCGCTTCACGCCAGAAATCCGGCTTTGTTAAATCAACCCCAAGATGCTTGGCGGCAAGTTCTTCCACCGTCATCCGGCCGGTATCCCGCAAGAGCGCATCATACTTGGCCGCAAAGCTTTGGCTTTCCCGCTGCGCCAGGGCATAGAGCCCGGTACTGAACATATATCCAAAGGTGTACGGGAAATTATAAAAAGGCACGTCCGTGATATAGAAATGCAGCTTGGAGGCCCAGAAATGGGGATGATAACTGCCCAGCGCCTCCTGGAACGCTTCGCGCTGCGCTTCCTCCATCAGCTCGGACAACTCGGCAGCATCCAGCACGCCCTGCTGGCGTTTCTCGTAGAACCGGGTTTCGAACAAGAAGCGGGCATGAATATTCATGAAGAAGGCCACCGAATTTTGTACCTTGTCGGCAAGTAGGACGATCTTCTCCTGATCATTCGCCGCATTTTTCACGAAGGCATCGGCCAGGATCATCTCGGCAAAGGTCGAAGCGGTCTCCGCTACGTTCATCGCATAATCCTGATTAAACATCGGCAATTCTTCCATTACGGATTGATGATACGCGTGCCCAAGCTCATGCGCCAGCGTGTAGACATTGGAAACCGTGCCGCCGAACGTCATGAAAATGCGCGTCTGTTTGCTCTTCGGCAGGGAAGTACAGAATCCGCCGGGGCGTTTGCCGGGACGGTCCTCCGCCTCGATCCAGCGTTTGTTAAACGCCATCGTGGCGAACTCAGCCAGCTTGGGACTAAAATTACCGAATTGCTTTACGATATCTTCTGCTGCCTGTTCATACGTTATTTTACCGGTTGCTTGCCCCAATGGGGAATCCACGTCGGTCCAGCTCAGCTTATCCACGCCAAGCAGCTTGGCTTTGCGTTCCAGATAAGCGACGAACTTCGGTTTATTTTCGACGATCACCTGCCACATCGCGTCCAATGTAGCCTTAGACATCCGGTTGATGGCCAACGGTTCCTTCAGCACATCGTCCCAGCCGCGTTTCTCGTACAATTTCAGCCGAAACCCTGCCAGACGATTCAGCGTATCGGCACAGTAATCCTCCGACTTTGTCCATGCTTCTTCCCAGCTGGCAAACACGCGCTCCCGTACATTCCGGTCCGGATCATCCAGCTTATTGGCCGCCTGGCCTACCGATAACGTCTTGATCTCACCATTCGCCTCTTCAAAAGGCACGCCTACTTTGGCGACGATCGTATCATAATGCTGGCCCCATCCATGGTAGCCGTCCACCGCCAAATCGGAGACCAGATTCTCCAGCTCCGGCGCCAGCTTCTCCCGGGCCAGGTCCCGTTTCTCGGAGAGCACGAAGGAGATTGGCGCGATTTCTTCCCGTTTCATCCACGCTTCCCAGACCTCGTCGTTCGTCATCCGAAGAACGTTCCAGAATAATGTCATGACATTGCTAAAGGAAGCGCCTAGAGAAGTGATTTTCGCGTCCAGCTGAACGGCTTTCTTATCATGTTGGTCCTGCGCCGTCAGACAGCCGACAAAGCTGTTCGCCTCATACAGTCGGGCTGCGGCTGATTGCAGGTCCGCAATCAAGCCATCCAGCGCCTTCGTCTCCTCCAGTGTGGATGGGGCCTCCAGTTCTTTCAGCATGGCCTGGTACCTGGTAATATCCCGTTCCAAAGCTTCTAGATGATCGCGCAGTGCCGCGGACGCGGAGCCTCCCGGAAAAATGCTTTCTAGTTCCCAAGTGGGTTGAATGTTTTCGGCAAATCGTGACATAGATTCGCTTCCTTTCCGTATCGTTATTATTGATGGCTTATGGGGTAACAGTGTATGCTAATAGTGGTTGCACTATTAACTAGCCGACAGAATATAGGAGGGATATTCGATGAAACCGTTGCAAATTTCGGCGGATACCGCCGTGAAATTAGCCGCAAAACTCAAAGTGCCGATTGAGCACCTTATGCATATGCCGCAGCACATTCTATTGCAAAAAATCGCTGAATTAGCCAAAGAAGAGGCGGGCAACCCGCCTGCCGATTCGGAATGATCCCTTTTAATCAGTCGTGGCCCTATGACGTCGTCATGGGGGACGTTTATGTACATGAATGCCCGTTTTGCTCCAGCAGCAACGTGCTGCTGCCGCTGAAGCCCCGCGAGCTGAAGACGATCCATGAAGGGAAGAAGAAGCTGCTTGTCTTTCCCTGCTGCGGGAACAAGCTTCATGTCCTGGACTGCGACAACGATTACCTGTTAACCGATACGGTTGTTCGGTAAATCCAGCCGCTGAATTCCAAGACGCCTAGGAAAATCGATACGCAACGAAGGGCCGTTTCTTCCGAGACGGCCCTTCTTGATGCTTAACTCCCGTGAAGGCTTGTCCGTCAACCGCGCATTTCTTCAGGCAGCTCGTGCCCGCCGCTAAGCATTTCCTCGCGAAGCAGCGCCCACTGTTCGCGGGAAGCCCGGATCATTGCCGCATCCACAATTCGCTTGTCGTTGATGACGCGTCCAAACCATTTGACCGCATCGTTGTAATTGCCAACCCGCCGGTACAACTCGCCGATCAAATACATCAAGCGGGCATCGCTGCCGCCAACGCCTTCATTTTCGTATACGCGGATATAGGCCTCCAGCGCAAACTCCAGAAACCGTTTCTCCTGTTCGACATTGCTTTGATACCGGTACAGCCAAGCGATGTGATGCAGCAAGCTGGCAATGATCCGGTCGGTTTCTCCGATGGTCTGGGCGCAAATCAACGCAAGCTTGTAGGTCTCCAGCGCCGTTTCCCAATCGCGATGGCCGCCGTAGCTCTTCTTGTTGAATCGGCTGGCGATCGCGTCCTCGAATAGAGCGTTCTGCCGGTCGGTCAGGCGGGATACCGAATTCTCCGTCGAAGCAAATCCGCATGAGGGACATACCCGAACCACATAATAATCCGGGTTCTCCTTCTGATAATATCCGCAAAAGTCCGTATCCGTGCGTATGGCCCGTTTAAAGCTGGGACGCACGCGCGAGGTTGAAAATTCATTTTGGCAATGGATACAAGTGACTTTGATCTGATACAGAGGTTCAAGTTCCAAATCGTCCTACTTCCTTTCAATAGTCCGCTCGGCGGATGATCTGTTATCGACTAAGGTGTATTTACAAAATGAAAAGCCGGACCGGACAACCGCTCCAGCACGAATTCTCGCAACGGCTCCTCGACCCCTATCTCCTCCAGCGCGGCACTCATGCAGGCCAGCCAGGCCTCGGCGCGTTCCTGGGTTACCGGAAACGGCAGATGCCGAGCACGCATCATCGGATGGCCAACGGCGTCGGAATAGAGCGAAGGTCCGCCAAAAAACTGCGACAAGAACATAAATTGCTTCTCCATCACCGGGGTAATGTCTTCCGGGAATAAAGGGCCAAGCAACGGTTCACGCTGAACCCGGGGATAGAAGGCCTCCACCAGTCGCCGAATCGTCTCTTCACCGCCAAGATTGTCGTATAGGCTTGCGCCTTGATTCATCAGTTCACCGCCTCCGTTTTTCCTTATTATATCAAAAAAAAATAAAAGCTCCTACCGGAGCTTCTACTTATATGCGGGTCTGGAATCTATCAGTAGCTGCGCCAATCCTCTTCGCCGGAATGGACGAGAGAGGCGCGGATAACATAAACAAAAGCACAGACAAGGATCCCTGCGACAATGCTCATGAACATCACTCCATCCACAAAATTTGGCTGCTGCCACGTTTAGGATCGGATCATAGCTGGTTCAAAAGATCCAAATTGGTCTTCTAGAATCATTTTAACATAGAAGTTCAGAAATATCAGCTCTTCTTGAAACCGCTTCCTTTATTTTTTTGTGCTGTTTGTCCCAGCCAAAACATACACTTCACTATGATTTGATGTGGAGGCGTACCCCATGGTATTCAAACGCTTGACGGCTTTTCTATTCCTCTTTGCCGCACTTTTGCTAGCCGTACTGATGATCAGCTACCCGGAAGCCTCCTGGCAAGCCGGGGTCCGCGGTCTGGCCATTTGGTGGGACGTGCTGTTTCCGTCCCTATTTCCATTCTTTGTGATCTCCGAAGTCCTGCTTGGCTTTGGAATTGTCCATTTTCTCGGCAAGCTGCTTGATCCGTTGATGAAACCGGTGTTTCGGATCCCGGGCAGCGGCGGTTTTGTACTGGCCATGGGATTTGCTTCCGGCTACCCCGTGAGCGCCAAGCTGGCTACCAAGCTGCGCGAGCAGCGTCTCGTTTCCCGAGTAGAAGGAGAACGTCTTGTCTCCTTTACCACGTCGTCTGATCCGATCTTTCTGATCGGGGCGGTTTCGGTTGGCTTCTTCGGTAACCCGAAGCTGGCCGGCGCGCTCGCGTTATCCCATTACGGAGGGGCACTCTTGATCGGGCTGGTCATGCGGTTCTACCGCCCTGACCGCAACGAACCGGCAAGTCTCGATGAAGGTGGCGAATCCGGTCGCTTCAGCCTGAAGCTGGCGCTGAAGGCGATGCACGAGGCACGGATTCAGGACGGCCGCAGCCTCGGGGAACTGCTGCGGCAAGCGGTCGCCTCTTCCCTGCAACTGATGACCGTCGTCGGCGGCCTCGTTGTATTTTTTTCCGTCATTCTTGAAGTGCTCACCGCTTCGGGCTTCATGAACTCTTTATATGCCGGGTTTCGCCATCTACTGCCGCTCTTGGGGCTGCCCAACCAGTTGGCCGAACCCTTGATGGGCGGTCTGTTCGAAGTGACCCTGGGCGCCAAATCGGCCGCGGCGCCGGAAGGAATCCCCCTCATGTTCAAAGCCGCAGCAGCCGCATTCATCCTCTCTTGGGGCGGCCTATCGGTACATGCTCAGGTAGCCAGTATCTTAAATGGCGCTGACCTGCGTTATTTCCCATTCCTCGTGGCTCGTTTCCTTCACGCCGTGTTATCCGCCGGGCTGTTGCTGCTCATCTGGAATCCTCTCATGGGGGCCGCACCGGCTTGGGCTATCGCTTCGCCTAAGTTTGGACGAGAAGAGGTCCTTTACGGTTGGCAGGCCCTTCCGGGAGCGCTCCGATTCTTTCTGATGACGATGGCGATCCTGCTTATTTTGTCATTCCTGTCCGGATTCATTCATCGCATGCGGCAGCGAAAATGAAACGTTGTGTTCTGCTGGTGAATTGATTATGATCTTTACAAAAGGATATTCAAGCGCGTGTTCAAAACGGCGTTTTTTTGAACAGCCTCTTTCAAAGGAGCTTGTCAACTTGAGATACTATGTACTTGACCGTGGGGACCAACTATCCGTCGAATTAAGCCAAACCTTCCATAAGCTCGCGGCGGAGCAAGGGCTTGAGCTGGATGCGAAATCCCCGGATATCGTCGTCTCCATCGGTGGAGACGGCACGATGCTTCATGCCTTCCATACATTTATCGATCAAATTTCTTCCATCGCCTTCGTCGGGATTCACACCGGCCATCTGGGTTTTTACGCCGACTGGAAAGCGGACGAAATACCCGAACTGGTGCAGATGATGAGCGGACATTCGGATCCCGGATTGCTTAGGCCCCGCATTGTCCGTTACCCCTTGATCGAGCTGGAAATCCAGAAGAAATCGGGGACATCCTCTCACATCTGCCTGAACGAGTTTACGCTGAAGGGCGTCGACGGGACCGTTGTTGCCCAAGTGGATATCAACGACCAGATGTTTGAAATGTTCCGCGGCGACGGCATTTGCGTATCCACCCCTTCCGGCAGCACCGCTTACAACAAAAGCTTGGGGGGAGCCATGATCCACCCCACGATTGAGGCGCTGCAGATCACGGAGATTGCTTCCATCAACAATCGCGTGTTCCGGACGTTGGGTTCCCCGCTAGTGCTGCCCAAGCATCATCACTGCGATATTTATTCGCGTAAGGAACAAAATTTATTGCTGACGATTGACCACGTCAATCTGCCGATGAATGATCTGGTCTCCGTCCGCTGCCAGGTCTCCGAGCGGAAAATCAGCTTTGTCCGCTACCGGCCGTTTCCGTTTTGGAATCGGGTGCGTAACGCGTTCCTGGATTAATTGGACGGGGAAGACAAGCTCCTGAATATCGAAATTTATGTAAAGGAAGAACTGAATATGATCTTAACTTCATTCCGCAAGTATGCATTAATCCCGATGTTATCCCTCGCGCTGCTGGGCTTGCCGCAAGCAGCCGGAGCGGTGAAGGCGGCTGGAACAGCAAGTACCGCCGAGGCCGGAACGATCATTCAACTAGGTTCGACGGAAACCTCTTCCGATCTCCAAGCGCTCCAGGAAGTATTGGATTATTTGGAAGCTTACAATATTGAAGGGGTGGAGCGCCAAGAGTTCCTGGATAATGCGATCCGCGGCATGGTTTATTCGCTGGATGACCCATATAGCGATTATTTCTCGAAAGAGGATCTACAGGATTTCGAGAATGGCGTAAATCAGGAATTCGTGGGCATCGGAGTTACACTTCGCTTCTATAACGACAAGCTGTACATCACCGATGTGTTGCCGAATTCCCCCGCATCCAAAGCAGGTCTTCAAGCGGGCGATATCATCACCAAGGTGGACGGGCAATCGGTAACCAGCAGTGAGGACGTGGCGCGGATTCAGGGGGAGGAGAACACCCAGGTCAAGATCACGGTTAACCGGACCGGACAAGCTTTGGTTTATCCGATTACGCGAGCCCATTTCTCGCTGCCTTCGGTTACCGGATCGATCATTCCTTCGAGTAAGGTCGGTTACATCGCGATCTCCTCCTTCTCTGATACGGCGGACGAGGAATTCGTACAAAAGCTAACCTCCCTGCGCCAAGCTGGGATCGGTGCACTCGTCTTGGACCTGCGCGACAATCTTGGGGGTTACGTGGAGTCGGCCGCCAATATCGCTAAGCAGTTTATGAAAAATGGGGTCCTGATGTATACCACCGATCAAAGCGGCGAACTGCAGCCCGTAGAGATCACGGGCGGCGAAGACATCGGGATACCGGTAGTAGTACTAACCAACGGGCTCTCCGCCAGCGCTTCGGAAATTCTGACAGGGGCACTACGCGACAACGGGATCGCCAAGGTTGTGGGTGCACAAACTTACGGGAAAGCTCGGATCCAGAACGTGTTCCCGTTATCCAATGGCAGCTCCCTGAAGCTGACGGTTCAAGCTTACCTAACACCAAAGAAACTGGATTTCAACCACGTTGGTTTGAAGCCGGACTTGGAGGTAAAGAACAACGCGGCGGCGCAGTTGATTACCGGAATGTATGAAGCCGGCGTACGGCATGTCAGCGTAAGCGGAGGACCTGCTTCGTTGAACATTAACGGAACGGCTTTCCCGGGTTATATCGATGTCCTTCAGAGCGGTAAGCAAGTGTATGCTCCTTCCCGCTTGTTGTCCTCGCTGATTCAAGCCACCCCAGCCTGGACTCCAAGTAACGGGAAATTAACCGTCACGGATCACCTCGGTAAGCAAACCGGCTTCACGTTGGCCGCCAAAACGGCCAAAATCGTGGATGGCGAATCCTATCTGGAACTGCACGAGTTCCAGAAGAAATTTCCGAAGCTGACTTGGAGCTATAAACAAGGCCTTCTGAACTTATCCATAAACTAATTTCATAAGACGAAATAAAACGGCCTCCGATTATTCGGAGGCCGCTTCTGTTTCCTGCAGCTGTTCGACTTTTCCGTTTCCCGCGTCTTTGTCCTTAGGGTTGTCCTTGTCCTTATGGTTGTCCTTCACCTTCTGCAGGACGAAATAAGCGCAGCCGAAATTGCAGTATTCATTGATATAATCCGTGATCCCGGAATAAGCCGTATCTCGATTCGCCTTGGGATGATTGTCCCGCAGAAAGCCCTTAAGGCGGAGCTTCTCGTAACCCCAATCGCCAATAATATAATCGTAGCGGTCAAGGACCTCGCTGTACCGCTGCTTAAAAGCCTCGGGATCCCAAGCCTCCCGATAATTCTGAATCAGTTCGTAGGTTCTGCCGCCGATTTGAATCAAAGGATCCATCCTCCTTCTGGTTTACGACGAAGCGGGAACGCCTGCTTGTTTCTTGGCCGAATTGACCTGTTCATGGGCGTGATACGAGCTACGCACGAGCGGACCGGATTCCACGTGGCTGAAGCCCCGTTTCATCCCTTCTTCTTTCAACTCCGCAAACTGCTCGGGCTTGTAGTACTTCTCTACGCGCAAGTGCTGTGGCGTGGGCTGCAAATATTGTCCAATTGTCAAAATATCGCAGTCCACGGCCCGCAAATCGTCCATCGCCTGCAAAATCTCGTCCCACTCCTCGCCGACACCCAGCATGATGCTGGATTTCGTCGGAATATCCGGCTTCATCGTTTTCGCCCGCTGCAGCAGTTCCAGGGAGCGGCGGTATTTCGCTTTCGCCCGGACACGGTCGGACATCCGTTCCACCGTTTCGATGTTGTGGTTCAAAATATCCGGCTTCGCTTCCATTACGATACGCAGCGCTTCTTCGTCGCCCTGAAAGTCCGGGATAAGCACCTCTACGTTGCAGAGGGGCAACCGTTCGCGTAGCGCCTTGATCGTCCCAGCGAAAATACTGGCCCCGCCATCCTTCAGATCGTCCCTGGCCACGCTGGTAACGACGCAATGCTGCAAGCTCATTTGCTCCGCCGCTTCAGCAACACGCTGAGGTTCCTGCAAGTCAAGCTCGGTCGGCAGACCGGTATTTACCGCACAGAAGCGGCAGGCCCGTGTACAAATATCGCCCAAAATCATAAACGTTGCGGTGCGGTTCGCCCAGCACTCATATATATTCGGACAGCGCGCTTCTTCACAAACGGTATGTAAGGTTTTGGAGCGCATCATTTGCTTGATATCTTGGTAATTATCCCCTGTTGTTAGCTTGATACGAATCCAATCCGGTTTCGGTTCCTGGATTTGTTTTGCCAAAGCGCAAGACCTTCCTTCTTGTGATTTAAGCCGTAGCGCCATTTATTATATCATGAAACCGCTGGAAAAACCTACTTCGCAAAATGGAATAAAAACACAACATTTGCCTCAATCTAAGAGAGGTCACGAATCGCGTGCAAAATAAAGGCGAAGGAGGAATACTTGCCTTGAAGTCTCATCGATTTGCCCGCGGCAAAGCGGTTTGGTGTATCGTCAGCGTGTCGCTTCTCACCTCGTTATGGCCGGGAACAGGGATTGGCGCTCTCGATGCCGATGCCGCCCCGGGGACATCGGCAGAAGCGGTAACCAGCGTTTACGATCAAAGGCGCACGTTATACGAGGAAATGGAGCTGTTGACTAAAGTTCCCTGGTATTGGCTTGCCGCAGTGGATCAGTACGAACGTACCATCACGCCGCGGAAGGAGCAACAGCAGCTGGAACAGCGTATAACCGGATTCCGTTTCAAGGAAGCCTTTTGGACCGGCCCGCTTAATCCGGATCCTGAGGACCGGAACCCGGCCACGATCGAGTTATTTGGCGGCAGCGGGAAAGACGCCACCGCCGATGGCGCAGCCGATCCGAAGAACGATCGCGACGCCTTGTTTACATTGGCTTCTTATTTAACCGGTTTCGGCTATAAGGAAGAGGACTTCCGCATTGCCTTATGGCGTTACTATCAAAACGACTCTGCCGTAGAGCGAATCCGTCAATTCGCGAAAATGTACAGGAACTGGGGACGGCTGGATTTGAGCGACAGCGCATTCCCGCTTCCGTTACGCAGCATCTATACGTTTCGCGATACTTGGGGTGATCGGCGCGGCTGGGGTGGACTGCGTATCCATGAGGGAACCGACCTGTTCGCCCCGATGGGCGTAACCGTGCGCAGCGTTTGCTACGGGGTGGTGGAAACAAAAGGGTGGAACCCCTACGGCGGCTGGCGCATGGGAATTCGGGATATCAACAACCGATACCACTATTATGCGCATCTGCAAGGTTATGAAAAAGGCATTGAAGTCGGCCATTTCGTCGAACCAGGTCAAACCATCGGATGGGTTGGCAGCAGCGGTTACGGCCCGCCGGGGACATCGGGAAAATTCCCGCCGCACCTGCATTACGGGATCTACCGGGATACCGGAAGCACGGAATGGGCGTTTGATCCTTATCCACTGCTGAAAAAATGGGAGCAAGCCGAACGTTCCAAAAAAAATAAAAGGGCGTCCAAATAACCGGCGCCCTTTAATTATGTCCCCCTGCATTTGTTTCTGAATTGGAAGGTATCTCCGTGCCCGTATTCCCTGACTCTGCATTTCCACCAGCTTCTCCCGCTCCGTCGGCCCCGTCCGGCGTAACCGTCTCCTCCTTAGTTGTCGGCGGTTCGGCCGTATCCGTGCCACCCGGCAACGCGGGAAGAGCAATGTTCGGTGCATCTGCTTGGCCCTCGCCGACCGGATTGCCCTTACTGTCATAATAATACATGGGTACATCCCCGACCACGAGCAGGTAAGAGACCGGGATTTCCGTTTCCACCGCCTGTGATTCCATATCAAAGGGGACAACCACGGCCAGTTCCGTTTTCACCCGAAGGTATACTTCCACAAGAATCATATTAATGCCGGCATCCTGGCGTCGGGTGTTCAAGTCGACCTTCACATCCCCTTTCGGCTCGATCTTGATCGGAATACTCGGACCAAAGGAAGCCAGGAGCGGACTACCCAAGGCTTGCCCCAGCGGGATGGTTTCCGATAACCGGGCCACTTCGTCCAGCGTGTGCCGAACCGTTTGAATCGTCTCGGAGGTCACCTTCATGTGCGCGGAGTAGTTCAGCATAAATCCGGTGATTTTTCCGTTATCGTCCGTCTTCCAATCGATCAATTGCCCAACTTGTTCTTGATTCGCCACCTGAGCGGTAATCGCATCGTTGATCGATTCGGTGGCGATCTGTTTGACCCGAATCTGAGCCAAGTGAACGATCGGTCCTGTCATCCGTCGCTCCACATACTGAACAAATTGAACCATACCAATGATGGTAATGATCACGACAGCGATCCAGACTTTCCGTCTGCGCTTCGGCCGCCTTGTCCGGCTCCGCCATCCGCGGCGTCGTATCCGCATGTTTCACCCCCCCTGCAGCGGGAAAACTTCTAAAGCATGTTCTATATTTCCATCTCTAAAAGTTATGCGGGACAGGAGGAAAAAAGAAGGACGCGCAGGTGGAAACGGAAACTTGTATGATTTGTCTCTTGATTTTTCATAATCAATTGCTTATAGTTCTCTAGTATCACTTTTTTAGTCGTAAAGTTCTAGAAATCGGCTTCAAAAGCTCTCATGATTTGTGATATAGTATTCAATATAGCGTATAAATATACGAGGGGATCAACATCATGAACAGCCCAAAAACATTGTATCAAATCACCGTAGAGTTAAGGAAAGATCAGCTTGCATCCCGCATAACACCGTGGAGATTGCTCGTCGAGACGAATCGTTATTACGAGATCAAACCGATCACTGGATCGGTCAAACGGCTGTATAAAGAGAAGCTCAACACCGCCATCCAGGAAACGAAACATTACTCCGACGGCATCCTGGCCATTTCCGCCTTCTGCCAGGAGGAGCATATTGAGGATATACGTTCGCATCTCATTGAACAATTGGATGCTAAAATCAATAATTATTTAAAGGATCTAGAATTGAACAAAAAAGCGCTTTGCTCGAAACTAGCCATCAACAGCTTTACCTAAAGTAAACCCCGAAACCATAGTTTCGGGGTTTTATGATTCGGGATAAAGCTTAGAGCTCGATTAGTCGATGATCTTCAAACGAACCGAATAACTATAGTAGTCTTTCAGCTCCGCAGGGATCCCAATTCCGATTGCCATCAGCCGATCCCCTCTCATGACAAGTCCGCTCTCCTCGACCTTATAGAGCTTATCAGGATCCAGTCCTTTTAAACGCAACTTACGTTGCGGAGCATTGGGCTCCGCCAATACTTTGAAATAGTACGCCAAGGCTTCGCTGCGATCTTCGGAGACGAACATCCAGGCCGCTTCGTGCCCGGCAAACGGGCTGACCAGACGATACATATCGCCCTGCTGAACCAGTGAACGGATCTCTTTATACCGCTTGATTTGCGCTTTGGCCAAATCCTTCTCCTCGTCGCTGAAGCGGGTCAGATCCATCTCATACCCGAAATTGCCTGACATCGCTACATCGCCGCGCATTTGGAGCGAGGTGACCCGGCCCACTTGATGGTTCGGCACCGCCGATACATGGGCTCCCATAGCGCTTACCGGATAAACGAAGCTGGTCCCATACTGAATCTTCACCCGTTCAACGGCATCCGTATCGTCACTTGTCCAGGTTTGCGGCATGTAATACAGCATGCCTGGATCAAATCTTCCGCCGCCGCTGGCGCAGCTTTCGAACAAAATGTTCGGGAAGCGAGTCGTGAGGCGCTCCAGCAGCTCGTATAAACCTAACATATAGCGGTGCGCGATTTCTGCCTGTTGCTCTGGACCCGCCGTGGCCGACCCGATCTCCGTCATGTTGCGGTTCATATCCCATTTGACGTACGAGATCGGCACGGTGCTGAAGATCTCGCTTAGGTTATCGTAGATGTAGTCACGAACGTCCTGCCGAGAGTAATCCAGGATCAACTGCCAACGGAATTCCGTGCGGCGCCGGCCTTCCACGTGCAAACACCAGTCGGGATGACTTCGGTACAAATCGCTGTCCGGGGAGATCATTTCCGGCTCGAACCACAACCCGAACTGTACTCCAAGGTCGTTGACCCGCTTGGCCAAATTCGTTAAGCCACCAGGCAGTTTGCTCGGGTTAGGCGTCCAGTCCCCCAACGAGGAGTGATCATCCTCGCGGCGCCCAAACCATCCGTCATCCAGAACGAATAACTCGATCCCCAGTTCCGCCCCGGCTTTGGCGATGTCCTCGATCTTCTCCTCCGTAAAACTGAAGTAGGTTGCCTCCCAGTTATTGACCAGGATCGGCCGCACGCGATCGCGGTGCACGCCGCGGCACAGCCGCGTCCGGTACAATCGGTGATACGTCCGCGACATCTCGCCGAACCCGGCACTCGAGTAAACCAGTACCGCCTCCGGCGTTTGGAAGGCTTCGCCCGGTGCGAGTTGCCAGCTGAAATCAAACGGATTGATACCGATCCCCACCCGGGTTGTGCGGAATGGCTCCACCTCGGCGGAGATGAAGAAGTTTCCGCTGTAAACAAAGCTGAAGCCGAACACGTCGCCATGATCCTCGTCCGCATCCGGAGCAGCTAACGCGAGGAATGGATTCAGCAGATGCCCGCTGGCGCCTCTGCGACTTTCGATCGTCGTGCCGCCCGGACCGAGCGGACGGCGCTGAACATGCGCCTCCCGGTTCCAGGTGCCAGCCAGATACACCGCGTCCAGATCGGAGCGCGGCATATCGATGCTGGCGCTGAGCGCACGCAGCAGTTGCAGCGGCTGCTCGCCTTGATTGTCAATCCGAACGGATCTGGCGATGGCCGCGCTGTCCTCAAACACGCTGTAGCTCAGCGTAACGATCAACCCGCTGTAAGCGTCGCGCAGCTCCAACTCCAGCGTCTCGCCTTCGTTCTCCGTCTCGCAATAGACGGCCGGCAGCCCTTCCAGCTGGGGCTTCCCTTTCAGGATTCGATAAGCGCTGTAAACCAGCTCGGTGATCCGGCTGCCATCGCCCAGACGAACTTGATACGCCGGGCTGCGGAAATCGCCGGTGCCGTATTGCGGATACTCCTGCGGCAGCCGGTCCAACAAAAACAACGGGCCTTCGGGTAGATCCACAAAGCTGTGCGGCTGTTCCTCAAACGCCAGTTGCTTCCCCCAGTAAACATGCGCAGGATAACCGTTAACGATTTGCATGATGTAGCTTGTTCCTTTGGACTGCAAGTGAAAGATCCCCTGCTCCTCATATACGCGTATCGCCATGTTTCTTCTCCTTTTCCCGATAAGCATTCGCTTATTCTCTTATTCTCTCAGCCCATTAACCCTTCACCGCTCCGTCTGCCATCCCTTTAATGAAATACTTCTGCAAGAACAGGTAGACCACCGTCAAAGGCATCATGCCCATCAAACAACCGGCCGCGACCCAATTAATATTGCTCTGGTGCTGACTGATAAACATCGATAAGGCCACAGGAATGGTTTGTCTTCCCGATTTCTGCAGGAAGAACACTGAGAACTGATAGTCGTTCCAGATTTGCACGCCAACGACAATAATGATCGTTGCTACGATCGGCTTCAGCAGCGGTAAGATGATCCGGAAGAAAATCGAGTACCGACTGCAACCGTCAATCAATGCGGCTTCATCCAGCTCTTTTGGCACATTCCCCATAAATCCCGTAAGCAAGAAAATCGTGAGCGGCAAAGCAAACGTCACTTGCAGCAGGATGATCGACCAGTATTGGTTCAATCCTCCGATATCCACGACGAACTTGTACAAAGGAACCAAAATGGTCAAGCTCGGTACCACCAAACACGAAATGCACAAGGAATAGATAAAGCTGTTCCATTTCGTCCGGTTGCGGGCCAGCGGATAGGAGGCAAACGCGCCGACGAGAATGACGAGGAGCACCGAGAAGACCGTGACGGTCAAGTTCGTCATGATCGCTTTATCGATATGAGCCCGCGTCCAAGCATTCACGAAGTTATCCCAGTATAACGTCGATGCCGGCTGCCATTTGCTGCTGGTATCCTCCGGCGGCTTGAAGCTCAAGTTGATAAGCAAGTAGAACGGAATCAGATGAATCAGACAGATCAAGCTAAAGACAACTCGTCTCGCCGTTTTCATTACGCCCGCACTTCCTTTCTACGCAGGAAATGCAGTACGGTCAAGCTGAGGACGCAGATGAGCAGGAACATCACGTTCCCCATGGCTGCGGCATAACCGGCATCCTGTCTGGCGAAATACAGGTTATACATCATCGTGGACAAGGATTGGGAAGCATAACCCGGCCCCCCGTTGGTCAAAGCGACGATAACGTCAAACAACTTCAGTCCGCCGATCAGATTAATGACGACGTTCACCGTAATGGCTGGCGCTAGCAAAGGCCAGGTCACATTGGCGAAACGCCCCCACCAGCGGGCACCGTCGATTTGCGCGGCCTCGTAATATTCTTTCGGAATCGACTGCAGTCCCCCCAGGTAGATGATCATGGCGATCCCCAAATATTGATAAGTATTAACGAAGGTAATGATCCAAACCGCTCGCGAACCATTGGCTAACCAGTCTGCCGGTTCCATCCCGAGCAGAAGCATGATATCGTTAAATGCCCCGCCGTCATATTGAAAAATAAAGTAGAAAATATAACCCATAATGAGCGGGCTAATAATGACCGGCATATAAACGATCGTCCGTGCCAATCCTTTGCCCCGGATCTTGCTGTCCAGGAACAGGGCATATGCAAGCCCGATCAGGTTTTGCAGCAGGGTGCTGCCAACACCGTAGATGAGCGTATTTTTCATCGTTGTGCCGATATTTTTGTCATGAAACATCCGGGCGTATTTCTCGAAGCCAACCCAGCTATAATCCTGGGAATATCCGTCCCAGTTGGTGAAGGAGATTTGAATCCCCTTGATTAAGGGGTAAAGGATAAAGACGCCGAATAACAGTAGCGCCGGCAAATACATGAAGTTTAATGCGGTTGTTGATTGGAAAAATGTTCGAAGAACCCCCGGCTTGCTGAGATTTGACCGAGATGGGCTTGCGGGTTTGATGGGTTCTGCTTGCACGGTTTCTCCCCTCCTCTTGGTTGTTGCGCTTTATGTCTGTTTGTCCTTCACTAAAGGGATAGCCCGTGCAGTTCATGCCGCCGGGCTATCGATCTTTAGTGCGGGTAGAACTTATTTATCCGCCGCGCGCAAGCGTTCATATTCGTTTTTCATATTCGTAGAGAACTCTTGAACGGTAATCCCGCCGGCCAACAGGTCTTGACCGTTCTTGCACAAGACGTCCCACATGCCGTTTGGCAGATACTCGCGGTCAAAGAATGGGATGACGCGCAGGTTTTCATACGTTTTGAAATCCTCGGTAAGATCGCCCAAGTTTACGTCGACACCCTTCAGGCCAGCTGGCAAGACCATCGCACCCGCTACTCTAGCGACATTCTCCGGTTTCGCATAGAAGCTTACGAACTTCTTGGCTGCTTCAATATTCGGAGAATCTTTCCAAACGCCCCAAGTTGTCTTCTCCCCGCCGGCAAAGGTTGGTGTATCCCCTGGCTCGATCGAAGGAATTGGCAGCAAACCGCCTTTTACGTCTGGGTTGGTCTTCTTCGCTTCTTCTATAATGTATGGACCGTAAGCGAAGAAAGCGGCTTTCCCTTCCGCAAACGCTTTCGCAGAATCCATGTATTTTGCGGTAAGCACGTCTTTGTTCAAGTATCCGTTCTTTTGCAGATCCAACAACATCTGAGGCAGTTTATCGAATTGAGTCCAATCAAAGGTGCCATCGAGAAACTGTGCCGCATAGTTTTGTTCCGCGCTAATGAAAGCCGGAGTCGCGAAGTAATCGAAGAACTGTCCGAGCGGCCAGGAATCCGCGCCGCCTACATGGAACGCCGTCACTTTCCCCTCGCTTTTCGTCTTGATTTCCTCAGCAGCTTTCATCACCTCATCCCAGGTTTGCGGGACGGCGATGCCATACTGCTCCAGGACAGCCTTGTTATATACCAAACTCGATTTATCTTGATCCATCGGCAAGACATACACTTTGCCGGATTCATCCGTCACCGCTGGTTTGATCGCATCGTGGAGCTGGGAAGCCCATTCTTCGCCTTGAAGATCCGCCAAATATTCGCCGTAACGGACCTTGGCCCAGCCATGCGTTCCGAATACATCTGGCATTTCATTGGAAGCCATTTTGACTTTCATAATGTTCTCATAGTCTGCGCCAGGTGCACTGAAATCGACCTTAATTGAAGGATTTTCCGCTTCAAACTCTCTGGCAATCGCTTCGATTACCGCACCTTGCTCCCCGGCAGGGGTGCTGGACATGACGGTAAGCGTAATTTTCTTGTCGCTTGGCTTGTCACCGGTCGAATCAGCCGGCGCAGCTGAGTTATTGCTGTTGTTGCTCGAACCGCAGGCCGCGAGCGACAGGGAAAGCGCTAACACAATCCCGAGCTGTAACCCTCTTGTTCTTTTCATGAGTATCCCCCTTATATTTTGTAAGATTGCCTTACGAATCCATCATAAAGGTAAACCCCCTTTTTTTGTACGACACCATTCTCCAATGAAAGCGCTCTTTTCTACACTCCCACCGTTTCTAATTGACGTTTGGGCAGAAAGGAAGCTAAGGTTAAAGGGAAGGGGGAGGAGCATGCGCTTTTTTCAAACGCTTCGGTTTAAACTTACGATTCTCTACTTGCTGTTTATCGTCGTTCCCTTTGTCATCTCCGCCTTTGCCCTTCCTTCTTACATTAAAGGGATGCTGATGCGAGAGACGCAGAAATTAACGATATCCACGATGAATGCCGTCTCAAAGAACATCGAAACCTATCTGGACGACCTAGTCCGTTTATCCACAATGCCTTATCTAAACGATGATTTGATGTCTGCATTGAAAATCAAAGCGAACAATACCTACGAAACCGCTAACGATTATATCAAATTAACCACAGACCGAGCTCTTAAAGGAACGCTGCCGCAATACCTGACGAATACCCGCCCGGATATCTTGAGCACGTTGATTGTACCGGTCAAGGGGCAAGCTTATTTGACGTCGAAGGGTTCGATTTCCCTGAAGCCTGACTTCATCTTTCACACGCAAGATTGGTACCAACAGGCATACAACGGCGATGGACAAGCGGTTTTCATCAGCTCGCATCCCCAGGACTACCTAAACTTGGAATCCGTACCGCAAGCCTTCTCGGTGGCCCGTTTGATTAAGGACCCGGACACGAGACGCCCACTGGCGGTGATCATGGCGGATGCGGATAAGAAGGTGCTGGAGAAAATCGCCAGTGACGTTGACTTTAACGTCTCTTCCATCGTCGTGATCCTGGACCAAAGCGGGAACACCCTATACGCCAACCAAACCGTGCCCGAAGAGCTGAAAGAGCAATTATCCTCTTTTCGCCAGAAAGATCAGTACGAAAGTAACAACTATTTAGGCATTTCCAAAAAAATCAGTCCCGCGGACTGGCGAATCGTCGTGTTTCTGTCCAACCAGGAGAAGAAGGACCAAGTTCGGTGGATTTATATCGTCGCGCTCCTGCTCACGGCGGCTGCCCTATTAGTCACCTTCGGCGTATTGATTTATTTTACCCGCTGGATTGTGAAACCCTTCAAACGGATGAATCATGTCATGCACAAAGTAAAGAGAGGCGACTTGTCCGAGCGGTACACGTTACCCGGCAACGATGAGTTTGCGCAACTCGGTCATTCTCTCAACAGCATGGTTTCCCGCCTGGATGAGCTCATCAACCAGGAGTATTTAGCGAAGCTCGCCCAACAGGATGCCGAATACCGGGCGCTGCAATCGCAAATTCAGCCTCACTTTTTGTATAACACGCTGAACGGATTTATCGGCTTGAACCGGGAGGGCCGTGCGAAGGAACTGGAAACGGCGATTATCTCCTTGAGTTATATGATGCGCTACAGTTTGGAGCCGGTCCATGAGACAACCCTTGAGAAAGAGCTGGACATCCTGCGTAAATATTGCATGCTGCAGCAATTACGGTTTGATGATCGGTTGGCATTCCAGATCGACTGCGACCCGGACGCCGCTTCATTCCCGATCCCGAAGCTGCTGCTGCAGCCATTGGTCGAAAACTGCATCATTCATGGCGTAGAACCGGCCGACAAGGAAATGGTATCCGTATCGGTACGGGCTCGAAGAAGGGAAAGGGATTCGCAGGACTACATTGAGATCTTGGTCAAGGACGACGGCGTTGGGTTTGACCCTTCTGCCTCCAATTCCGAGGACCAAATTGGATTGTCCAATGTCCGAACCCGTCTGACCATGAGTTACCCGGATGCCGTGATGGAGGTGGAGAGCCGGCCGGGTGCCGGAACCACCATCTCGATTTATATTCCGACGAAGGAGTACTCCCTATGAAAATCATCATCGCGGATGACGAGAAGCTGATTCGCTCTACCTTAAGAAGTATGTTGCAGGAACTGGAGCTTAAGAACTTGCCATGCCAGCTGATCGGAGAAGCCCGAAATGGCGAGGAATTGCTAGAGTTATTGCGTAAAGATACACCGGATCTCGTATTCGTGGATATCAAAATGCCGAAGCTTGACGGCATCGAGGCTATTCGGATCGGCAAGACGCTCGCTCCGCAGGCAAGCTGGGTCATTCTTAGCGGGTTTATGGAATTTGATTACGCGCAGCAGGCGCTCCGGCTGGGAGCCAGCGATTACTTGCTGAAGCCGGCCGAGCCGGAGCAGCTGGAGAGATGTGTCCGGGAAGCGATGGAAGGACGCGAACGGGATACCCAATTCCTTGATTATGAATTCGAGCACTGGTTATCGAACCGTTATCGGGAGTTCCAAACGGGGACGGGGACGCAGCCGCTAGACCCCGCTTATGAAGGTTATTGCTTTTTCGGCGTGCTTTTCTATGGAGTTCACCGGAGTAGGCCGTCCGCTTCCCGGTTAAACGATCTGGCCTTGACCATTCAACAGGCTGCGCAAAAGCATGCCCTGGCAAAAGGAATTCGTTGCGGACATCTGCAATTGAGCGAGGATAATCTAACCTCCGTCTGGGCTTGGCCGACTTCGGGCGCTGGATCGAACGACGAGGTTCACCAAGCCCTGCAGCGCCAGATTATGATGGCCCTTGGGCAAGGTCGCCATGGGGAGATGCTCTTCTTCCCAGTGACGGTCATGCCAAGCGAGAACTGTCTCTCGGTGCGCGAACTGTTAGGACAGCTGGAGGAACTGCATGCTGCTTCTACGCTTAGAGCTACCCTGCCGTTAAACAAGCTATATCCCTTGGCCGAGCTTCGTGCTGAGACATCCAGGGAAGATGTTGCCGCCCTCGGCAGATCGATTCATCAACTCATCGGCTTATATCAGGACCGAGATTATGTCGGTTATCTCAATAAATTATCTGCGTTCGGTAAGCAGCATTTGCCTGGGTTGCAAGGGGATCCCGTGCGTTATGAACGGATCACCGTCTTTTTGAGAGAAGCGATCTGTCCTGCCCTTCAGGTGGAACTTCCGCCTGCAGAATGGATCGAAGCCCTCCAGCATCAAGGGGACCTCCTATTGATCCAAGAGGGGAAAGGTGCCGCTGCCGCAAGCGGTGACCTTGTGAAGCGGGCGATGGACTACGTAGACGAGCATTATCAAGAAGATATTTCCATCGGCTCTTTGGCGGAGGAGCTTCAGGTGACCCCCAATTATTTGAGCTCATTATTCCATAAAAAACAAGGCATCACCTTCGTCAAATATGTCACTAGCATCCGTATGCTGAAGGCCAAGGAATTGCTCCTGACCGAGCCGGACGCTAAGGTTCAGAATGTTGCCCAACGCGTAGGCTATTTCAGCTCCCGCCACTTCACCAAGCTGTTTGTCGATTACTATGGCTGTTATCCTTCCGAAATCCGCAAGAAGTTGGGGGATACCTAAAAAAGACCGGAAGAGATCTTTTCAAGCAGATCCTTCCGGCTTTTTGTTTTTGATTCTTTGTTTTCCGCCTCAACTAATACCAAAAGGTAGGGTACTTGCGATGACGATGCAGGTTATTGATAATTATCGCGATAACCACGATAAGAACAGAACCCACAAGTACGGGTGTAACTAGAAACGACCATCCGCTGCCTGCAAGGATAACCACTATCGGATCAGCCCCCGCGGGCGGATGCGTTGTTTTCGTCAACATCATGGCTGCAATGGCGCTGCCGACTGCCAAACCTACAACCCATACACCGTCGCCGAAAAGATGAAAATAGACTAAACCAACAAACGTAGAGACGAGATGTCCTCCTATGATGTTCCGTGGCTGCGATAGCGGGGCGTCCCAGATCCCAAAAGCAAGTACACAACTCGCTCCGAAAGGAGCCATAATCCATACGGCAGAAGTCATATCGGTTAAGAGGGAAAGCAAGGAAATCGTGACCAGGCCGCCTACAAAACCCATCCCTGCGTTTCCCGGCACCACTTTTAGCGGGCTGCTTCCAGCCCCCTTCATTTTATGTAAATAGGTTCGGATCATCCCGCAACATCCCCTTACAGTACAATTGGAAAATACCCATCTTTTATATATTGGGCGAACGGAAGATGTCCTCCCGTGTTTTCATTTCCGACAAGCGGCACCCCAGCTTCCTGCATTTCATCCGCGGTATCGAAGAATCCGGAACATGCTTGGCAGCCGCCTTTGACGATCCCCGACTTCATCGCTTGCTTATACACAGCGTTGAAAGGGTGCTCCGCCTTGCTGAACTCATTTGGCCACTCCGTCCCTGCTCCGTCGAAGAGGATATCCACTTCGAACCCTTCCTCGTGAAGCTCATATCCATACAGCAATCCGTGAACAGCCTTCCCTACATCCTGTTGATTCGCTTGGATAATGATCACAAATTTATTGGCTATTGTCATTGAAGCCAACCTCCTGATTATAAATTAGTGGTTGCGATATTGATGGGCTTGCCGGGGAAAACTCGTGAAATTCCCACATGATCGGTGTATCGTTCTCGATGTATATCACTTCGTCGATCGTGTACCTGACAAGCCTTTCCGCCCCTGGAACCCGGGAAATCTGCGCCTTGTCCCAGATCGTCTCGGTACGTCCGCTTAGCTGCAGTGAATGTCCGCCGTTAAAATCGATAAACAGCAGCCCGGCAGCTGGATTGCTGTATAAATTCCCAAGCGTATTATACATGGAGTTGCCGAAATAATCGGGAAAAAGCAATGTTCGATCATCTTCAATCTTCACGAATCCCGGCTGCCCCCCGCGATGCGAGGCATCCATTTTCCTTTCCGAACTGGCACTTCCGATAAAAAAAGTATCGGCCTTTCGAATCCAATCCTGTTGTTCCGCATTGAGGGCATGCCCGCGTTGGGACAAACGTTCCCTTCGGTAGGTTCCGCTTCCGGGTTGCAGCGAACGCTTCTGTATATATTTGGGGCAGTTGCCGTATGCCTGTTCGACCGTTACCCGAAGCTGCTCCCCGTCATATACACCCTTTCCATTGATTCTCATCCGAATTCTCCGGAAGAAGTCGATCGCTAAAAGACCAATATCGGGACGGTCCTGCAAGTCATGCCAGATGGGGTCGCTCGTCACTGGTTGTGAGCTCACGGTAAGTTCCTTCTCCGAGACCACGTGGATGAACCCTGGTTCACCCGTCAAAAACGAACACCATACTTTCCCGTCATTCGCCATGGTGGAACAAACGATCAGCGATTGGGTTCGCAAATATGAAAAAGCTCCTTGAACCACAACAGACTTGATACTCAAACCGTTCCGCTCTGCAACGATTTGCTCTCCGGCCAACGCCTGAACTGCCAATTCCCCGGCATGGTACACTCTGCTCTAGCCACCTCCCATTTAACCTCCTTAACTCTATAATGGGTATTATATTTCATTAACATTAACCTGTAAATAAGAATTTTGGGTATTAATAAAATCAAACAAAAAAAACCCGGATACTCATCCGGGGTTCTTAGTTTCTTCATTCTCCGCTCGTTTTCGTCTTTCCAAATAGGCAGCCACCTTCATTCGGTTCCCGCACGTCTTCTGGCTGCACCACCTTCTGGTGCTATTCTTGCTGTTATCGTAAAAATGCAACACACATTGGGGATTTTCGCACTTTTTTACCAATCTCAAATCATACTTCGTTAATAAATCCACCGCAGCTTCCGCGACGGGTAGAAGCAGGTCGGCCGGTCTCTGGGCTTCAATGTGCCGAACCGAAAAGAATTGGCCACCCTGTTGGAGCAATGTTGTTGTGATGACCTTGCTCCTAAGGAATCGGTTAACTCGCTCTACCTCTTCGAAGGCTGCTTCCGCCCCTTGCATCCCCTGTAGGAGGATGGCATGTAGGGCCGTCCGCAGTTCGATGGCTTCCTCGACCAATGAACTTCCTGCCCTCCATTGGGTTACGGAATCCGTTGGTTGATCGACGAGTAAATCGGTTTGATTCAACCAGTTCCATACATCGTCTGACGTTTGCAGCAGATCCACGAGTTTCCCGTCGGCAACTACCTTCGTATTCATAAAATCCAAAGCAAGGTGGTTCCCTATAAAGCAAAAGGACGGAGCTATCTTTTTCGGCATCCTACCGCGCTCCTTATTTGCATTTTATTTGCTGACCAAAGGCTTGCCTTAACGATAATGCCGCTGCCGCATCGCCTCATACAGCAGGACGGACGCGGCCATCGCCACGTTCAGCGATTCGGCTTGGCCGCGCATCGGAATGAGCAGCCCGTCGTCCATCAGCGTGCGGACTTCCGGGCTGAGGCCGCTGCCCTCGCTGCCGAACAGCAGCCACACCGGCTGCGTGAAGTCGTAAGCGAAGCAGTTCGCGGCCGCCTGCAGGCTTGTGCCAGCCAGGCGGATGCCCCGCTGCTTCGCCAGCGGCAGCACCTCTGCCAGGTCGCCGTGCACGACCGGCAGGTGGAACAGCGAGCCCATGGTGGCGCGCAGCACCTTGGGCCCGTAAATGTCGGCGCAGCCTGCGCCGACAATCACCCCGTCCGCCCCGACCGCGTCGGCGCTGCGGATGATGGTGCCGACGTTGCCGGGATCCTGCACGCCGTCCAGGACCACCACCAAGCTCCGCTCGAGGTCCAGGAGCGGAGCGATCGTCCCGCGGTCCTTACGCACGACCGCGAACACCGGCTGCGGCGACTTCGTATCGCTGCACTTGGCGATCACGGCGGCGGACACGCCGATCCAATCGACGTCCAGCCCTGCGGACGCCGCTGTCTGCAGCTCGGCTGGTATGCCGCCGAGGGTGTCGTAGCAGACGCATTCCACGTCCGCCTGCGCCTGAAGGGCCTCCTGCACCAGATGTAGGCCTTCGATTAAATATTTGCCTTGCTTGTCCCGGTTTTTCTTCTCGAGCAGCCCCGCCCATTCCTTGACGCGGGGGTTCTGCAGAGACAATATTTCCATACCTACTCCATCCTCAACCAATGTTTTTCCGACCGTTTGTCCTAGGACTCCGCGTAAGCCAGCTCCAGCTTCGTCAAATCGTTTTTCTCGCCGACGATAACAAGCACGTCTTCTTCCGTCAGCCGGTCTGTTGCTGCCGGAGAAATATTCATTTTGCTGCCCTGCTTGATCGCCATCACGTTGCAACCAAACCGTGCGCGGATATCCAGCTCCTTGAGGTTCTTCCCGATCATCTGCGAGCTAACTCGCATTTCCACGATGCTGTACTCGTCCGATAATTCGATGTAATCCAATATGTTCGGGGATGTAAGATGATGTGCCACCCGAAGCCCCATATCCCGTTCCGGAAAAATGACCTTATCGGCCCCAATTTTTTGCAGTACCTTGCCATGCAATTCGTTCTGCGCTTTTACGACGATAAGCGGCCCGCCCATATCCTTCAGAATCAGCGTCGTTAAAATGCTGGCCTGGATATCCTCGCCAATGGCCACAACGACGACATCAAAGTTGCGAATCCCGAGTGCACGAAGCGCATCTTCATCGGTGGAATCTGCGGAAACCGCGTGTGTCACCAGATTCGCCACAGCTTGCGTATGATGCTCGTCGGCATCGATGGCCAGTACATCAAATCCCATGTTGCTGAGTGCAGTTGCCACACTTAAACCAAACCGGCCCATCCCGATGACGGCAAACTGTTTTTTGGCTGCATTTGCCATACTCTCACCACCCATAACATAATTCTCATCCGAATTAGTATACCACAATCCCGCAAAGAGCCGCTTATTTACAAGCTTGCATGTTCATGAAACCGATCGGGCAAATTAACACCGGGCAATCACATATTTCAAGGAGGGAAAAAACGTGCCATCCATTACACTCGACCTGCGTCAAGCGGTTATGCACAAAATCCACGGCCAAGACGAGCAGGGGCTGCGGGAGATGATCGAAGGCTCGATTGATGCTCAGGAAGCCGCGTTGCCTGGCTTAGGTGTCGTTTTCGAAACGATCTGGAAGCATATCGATACGTCGGAACAAAATGAACTGGTATCCGTGCTCAAGCAGCAAGTGGATCAGGCCAGCCTCAAACCGTTGAAATAGAACTGCCCGCTAAAACAAAGACCGCCTGTTCAAGGGCGGTCTTTGTTTTAACTAATGCGTATCGCCGATTAAGGCGCAGTTTCCAGGAACTTGGCATCCGGATTCTTCTCCATGGCCGTCCGCATCGCATATTCGTTTTCGAACAATGCAACGTAATTGCCTTTCTTGTCCTTCACCAGCGTCGAATTGATCCGGAACTTGGACGGATCGATCTTGTCGCTTACGATCCAGCGCGCGAACTGAAACGGCATCCGCTGCAGCTGCACATCCACCCCGTATTCGCCTTTCATCCGGTACTCGAACACCTCGAACTGAAGCTGCCCGACCACGCCAAGCAACGTGTCTTCGAAGCCGACCGTCGTGAATACCTGGATCGTACCTTCTTCGGTCAACTGGTCGATACCCTTCTGGTATTGCTTATGCTTCAGCGCGTTCTTCACCGTCACCTTGGCGAAGATCTCCGGCGAGAACGTCGGCAGCTCGTCAAACACGATTTCGCTGCCTTGGCTAAGCGAGTCGCCGATCCGGAAAATCCCCGGGTCAAATAACCCGATGATATCCCCCGGGTAAGCCTCACTAACGATATCCCGGTCCTGTGCCAGGAATTGCTGCGGCTGGGACAATTTGATTTCCTTGCCCGCACGCACATGCTTCACGGACATGCCGCGTTCGAACTTGCCCGACACGATGCGCAGGAAGGCGATCCGGTCGCGGTGGGCCGGGTTCATGTTCGCCTGGATTTTGAATACATATCCCGAGAACTTCTCGTTTGTCGGTTCGATCATGCCTTGCGTGCTGCGGCGTGGTTCCGGCTTAGGCGCTAGCTGCAGGAAATTGTCCAGGAACGTCTGCACGCCGAAATTGTTGACCGCGCTGCCGAAGAATACCGGCGTCAACTGCCCGCGAAGAACCTTCTCCAAATCAAAGGGATCGCCTGCGACATCCAGCAACTCGAGGTCCTGGCACAGTTGATCATGAAGATAGTCGCCTGCCATTTCACGGATCACAGGATCGTTATAGCTCTCTACCTTCTTCACCTGGATCGTGGAATGGTCGTCGCCCTGGAACAGCTCTACCTGATTCTTCATTCGGTCATAAACACCGGATAGTTCGCGGCCCATCCCGATCGGCCAATTCATCGGTACCGAACGGATACCCAGCACCTGCTCGATTTCCTCCATCAGCTCAAACGGGCTCCGACCCTCCCGGTCCAGCTTGTTAATGAAGGTAAAGATCGGAATGCCCCGTTTGGCGCACACCTGGAACAGCTTGATCGTCTGCGCCTCGACGCCTTTAGCCACGTCGATCAGCATGACAGCGCTGTCCGCCGCGGTCAGCGTACGGTAGGTATCCTCCGAGAAATCCTGGTGACCCGGTGTATCCAAAATGTTCACCCGATGGCCGTTATAATCAAACTGCATGACGGAAGAAGTGACGGAAATCCCCCGCTGCTTCTCAATTTCCATCCAGTCACTTGTTGCGTGTTTACTCGCTTTACGCGCCTTGACCGATCCGGCGAGGCGAATCGCGCCGCCGAACAGCAGCAGTTTTTCGGTTAGCGTCGTTTTCCCGGCGTCCGGGTGGGAAATGATCGCAAACGTGCGCCGTTTGTCCACTTCCTGCTGCAGCACTTGGTCCAATGCTTTGCTCATGCTCACTTTCCTCTCGTTCCACAAATTCACGTTCTCTATTGTAACATATTTTGTCCTTCCGTTAAGCAAAAACACCTTATGTCCTCGCCGGGACATAAAGGTGTTTCCAGCTACCCCTATTCTATTCGCCCGCCACCCTTTCGGGTGACGGGGAGATCCATTAATTCGGACTGATCCAAATGACGTTGTCTTCCTCCTGACCGTTCACCGGCCACCAGTGGAAGCCATCCTTCGCAAGCAGCTCATCGGCTTCCTTCGGTCCCCAAGAACCGGCAGGATACGTGCTGATGTCGGACGGATTTTGCGCCCAGGCTGCAGCGATCCGATCAACGAAGGCCCATGCCGTCGCTACTTCGTCCCAGCGGGTGAAGTAGGTCGAATCCCCTTGCGCTGCGTCATGAATCAGGCGTTCATAAGCCTCTGGCGAGTTGATGCCCACCAGGCAGCTTTGGCAGAATTCCATCGCCAACGGTTCAATTTGCGATTCCGAACCCGGCTTTTTGGCATTGATTTTCACGTAGATGCCTTCCATCGGGTTCACGCGAATGACCAGCAGATTCGGCTCTAATGTATGTTTTTGACCGAGATAAACATTGGTTGGCATCTGCTTGAATTCCACGACAACTTCCGTTGTCTTGACGGGGAGCCGCTTCCCGGTGCGGATATAAAACGGTACGCCCGCCCAGCGGAAATTGTCCACGAACACTTTGGCCGCAAAATACGTTTCCGTGTTCGAGTTCGGGTCAACCTTGTCCTCCTGACGATAGCCCGGCAGCTTCTTGCCTCTAGTTTCGCCTTCGGTATATTGCCCACGCACCACGTATTCCTTGACTTCCTGAGCCGAATCGTAAGGCCGCAGCGATCGCAGCACCTTCACCTTCTCGTCACGGATGTCCTCAGGGAACAAACGGCTTGGCGGCTCCATGGCGATCATCGTGAGCATTTGCAACATATGGTTCTGCCCCATATCGCGGAGCGCACCGGCATGATCATAATACCCGCCGCGTTCCTCTACGCCGACCGTTTCGCTCAGCGTAATTTGCACATTGGCAATATGCTTATTGTTCCATAGCGGTTCAAAAAAGGCATTCGCAAAGCGAATCACTTCAATGTTCTGGACCATTTCCTTGCCGAGATAGTGGTCGATCCGGTAGATTTCCTCTTCCTTAAACACCTGGCTCAATTCTTCGTTCAGCTTCTGAGCCGATTGTAGGTCATAGCCAAACGGCTTCTCAATCACCAACCGATGCCAACCGCTGGTGCTCAGCATGCCGCCCTTCTGCAGGTTAAAGGATACGCTGCCGAACAGCTCCGGCGCCAGCGCCAGATAAAACAACCGGTTTCCGGGAATGCCAAATCGCGTTTCCACGGATTCGGTCAATTCTCTGAGCTCGCGATAGCCATCAACGTTATTGATGTCCAGCGACTTATAGGAGAAATGTTCGGCAAACCGCGCCCATTGTTCCTTGTCGCTGATCTTATATCGGCAAAATTCTTCGATAGAACGATAGAGATCGTCCTTGAATTCCTCGTCTGAACGCGGACGCCGGGCCACGCCAACCACGGCGAAATCCTCGGCCAATTTGCCTTCACGATATAAGGAATAGATGGCCGGGAAGAGCTTGCGGCGCGCCAAGTCTCCGGTGGCACCAAAAATGAAAAATACCGCCCCTGGGGGCCGAACAGTTTCCTGAGTTAGATTTTCAGCCATGGCTCCTCATTCTTTCTATGTAAGATTAGTGATGGTTCATTTAATTCCCGATCAAGTACATGTCTTTACATGGCATCACGGGATGTGATGCCATTTTAGCATATTCGCTACTTGGATGCCATCATATAAATTTCAGAAAACAATCGCTTTTCAGAAACTTATGCAAACCTTTCTACGAAGTCCTGTCATGAATAAGATACCCCGCTCGAGGCTTGATCTCTTCAAAACCTGCCGTGTGGTGGGTTTGATAGGTGATCGGCTTGTGGCTACCCACAATCATCATATTTCGCTGATCATGAGGTTGATCCGTCGGCAGTGTAAACACCCGAACACAGGTCATCACTTCCCGCAATGTCGAGGTCAGTGCAGCAACCCACGTGTCGTCGGCTCCCCGGCCGAACACGTTCAGAAGTAATAAACCTTCCGGACTCAACCTCTCCGCGGCAATTTGAAAGAAACCTAACGACGTCAAATGGGACGGCGTACCCTGTTCGGAAAAAGCATCGACAATAATTCCGTCGAAGATTCCCGGGTTCTCCTGTTCCAGCAGGTAGCGGCCGTCCCCGATTCGCACCGAATCTCCCGAATAACCGAAATACGTTCGGCTAATTTCCGCCACAAGCGGATCAATTTCCGCCACCATGATACGAACATCCTTCAAATGACTGGCCAACGTCCCCGCTCCCTGGCCGATCATGAACACCCGGCCTAGCGCCGGAACGTGTTGCCGAAGTAGATACAGCATCGCGCGCGGATATTCTAGTATGATCCGTGCGGGCTGGTTCATATCCATAGCGCCCTGCACCGCTTCGCTAGCGAATTGCAGGACGCGAAACAAACCACGCTCTCCATACAGCTCGTCCGTTTCATAGACGGAGATTTCCGAGTAGCGGCTTCGTTCATGCAGCAGCAGACGTCGCACCAGCTTCTCGCCTCCTTGATTTTCACTAATATTCCACGGTCAATAACGGTGTGCCGATCGTGATCTCATCCATTCCGATGCCGCTGTTTCGGTGGACCGCTAATTGCAGCGCCACGCGATGCCCGCCGCTTTGGACAGCAATCGGGAAGGCGTCAACCACGTAGGTGCGGCTAGCCGTTTGCTCGTCTGCAAACTCTTCTGCCTGCTTTAATTTAAGTTTGGGTATTTGATTGATTTTAGCTTCCAGTTTGTCGAACGTGACCGTTAGCTTGGCCTCCCCGGAATTCGTCTCCCCATTGGCTGCAACTGCAGGCCAAGCCACGCCCTGAACGGCTGCGTTCCAATCGGTTTGGACCCCTTCATCCGCCAGGGATTCCCCTGCGATCCGCTGCGCTTCCTGTAGACGCTCCAATGCCGCTTCTTTCCCACCTACCGCTTCCAATCGAAGCATCGCGTAGTGCGTGCCTTCCGCAAGGTTTGTCAGCTCCAACTCCGCCGGAAAACCTTCGATATGACCCTTGGCCTCATAAACCGCGCGCCCCTGAACGGATCCTGCTTTCGGGCTCGGCAATCCTAACCGGCTGGCTAACACACCGGCAGCTTCTTCCGGAGAAAGCAGCGAGCTCCATTCTCCCTGCCATTTCAACGTCAGTTGAAAGGGATTTGACGTCACCGCTTGGCCCATAGAATACAAGGCGGCCAGTTGAAACTCCGCCGCTTCTAGCGGGCCCGGGGCGGTGGCTTCCCGCCCCGTTTCTTTTATGCGCTGCAAACCAACTAGCAGCATGGCGCAAATGAGGATCAACAAACCGATATTCCATAACTTACGGTTTTGCATGCTACGAACCTCCTCTGCGAATAATAAACCATGAATAAAGAGCCAGAACATTTCAGATGGGAGTAGTCTATGATCCGCTCACCGAAGCCAACGAAACTTCATGCCATCATGACCTTGATGCTCACCATCGGGATCACCAACCATGTCTTCATCATACCCGCGTTGCTGCAAATGGCCAAACGCGATGCCTGGTTCTCCGTGCTCCTTGCTGCTGTACCTTTTGCGATTATGGTGTGCTTGATTGGGTTCGCTTCGTCTCGGATCGGCACTCAGCCCCTTCCCGAATGGATTCGCCAACAACTCGGGCGAATTCCTGCTTTTTTGTTTCAATGCATCATCATTGTGTATTTCTTCGCAACAGCGTGGTCTAGTTTATTCGATACCGGCGGTTACAGCGTTATTGCCTCAGATAAGCTGTACGACCGAAGTCTGGAAGGGGGAGGGCAAGCCCGTTTCCCAAGTGAAGCTAGTCGGCGCTTATGCTATTGCGCAAGGAGCAAATCGCGGACTCGTTAATCCAACTATGCTCCAGGGCGCCAGATATATCGCTTTCGATCGAATGGACAAATTTCCGTTGACGCTAACCTTGGAAGACAGTACGCCGGTAACGCTTAGCATTATCCATAGCCATTCGGACGTCGGGGTAAGCACTGAAGGGGAGCACCCTAAGGTTCGTATCCGAGCGCGGGTCAAAGCCTATATCGCGGATGCGGGCATGGCCAGGAGGGCCACCGCCGCCGCCATCGATGAGCTGGCGGAGAAGAAAATTGAACAAGACACCCGGCGTTCCTTTGATGCGGCGAAGGCCAAAGAAATCGATATCTACAACTTGGAAGAGAAGTTGTACCGCGATAACCAGGCACGTTGGAAAGAGCTAATGTCCCGCGGCAAGCCGCTAATCACCTTGATGGAACTGGACGAGGTCCAGGTCGAAATGAAGCTCGTTCATTCCTCCTCCTATAAATTGCTGAACCGGTAAAAAAAACGGTTTGTCGGAGATATTACTCCGCCAAACCGTTTTTATAAGCGTAAATAGCCGCCTGGGTGCGATCCTCAACCCCCAGCTTTGCCAATATATTGGTGACATGGAACTTAACCGTTTTGATCCCGATAATCAGATCATCGGCGATGTCTTGATTGGATTTGCCTTGGGCCAGCAAACGCAGAACATCCATTTCGCGTTCAGTTAGCTCCTCATGAGCCGGAGCCTCCACCTTCGGCTGACGGAACCGGTTCATCATCTTGGAAGCGACCTGCGATTCCAGGACCGATTGGCCCCGGGCCGCAGCACGGATCGCCTCAGCGATTTCGGATGCTCGCGACGTTTTGAGCAGATAACTGAAAGCTCCGGCTTCGATAACAGGGTACATCTTCTCGTCGTCCAGATAACTGGTAAGCACGATCACCTTGCAGTCCGGATGCTGCGCGAGCAGTTGCCGGGTAGCTTCGATTCCGTCCATCCCCTCCATGACGAGATCCATCAGCACGACATCTGGCCGGTATTCCTGCGCCAAGCGAATTCCTTCTTCCCCGCTGCTGGCCTCTCCGACGACCTCGATGCCGTCTTCGGTGCCCAGCACCGCCGCCAGGCCGATTCTCACCATTTCATGATCATCCACAAGCAGTACTTTAATCTCCTTGTCTTCCATCTCCATGGCTGATCTCTTCCCCGCTTTCTTCATTGATTAGTGGAACGGTAATCTCAATGCGCGTCCCTTTGCCGGGCGCGGTAATAAACTGAATCGATCCGCCGATTTCATGGATGCGTTCCTGCATGGTGGACAGACCGTAGGAGGCCTGCTTCTTATCATCCAGCTCGAAGCCGATGCCGTTGTCGCGCAGCGTCACCTTGACCGCTTCGCCCCGGCGGTGGATCCGGATCTCCATCTTGTCCGCCTTGGCATGTCGCAGCGTATTGGACATCGCCTCCTGAATGATGCGGAACAAATGGTTCTCGATGCCCTTGCCTAAGCTCAAATCCTCGTCCATCTCGAGCGTTAAATCCATCGGGACCTTGGTTTTCAATTCCTTGACCAAATCGCGCAAGCCTTGGGACAACTCCTTGCCTTCCAGGTAAACCGGCCGCAAATGAAGTAATAACGCTCGCATTTCCGACTGGGCGACCGAAGCCATTTCCTCGATCAATTCCACCTGGCGCTGTGCCCTATCGAAGTCCTTCTCCAGCGTTCTCCCTACGGCCGTGGCCGTCATCGAGATGGCGAACAGCTGCTGGGACACGGCATCATGCAGCTCACGAGCGAGCCGCTGCCTCTCCTCCACAATGGCTGAAACTCGAGCCTGCTCGGCTAATTGGGCATTATGCGTCGACAATCGCTGAAGGGAAGACACTTGCTCCTCCCAGCGTTTACCGATCCGCTCCAGTTGCTCGGCCAGTCGGCCGAGTTCATCTTCGCCGAGCTTTGGAACGCTCCCGGTTTGGTTGCCTTTCTCCCATTGCAGGAGCGCTTCGCGTAGTCCGTCAATTTGGCGTTTGGGACGATATCCCTGAATTAAGCCGTAAGCCGCACCGATGATGATCAGCAGCGACAGTAGCGTGACGCCGGCCTTAATCCCCGTCCTCCAGGACGTTTGGGGGTGAAAATACCCATATGTATACAGCACGTAAAAGGTGGCCGCCATCATAATGACAGACAGGAGAATTCCTCCGCGCATGCTGCGGGATACCATATTGCTTGGCTTTTTCGATTTCATGCGGGACGTTCCTCCTGTCTTAAGTTAAACGTATATCGACATCCCCTACAAGATAGGAAATGATGATTTTCACTTTTTGTTCACGGATCTCATAATTCGGCGACTTCCAATACAGCCGATTGAGCATGCCCGTTTCTTTATCTTGGCTGAAATCGATTTGCCCGAACAGAACGAACGCTTCGATCTCCACGCCGTAATCCTCCGGAATCACCAGATCGACATCCCCGACGATCCCTTGAAACATAAGGACGTTATGTCCCCCTTCCACCATCGCCAGCGACAAATCGATGTCCAGCTCCCCGAGCACATGCCACATGCTCGTATTCCGCAAGCTCCACGGATCGCGGTCCCATCGGATACTGGAGGTGATGTTTTGCTTCTGTACATAATTGCCCTGGGGCTGCGTTTTGCGAATTTTCGCGTAGTAATAACCAAGTGAGATCATCAGAATCGCCAGGACCAACATAAAGTGGTCAAGCAGGATCATCCCTCCGCCGATCGCAAGAAAGATATAGCCGGTTTTGACCTGCTCTCCCTGCCGGATCTTATAAATGCCGAACGCAAGAAACAAGAGGGCGACAATGGTGAAGAAACTCAGCCACTTCCCGAAAATCAACAGTACCCCAAATCCAATCAAAGCGATGGCTAAGAACCTTTTCCGTGTATCCATATGCCGCACCTCCCTGCAGGTTCATAGAGTTGTAAAAAGCCATAACGGTATGGGACCCCATACCGCATGGCTTCACCAGTATTTAGAATATCACAATGTCCAACGGACGTGTAGTTATTCCTTGTCTTCTTCGCGTTCCGCGGTCGGGTTCAATTTTGCTTTCAGCGCTTCAAGCTGCGCATCCACCTTCAACTGCTTCTCGGCATCTGCTGGGCTGACGTACGTGGAAGGCGATGTGCCCCGATAGACAACGCCGGCCACTTCGGCTTCGGCTTCCAACTGCATGATTTTCTCTTCCATCCGGTGGAATCCGAGCGAAGCGTTGCCGCTTTCGATCGTATGCAGGCTGCTGATTTGCGACATTTGCTTTCTAGCTTTCGCCATTTGCGCACGGCTCACCAGCTCGTTCCGTTTGTTGCGCAGTTTATAGAATTCGTCCTTCATCTCATGCAGCTGTTGCTTGAGTTCAGCCGCCTGGGCCTCGGATTGAGCATGCAGCTCGGCGAATTCCGTTTGCTTTTGATCGTAATGAATTTTCTCTTCCAGCATTTTGCGGGCCACTTCTTCTTGCCCGTTGCGGAGAGCAATTTCAGCTTGAGCTTCCCGTTGCGTGGAGATGCGAGCCGCTTCGTCCAAGCGTTGCTTCATCCGGCGTTCATTGGCCATTTGCTTGGCCACCGTCACTTCGGCGTCGCGAATTTCAGCCTCCATATCGCGCAGATACTGATTGAGCATGACAATCGGGTCTTCCACCTTATCCAGCAAGTCGTTAACAGATGCTTTCGTAATATCTTTAATTCTTTTGAATACTCCCATGTTTTACACTTCTCCCTTCTCGTAGTCGGAGAGCTTCTTACGCAGCTCATCCAGTTCTTTTTTCATCGCTTTCTTCTCGATATCTTCCATCATGGAATCCAGATTAGAAGCTCCCGGGGCGGCATGGAAGCCGGTTCCCTGAGCGCCCGCGCCGTATTGCGGCGGCTGGGTTCCGTAAGTATTTCCGTTGGGATTTCCGAACGGCGGGCGGGCACCGAAACGGGGATCCTCGTAGAAGTCCCGGCGTTTGGGGCCGTAACCCGGCTGCGGGCCTCCGCCCGGCCATCCGCCGTTATAGTACGGATCGTGAGGCGGATACGGCTCCTTGGAGATGACCAAGGTGGCGATAAAGTAGATGAAAATCGTTGTCCCGCCGGTGAAGAATATGCTTAGAAAGGCGATCAGCCGGAGCACGCCGACGTTAATGCCGAAATATTCGCCCAACCCGCCGATCAAACCGCTGATCCAGCGATCCCGTCGGGAACGATACAAAGGTCTTCCCATCGATCTTACTCCTCTCCCTTGTTATTCAGCTTCTGCTTCAAGCGGGAGAGCTCCTGTTCCAGAGTCGATTGAATGGCGGAACCGGCTTGGTTTACGAAATCCGTACCCGCTCTCCGCAATTCACGCAGGCTGCGGGCTTCCCATTCCATATCGGACACCCGATCCTCCAAGCGATGGAACATCTTCGGCACATCCTGCACGCCGTAACCGCTCATCCGCTGGTTCATCCGCTGCTGTAAACGAAGCGTCTCCATTCTTGCGTAATAATATTGACGTTTGCTATAGACGACCTGATATTCGGTCTTCAATTCATTCAGCTGAGCTTCCAATTCCTGCAGCGATTCCAAGCTTTGCGAGTACAATTCGGTGTATTGCTCCACCTTTTCCTCATACAGCATCTTCTCCTGCAAGGCCAGCTTAGCCAAGTGCTCCTCGCCTGCTTTCAAAGCGAGCAGCGCTTGTTCCTCGCGTTTGTCGCGCATGACCTTGGCTTGATCCACCTGCTGCTTCATTTGCTTAGCATGACCGCTGTATTGGTAATGCAGCTTCTCGGCTTCGGCGATTTCCTGCCGCGTCTCGATCAGGAACTGGTCGATCAATCTGACCGGGTCTTGGGATTGCTCCAACTTTTCATTCAAAGTAGCTACCGTAATATCTCGTACCCGACGAAATACACTCATGACACCCTTCCCTCCTAACCTTTCGGTCCTCATTTCAAGTTGTTTTGCGTGTATGCTATTTAAATCAGTAGCTCCGTCTTCCTCTAAGGGAAGAGATACCGTATACGATTAATCCGATACCCAAGAGCGGAACGATCAACCAGGCCAGCTTGGAGATCAGGGAAATGACCCCGAAAATCAGCACCAGCCATCCGAAGAAGGCGTTCCCCCGGCGAATCCCGTAATAGCCGAGACCGATCATCACGATCGCGATCACCAGGCCGAACAGGCTGCCCAGGAAGGGAGTCAACTTGCCGAGCAGAATCAGAGCGCCCAGGGCAATTAGTACAATAGCGAATACATTCGGTCGATTTGTTTTCATCGATTTATCACCGCCTCTCATTTGATCAACCTTATGTCTTTATTCTAGGTGGATTATAGGTTTTCCAAAACGGACTACGGACGGTTTTTCAACCTAGACCTAAGTCGAGGATGTGCTCAGCCCAAGGGTTTACAGGCTAGGAGGCCGTTCCCCCCGCAAATCCTTTACTTTTAAATAAAATCAGTCTATAATGATGTGAGTTAGACCAAACAATAGAAAATGAGAGTTATCGGAGGAGCCTGCCATGTAGCGGGCTCTTTTTGCCTTTTTTTCAACCAAAATGGCATAATTCTGTCCCTGCATGGCAATCTAAAGATACCTCGAATTACGGCAACCTTGGAGAGGAGAATTCATTTGGAGCAACAAGCAATCTGGGCTATTATCATCTTTTTATTAACGTATGCACTGATCATTTCGGAGAAAATCCATCGTACACTTCTGGCCATGGTCGGCGCCGTCCTGATGATCATCTTCGGCATCATTGACCAGGAATCGGCGATCCATCACATCGATTTTAATACGCTAGGTCTCTTGATCGGCATGATGATTATCGTGAATACTACAGCGGAAACGGGATTGTTCAAATATATCGGAATTTGGACGGCCCGGAAGGCCAAGGGTAACCCTGTAACGATCCTCTGGCTGCTCGCGCTAATCACGGCAGTGGGTTCCGCCTTCTTGGACAATGTGACAACAATCATTCTCATGGTGCCTGTCGCCTTCAGCATTACCCGTCAACTCAAGGTCAAGGCCTTCCCGTTCATTTTCTCACTGGTCGTCGCCTCGAATATCGGGGGTACGGCAACCTTGATCGGGGATCCGCCGAATATCATGATCGGCAGCGCCGTAAAGGAACTGACCTTTGTCGCTTTCCTGCAAAACCTGGCACCGATCGTCATCGTGATTCTGGCGGCCACTTTGCCGCTTCTGGTGATGATGTTCCGCAAGAGCATCCAATCGACACCGGAAAATCAGAAGAATATCATGAACATTAGCTTGAATGGCTTGATCACGGATCGGAGCCTTCTCACGAAATGCCTCATCATCTTAGGCCTGACGTTGCTGGGCTTCTTCCTACACCAGACATTCCATCTGGAATCAGCCACCGTGGCTTTGGCTGGGGCTTTCCTGTTGCTATTGCTCACCGGAGAGCATGTGATGGAAAGAGCGTTTCGCAACGTCGAATGGCCAACTATCTTCTTCTTTATCGGATTGTTCGTCTTGGTCGGCGGATTGATCGAAACCGGGACCATTAAGCGGTTGGCCGAGTGGGCCATCGACCTGACCGGAGGCGACCCATTAACGTCTTCCATGCTCATTCTTTGGCTAAGCGCGATTGCCTCTTCTTTCCTTGATAATATCCCGTTCGTCGCAACGATGATCCCGATGATCCAGGATATGGGGGCCATGGGAATCAGCAACCTGGAGCCGCTTTGGTGGAGTCTAGCGCTTGGCGCTTGTCTCGGTGGCAATGGATCGCTGATTGGAGCCAGTGCCAATTTGATTGCCGCAGGCATGTCCGCTAAGGAAGGGGAGCCGATTTCGTTTATGCGCTTCCTTAAATACGGCTTCCCGCTAATGCTCCTATCGATCGCGCTCTCGAGCGCGTATATCCTTATCCGGTATTTCCTTTGAAAAGGAAGATGTCGGTATGCTATCCTTAAGATAAGTAATTCGATGTCCAAGGGGAGGGATTAAGCATGAACACGCAAAACTCAAGTCTTCGCTGGTTGGTTGCTGTGATTTTGTCGTTGTTTATGGCTTTTTCCCTGCCTTCCTTCCTTTCAACCCCACTTCAGGCGGAAGCCAGCGGGGAAGAAACGTTAGAAACGGACTATCACACTGTCCACCACAAAGTACCGCTGCGCCTCAACAATGCAATGTCCAAAGGTAAACTGTTTATCGACAGAACCCCGCATCAACTGGATACCGTCCCGGCCCTGATCAGCTTTTTGCTGCTGGCGCCAGGGGTGCGTTTCCGCCCTTTATATTGCCTGCTGTTAAAGCGGCTCCTGCTTATGCCCATCAAATTTACGAGTATGTTCGTGGCTTAACCCAAGTTGACATGTTTTGAAACTAGCCTTCTGCCTTGCTTTCACGTTTTCAAAAAACGAAAAACGCATGAGGCTTATTTTGCAATACCCAAAATGGGAATGATGACTCTAAAAACTGGAGGCTTGACTCAAATGAATCTCAAAGAAACAGATCTGCCGGGAATCGGAAAAAAATTCGTGATCCAGGCTCGCAGCGGCGACAAACTGACGATTATTATTCATGATGACGGCAGACGCGAGCTATATCATTTCGATCACGACGATCCGGACGACAGCGTCTCCATGGTAACCTTGGACGACGATGAAGCGAGATACGTCTCGGCCATCGTCGGCGGCGTGACTTACAAGCCTACGGCTTTGGAGAACATTGAAGTCGCTTTAGGCGATCTGATCATTGAATGGTATAAATTAGAGCCTAATTACAAAGCCATCGGTCATACGATTGGCGAGCTCAAGATCCGTCAACGTTCCGGAGCGACCATCATCGCTGTTATTGAGAAAAATCACAAAAAACACATCAATCCTGGACCCGATCTCATGCTAACGGCCGACGCGATGGTCGTCGTGTTAGGCGAACGGCTCCACCAACAACAAATTAGACAGATCCTATTGAATGGAAGTGGTTGAATTGGATCATCTCGTGCTTGAGATCGGTCTGGCCATCGCCCTGATTGCGGCGGCCGGACTGCTCTCCGCTAAACTTCGTTTATCCGTCATCCCGTTCTACATTCTCATCGGGATGGCCGTTGGTCCGCACGCGATGGAACTCGGACATTTGGATTTCCGCTTCATTGAAAGCGCGGAGCTCATCGAGTTCCTCGGTCGGATCGGCGTCTTGTTCCTGCTCTTTTATTTAGGTCTCGAGTTCTCCGTCAGCCGGCTCATCAAATCCGGCAAATCGATCGTGCTTGGCGGAAGCATATATATCTCCATTAATTTTGCCTTGGGCATCATTTTCGGCTGGGTAGCCGGCTTCCAATTCGCGGAGGTCCTCCTGATTGCCGGTATCACCACCTTCTCCTCCAGTGCCATCGTGGCTAAAGTACTCGTCGATTTGAAACGGACCGCCAACCCCGAAACGGAGATGGTCCTAGGTATTACTATGTTCGAGGATGTTGTCCTCGCTCTCTACATTTCCGTCCTGTCGGGTTTAATCTTAAGCGGTTCGTCAACGATTGGCGGCATCCTGTTATCGACCGCCATTTCTTTTGGCTATATGCTTGTTCTGTTGCTTGTCGGCAGAAAAATTGTTCCCTTGCTCAACCGCGCACTAAATATCCGTTCGAATGAGTTGTTTATCTTAGTCGTGTTCGCGGTTCTCTTCCTGATTGCCGGATTCTCCGAAACGCTGCACGTTGCCGAAGCGATCGGTGCCTTGCTGCTTGGCCTCGTGCTCGCGGAGACGGAGCATGTAAAGCAAATCGAGAAATTCGTGATCCCATTCCGCGATTTCTTCGGAGCGATTTTCTTCTTCAGCTTCGGTTTATCGATCGACCCGACGGAGCTTGGCGGTGCCGTCTGGTATTCACTGGCTGCCGTAGCCATTACCTTGATCGGCAACATTACCGCCGGAATGATCGCCGGGCGAAAAGCCGGATTGTCTCCGAAGTCATCGATGAATATCGGCCTCACGATCATGGGCCGCGGGGAATTTTCCATCATATTAGTTAATCTGGGGAAAGCCGGCGGGCTGGCGTCCATTTTGCAGCCGTTTGCCGCATTGTACGTGCTGGTCCTGGCGATCCTGGGCCCGCTGCTCGCGAAGGAGAGCAAGCATGTCTTTAAGCTGCTGGATAAAGTGTTCCATTTCGAAGCGCGGCATGTGAAGCGGAAGGAGCAGCAACAACAGCTTCAAGAGGAAACTTCGCCGCAATAACGGCCTGATCCGGTTACCAGGTTTATGAACCGCCTACCCTTGAAGATGGTTTCATCCCGTAAGGAGGGGTCGGTTTGAAACACCAGATGAGAGTACATTCCTCCGGGAAGATTCGCGGTGGCATGAAGCATGTATTTCCGGCGTTTCCCCGTGCCGTTGGCGTCATTGCCGGGGCAATGCTTGCCTCCGTCGGCTTAGAGCTGTTCCTGATGCCCCACGGCATCGTCGTTGGAGGGATGACAGGTTTATCCGCATTACTGGCATTAAAGACGGAGTTGCGGCTCGGATTATTCTTGTTTTTGCTAAATCTGCCGCTGCTTCTGTTCCATCGCAACAACATCCATTGGTCCTACGGGATCTTCACAGTGATGGGAGTATTGGTATTCTCACTCGGGACCCTCGTGCTCCATCCCTACCCCTCCTTGATTGCCGAACCGCTGCTGGCGGCGCTAATTGGCGGGGTGGCTCTGGGACTTGGGCTCGGTTTATCCTTACGTTTTGGAGGGGCTTTGGACATCGCCGAGAAAGCCGTAAACCAGTTCCGCTATGGAAGGTTGTCCCCGGAACGGATCTTGCTTTTGCTGAACTGCCTGATCTTAATTGGGGCCGGCTTTCACTTCGGCTTCCTTCAAGCCCTTTATTCAATCATCGCCTACCTGTCTGCCTTTGAAGCAATCAAGCTTCCGGTACAAGGTACGCGCTTGGCCCAAACCGTGCATATCAAGAGTCGGCATTGCGCCGTCATCCAGGAGGAGCTGCTGCGGTACCTAAATCGCGTGGCAGTTTACCGGCAGGAGCCGACAGGGACCGGGAACGAGAACGGGATTGGCATATTGGAGTGCCAATGCCACCGGCTGGAGAGATCTCGATTCATCTCCGTCGTCCATCAATGTGACCGTGAAAGTGAAATCACGTTTGATCCGAAGGATTAGAAAAGCGAGCCGCAGAGGTTATCTCTCTGCGGCTCGCTTTGTTTACGGATACATTTATTTCACGGGCGCTAACCGAAAACTTGACTCGACATATATTGATTGAATTTTCGAGCGGCGGCGGACAAGGTCTTCTCCTCCCGATAAACCAGACAAATCCGTCGTCGGTTCAAGTATCCGGGAAGTTCAAGTTGTCGAAGCTCACCGGTCAAGGTCTCCCGCGCGATGCTGCGCCGAGGTAAGACCGCGATGCCGATATTAAAACTCCTCATATACCGCCGGGTCTTGATTTCTTAGCCGTCCATCCGGACGGGTTAAGCCGGAGATCCGGTCCATTTCTCCTTCATCCAGCGCGAAGTCGAAGAGGAAGAGGTTCTCCAGTTGACGAGCGGCGGAAGCCGATTTCGGAATGGATACGGCCCCCAACTGATAATGCCAACGCAGAATAATTTGGGATACCGACTTCCCGTGGCGTTCGGCGATTTGCCGGAGCAACTCGTGATTCAACACCTCGTTGCCATGAGCCAGCGGGCTCCACGATTCCGTGATGATCCCGTGCTCTTCGTGGTACTTGCATTGCTCGGCCTGATTAAAGAACGGATGTAGCTCAATTTGGTTTACGCTTGGCGTCACGCCGGTTTCCTCCACCAGGCGGTCCAGGTGGTCGGGCAGGAAATTGCTGACTCCGATGGAGCGGATCAGCCCCCACTTTTTCGCATCGATCAAAGCTTGCCATGCTTCCACATAGTGGCCTTGAATCGGATTGGGCCAGTGGATCAAATACAAATCGTAGTAATCCAATTGAGCGCGGTACAACGATTCTTGAATTGCCTTCACCGCTTTATCGTACGTATGGTAGCGGCCGGGGAGCTTGGACGCGATGATAAGCTCTTCTCTCGGTACCGCAGAGCGCCTTACGGCTTCGCCGACGGTTCCTTCGTTCTCATAGTTATAAGCGGAATCCAGCAAGCGGTAGCCGGACCGGATCGCATTTACGATCGACTGCACGCCTTCGCTGCCGCGAAGCGTGTAGGTGCCTAAACCGACCACTGGCAGCTTTAAACCGTCATTTAACGTAATTTTCGGAATGATTTGCTCCATAGTATGAACACTCCTTTTGAAGATGTACTCTCAGGATATCATATCCGATGTATGCGAAAAAACGAACAGAAATCGCCGATACCGACGATTTCTGAGGAATGTGTATGAAATTTCGTACAGATTTCCCACCAAGCAGGCCCAAGAGAGCGATTCTATATGAAATATCGAATAGAATCCTCTTTTCACGGGAGTAACGACAATTTCTATTCGAAAAATCGAATAGAATCCGATGTCTGCCTAGCCTGGGCAACCCAGGATGGAACGATTTGATGATACTATACTGCACTTGCCGTGTTAGGCCCGGCTCGGCCCCAACCCGCGATCCTTAAGCAGCTTGATGTACAATCCGCCAACCACGGTCCGGTGCTGGAAGCCGATTTGCGCCGACGTCTTGGTATCGTACCAATCCGTAAACGGGACGCGGTCCCGCGTCTCATTCAGGAAAGTCCAGAGCGGCGATACGATCCGTTCAAAATCCTCGCGACCTTCCGCCAAAGTTCCGGCCCATACCAACCAATCGGCTTTCGTATAGGCCGCCCGATTGTCCAACGGTGTTCCATACCGTTCCTGCTTCTCTACATACCAGGCAACCTCGCGACGGATCATGTCTTCCCCGAACAAGTCGGTCCCGAAGATGCCGTCCCAAACGAGGTTATATTTCAGACTCCAGGTCCCCGGCTGGCCGAAGGCCAGCATCGTATGGCTGTCGGCGCTCGGATCGGCAGCAAGCCCTTCCCATTTGCGGGCCATATCCGAGGCCGCCCGGCGGTAACGTTCTGCCGTTTCTTCTTCGCCTAGCAGCCCGCACAACAAGCCGTAGCTGGCTACACCCATCACCGCTTTGGCCGACAGGTTGGCGTTGCGCGCCAAATGTCCGGCGAAATCGTCAGTGCACAGCTGATTCTCCGGATCAAGCCCATGCTCCGCCAAATAGTCGGCCCACTGAGCGAGCAACTCACGATGCTCCAGCACGAAGTCCGTGTTCCCATCTGCCAACGTGACTGCAGCAGCCATGACAAGCATGTTGCCGCATTCCTCGACCGGCATTTGCGCCTCCAGCGCATTCTCCCCATACACCTGGCCGTTAGCAAGCGGATATTGGCCAACGTCATGCGGCGCAAAGTCGAACGTCCAGTCGTCGCTGGCAGCGTATTTGAAGATCGGCCGCATCATGCCGCGAACCAGCTCGGGCTGGTACAGCAAGAACAGCGGGATCGACGGATAGCTCACATCCACCGTCGCAATACAGCCGTTGCTGAAGCATTCCTTCGACATGAACAACACTTGCCCCTCAGGATCAAGGACCAGTTTATGCGCCGCAATCGCCTGCCGGTAGGCTAGGGACAGGATATCGGCGTACTTCTCCCCGCCGGAACGGATCGCATCCTCGCGCAGCTTGACATCAAACGTATCGCAACGTGCCATCAGATCCGGGTAATCTCGGAACGCTTCATCCAATAGGTTCGTGATTGTCTTTCCGTCCTTTTTCCAATAAGCCTCCAGCGGCTGGCCAAAATACTCGATCGCATACACATCGTCGTAGGCGAGAACAATCAATTGGGACTTCTCGTCCGTTCCGGCCACCTCGCCGATCTCCCACACGGAGGCCATAACCAACTCGGCATCCCGAACCGGCTGAGGTTGAGCGAGCGGTGCCGCGCCTTCATTGGACCGAATTTCACCATCCCGGACGAACTGCTTCCGGATCTGCGCCTTGTCCAGATAGGTCCGAACATCCGGAGCTTGTTTGACGGCCAGCATGAAAGTCCCCCAATCGATGCGCTGGTCATCGCCCGAAACATAGAGCGCCTTCTGCTCGGAATGGCTGACCTGCAATACGGTTAGACCACCTTGCTCCTCTTGCTGCCAAGTGATCGCCTGATCGGTTTCGTTAACGCACCATTCCCCGGTTACGTCAACGTACAGACGCACCTGATGAGGCGACCCATCAAGAGAACGTACGCGGAAAGAAACATAGGAAGCCGGCCGCGACAACAGCTCCAGATCGTCCGGCAGCAGCGGACTGGTAAAGGTCACGTCCAGCCCGACCCCTCCCGCTTCAAACTGGTAGCGGGTGGAGAGCGGCGTGACTTCAAGACCGGTTTGGTTCATCGCCTCCGGCTCCGTATAATACCGCTCCGGATTGGACTCGACGCGCCCGGCAAACCGCCAGGCCACGCCGTCGATATGAATCAAGCCGGTAAACGCCTGACGGCGCCCGGTCCAGTGGCGAGTGAAATCGTCTGTCAGACGATCCGCCATCGACCAAACGCTGAAATAAGGATCGATGGTTACCAAAGGTACTGCCGGTGGACGCAATTTCGTATTCATAGGTTATCTGCCTCCCATGCGGATATCGAGATTCTGTCGTTGTTCCTTCGTTTCCTACTTCTTCACCGTGATGCGAGTTCCTTCGTCCCCATGCTCGTAATGGATGAGCAATGTACGCGACTTCGCATCCCATTCGAATTGCGGCGATACGGTAGACGCTGTTGCAAGACCATCACCCTGTCCAAGATCAAGCTCCTCTGCAGAAACGGCCGCAGGACTTGAATCGCAACGTATCCGCGCCACGGCTCGCAGCGGGCGAGGTCCCTTGGCCGTAAACGTCATGCCGCGCTCATCCTCGCGAAAATCTTCGATCCGGGAGGAGGCAGCGATCAGGCCGGATCCGGAACTAAGGCTACCCGGCCCGGTGTACGCCAAATCATAAAGTAAGGCTTGGCGGCCCGGCTCGACCGTGGCCCGTTCTTTGACGGGCAAATCGGCCTCAAGAAGGTCGACGAAGAGACCTTCAAGTTCAAGCGGCGTTTCGCTAATCGATTCCTTCATAACGGAGGCAATGACGTAAGGACCGCGGCGGAGATGGAAAAAGTTCGCCGGTTCCCAGCTGAGCGCGTCCGGCAAAGACGGCTCTCCCGAAGAGCCGCCAGAGACTTCGTGCTGCGTGGAGTGAGCCGTATCTGCCATTCCCTGCATGCTGCCCAACGCCTCCATCGCTTCCCTTACCGCAGTACGGAACCGCGTAGCCGCTTCTTCACTTTCCGCGATCCGGTCCGGCCGCATCGGCAAATAGCTGACCAGTCCAGCGCCAACCCTTGTGATCCCCTCCACATTTGCCTCGGCCTCACATGGTAACCCAAGCGATTCGAATAAGTGGGCCCGGGGCGAAACGTAATGTCGCCTTCCCTGATTCCACCATTCTCGGACTCCATGATACGGATCGCTATCATCCCCGACGTAAAGGAGTGCGCCGCCTTCCCGCACCCATTGGGCCAATACCCCATGCAAATCCGGAGATTCCGGCTTCATAAACTCATAGCTTAATACCAGCACGCGGTAGTCGTCCAAATATCCGGGAAACCGCCGAACGTTATCGAGCTGCACCGGTCGGACCGGCAGCCCATGTTTGACAAGCGGCAACGTCAGCCCGTAAAAAGCCGAGAAATTGAGCAGCTCCACCGCGGATTCTTCCGTTAACTTCACTTCGTTGGTCCCGTCGTATTTCATCATGAAACCAGACGATTCCGTTCCGATGCGTTTTCGCTGGAACATAGCCGAGTCAGCCAGGAGCACGCCGGTGACGGCGGCATTACCAAACACCCGAACCTCCTCCTGTTCCATGTTCCCCAGTGTATGCATCACGTTCAGCAGGATCGTCGCGTAATCGGCCGGAATCCCCTCATTGCCTTTACCATCGGCGGACGGATAACTCCCCTTAAATATCCGCCGAGGCCAAGGTGCCACCTCATAGCGGGAAACGGCCGGATGCAACAGCGAGGCGATCAATGTCTTGACGTAGTTCTCGCGGTAATCCGCCCAGGTTCGCGTCGGATCGTCCTCAATCGGATCATGCAGGAACCACATGCGACGATGCGTCCCGCGCACCAATTCCTGCATAATTCCGTATTCCAGGAACGCGGTCTCGAATGTCCGCTCCGCGCGGTTCCCTTCGTATACATTGGCCGTCCGCGAAGTCCCCGTCCAAATCTGAGCGATGTAGCCGTCGATCGTCGGCACGTCGAGCAGCCGCGATTCCGGGCTGACGATCCGCCACTGGGTGTAGTTAATCAAGCTGTGCGTCGGCACAAAAAAACGCAGCGGCCGGTTATACCGGACCAACGAATACTCCTTTAGCGCCGAGCAGATACGATCCAGGCATCGCGTGTACAGATAAGCCTTCAGCTTGGAGGCACGATATTGCGCATCCTCCGAGGAATGGGGCGGTTGCCAGGGTTCGTTGTAATAATTTTGCCATTCGCGTTGGAACGCCTCGGAGTAACCGCCTTCTACCCAAAATTCCGGCTCCTCCAAATGGATGGCTTCCACACCGGCGTCAACAGCCGGTCGAATCCGTTCCACGAGAAAGTCGGCATAGCTGATCGTTGGCACCATGTAAGGAATATCTACCGAAGTTCCGTGGATAATCATCTCGCCGTCCTGATATTTCTGGGCTTCATCCCAATGGGGGCGACCGTCCGTCTTGCCGTTCAGGTAGTCTTGGTAACCTCCCCAGGACACCCCGGTCATCAGATGTACCCGATACCCCCGCGCCGCCCACTCTCGGATACGCTGGGGCATCGTTTCCCCTATGCCATACACCATCACGAAATCCGCCTGCAGGTCATACGAAGCACCATAACTGCTGCCTTCCTGGAACCCGGTCCGTTCCTCTGCCCGTGCTCTTCCCGTCACGCCATGCCCCTCCTTCGCAACTTAGAAGTTCGTTAGAAGCCTCCTACTCTATGGTTACGCCAACTGAACGCGAATCGTCTTAATCTCAAACGGTGTAAACGGTAAGCGAATTTGATTTGTATCTTCTGCCAATAGCGAAATGGGCTCCTCGAGCAGGTTCGTCTCTTCAATGGTTCGGCAAGTCATCCCGAAGCTCAGCCCACCATTTGCCCCGGCTCCCGCCGTTTCGTACAACCGGAAGATGAGATGATCGCTGTCCTCGGCCTTCTTGACGGCTTCCACCATCACGTTCGGATGGTCGATCGAAATGAGCGGCATCGGCCGCGATGCATGGATATCAGCAGCCCGGCTGCCATCCACCGTCACCGAGATCGCTTCCGCCGGAGTGAGCGGAATATTCAACTCATACCCTTTGCGATATACGCCTGCTTGGATGAAATCGCCCGCATGTGGATACAAAGCGTACGTGAAGCGGTGCTCCGCCCGATCGGCTTGCGGGTCCGGGTAGCCTGGACTGCGCAGCAGGTTCAGGTCCAAGACGCCGCCTTCCGCGCGATGCCCGTATTTGCTGTCGTTCAGCAGCGCTACGCCGTAATCCGGCTGCGACAGATCCAGATAGTGATGGGCGCAGATTTCGTCGCGGGCAAACTCGATCGCGTTGTTCCGCGTCGTTGGCCGTTTCAAGACCCCAAATTGGATTTCACAGTTTACCTGATCGCTAACCACCGCCACTGGAAAAGCAACCCGCAGCATTTTCCCGTGTTCTTGCCAATCCGCCTCCGTGTCAAATCGCAGCAGATCATCGCCTTGAAGCAGGCGGATCGTTTGTTTTAACGTTGATTCTCCAAAGCGGTATACCTGTTCAATGATCGCTTGCGGCCCAGAGACGTAAGCACGACGGCTTTCCAGCGTCATCGTCCCGGCGATGGTCTCGCGGTAGTCGCGCGGGAAGTCCCAGGCATCGCCATCGTCATGGTAGACCGTAAAGAGGTTTGCTTCCGTACCCGGCTGAACCGCTTCCCGCCCGGCAGCTTTGTCGTATAACGACACGATGCTGCCGTTCTCGGCGAAACGAACCTCAAGGCGCTCGTTCTCCAGACGGAGCTCCTCGGCAATCAGCCCCGTTGCCGGCGCTTCCGCAGCAGCCTGCTTCAACTCACGCCAGCCCATCGCCGGCACTTGTACATACTGCCAGCTGCCGCCGATCTCTATCCACTCCCGCCGCTCCCACGGCAAGGAATTGAACAGGACGGTCCCGCCGGCAGCAACGCCGGATCGGCTAGCCGCGCGCCCATAGGCTTCCGCAGTCATCGCCCGGACTTCGCCCAGCAATTTGGCGTAGCGCTCTAGCGACTCGTCGTACACGCGCGTGATCGACGAACCCGGCAAGATATCATGGAATTGGTATAACAGCATTTCCTTCCAAATCTCCTCCAGCCGAGCGGTCGGGTACGCCCCCGGGCTTTCGCCAAGCACGAGCTGCAGCGAAGCGGCAAATTCCAGCTCGCGCAGCGCTTTTTCCAGTTTGCGGTTATACCACTTGTTGCGCGCCTGCGTCGTCAAAGTCCCCTGATGCTTCTCGAGATACAGTTCGCCCCGGTAAGTTTGGAAACGGGAAGCTTCCTGCTCCAATCGCTCAAAAAATGCAAGCGAGGGCTCTTGGACGACCGGCGGAAGTCCCAGTAAGTTATGCTCGCGTTCAAGCCGCTCCAGATGCTCCTCCCCAGGTCCGCCGCCACCGTCGCCGATTCCGAACAACATCAAGGCGTGTTCCGAGACGTTCCGGTCTAAGTAAGATTGCTCAATTTTGGCCAGCGACCGCGGGGCCGCCGGGCTGTTGTAAGTATCCTCTGGCGGGAGATGCGTCAGCACCTTCGTCCCGTCGATGCCTTCCCAGAAGAAGCTGTGATGCGGATGGGTGTTGTAGGTGCTCCAAGAGAGCTTCTGCGTCATCATGTAGTCGACGCCGGATTTCTTGAGCAGCTGCGGCAGACTGCCCGTATAACCGAAGACGTCCGGCAGCCACAACACCCTCATGTCCTTGCCGAACTCCTCCCGGAAGAACCGTTTGCCGTACAGGATCTGACGCACCAGCGCCTCGCCGCCGGAAATGTTCGCATCCGGCTCGACCCACATCGCGCCTTGCGCCTCCCAGCGGCCCTCGCGGATTCGCTCCTTCACTTCCGCGTAAAGCTGCGGATAATACTCTTTCATCCATTGGTACAGCTGCGGCTGGCTTGCGCCAAACACATAACTCGGATACTTCTCCATGTTGCGCAGCACGGTCGAAAAGGTCCGTGCCCCTTTGCGAATCGTCTCGCGGATCGGCCAGAGCCAAGCCAAATCGATATGCGCATGGCCGATGGCGCTGACCGTCAGCACGGGATCGCCGCCTTTTTTCACCAGTTCGCGGGCCAATCGTTCCTTCGCCGAATGCACCGTCTTCTCATTGATCTCCGCCAGAAGATGTGCCGCCTCGTAGACGGACTGCAGCACTTGGGCTTTCCTTGCGCTGGAATCCGGCAGTTGTTCGACCAGCTCGATCAGTACCTCCAGATCGTAAGCCAATTGTCGGGCTTCCTCGTGGCAAACGGCAATTACCGCTTCCTTCAGCGTCCCGCTGCGATAATGGCCGAACAGGTCATTGCAGCCGCCATCTCCCCAGAGGTCAATGGCCTCCTCGCCCCGGGCGGCGGCACTTACGTCCACCACCCGTTTGCCAGGCCGCCCCAGGCTGTAGTCGAACTCGGAACTCACGTTGGTTAAGCCTTGGCGCGGGGTTCCGGCTTCGTCCACGAGGCATAGCTCGCCGTTAATGTCGATCAATAGAACGATTTTTTGGCCTACGGCCGTTTTCGGAACGGTACCCTGAAAATGAAACCAGGCGCAATCCCACAACTCTCCCCATTTATCTCCGGGTTGAAGCCGGACGTGTCGGCCGCTCATCCGCTCGGCAAAAGGAACCGGCTCTTTCGTCACCCAAGCTTCAACCTCAAGCCCGGCGATCGGGCGATAGACGTACTCTTGTAATTTGGCAAGCCTTTGCTTCGCCTTTTGGGTCATGATGTGATTTGATTCATAAGGCATGCTGCATCACTCTTTCAATGTAATTTACTTCGTAATGGCCTCCGCCTTCTTCTGCGCCTCGTCCATGATGGTTTGGACATCCCCTTTGGTCATCAACGCTTTGGTGACGGCTTCGCCGAAGATCTGCCAGATCTTCGAATCTTCTTTGGCAAACGTCGGCAGCCCTTGCACGTTACCGGACATCGCCAGATAATGCTGATACATTTCCGGATAACCAGCTTTGTAGGCATCGGTTTCGGCGATCGACTTCAAGACCGGCGAACGGACGCCGGTATCGGCAATCAGTTGCTGGATTTCTTCGCTGTACATCGCGCGAATGTACTCAAATGCGGCTTCCTTGTTTTTGGCATCCTTCGGCACGGCATGGAACGCAGCGCCGATCGTGATATTACCGGCTTGACCGTCTGGGGACAGCGGAATTTGCGACATGCCGTATTCGATGCCGATTTGCGAGCTTTCGATCGCCCGCCACGGTCCGTCGATCAGATAAGCGATTTGTCCTTTTTTGAACGCATCGAAATAGGTTCCTTCATTCGTGTTTGCCATCAATCCCGCAGGATGGTTTGCGTTAAGCTCTTTCAGGAACTTCACCGTTTCCACGTTGGCGTCAGAGTTGAACACAGGCTGGCCTTGATCATCGGCGAATCCTCCGCCATTTATCACTAGTAGTGTACCATACCGTAAATATCCCCCGGCGTTTGGACCGGCGTATACCCCGCCGCCATAGAATTTGCCCTTGCCGGCTTCGGTTACCTTTTGCACATTGGCCAATAATTCGTCCCATGTTGCCGGTGCTTTATCCGGATCCAAGCCCGCTTGCTTCACCAAATCCTTGTTCCAGAACAAGCTGCTTACGCCAGGCTGCGAGGCAAAGCCATAAATCTTACCATCATACTCCATCGGCTTCCAGGCAGCAGGCGCGACATTGTCGCGAATTTCCTGCGCCATTTCATCCGGGAACGGCTCAAGCAAGCCCTGTTGGGCAAACCCAGGCATTTGCGTTTCCCCAACGATGATGTCCGGCATGTTCTTGGCCAGGAATCCCGCTGTTTGCTTCTGGATCAGCGGCTCGCCCCAACCCCAGTCCTCAGTTTTAACCGTAATGTTTTTGCTTTGCATTTTCTCGTTTATAAACGATTGATAATAGTACGGGAAGAGGCCGGCTTTTTGCAACCGCTGACCGGGAGTATAGTTGTAATCCTCTTCTAATATCCGCGGGTTCAGCGTCTCGTCGGCAATGGTCTTTTGCTTATTCTTCTCCAGCAGGTCAGCGAGCACCCCTACCCCTACCCCAACGGCCCCTTCGTTCAGCACCGTAATGGTGGCGCCTCCCTCCGATGACTTGCCGTCATTGCCGGATGGCTGGTTCTGGTTGGTTCCCGGTTCGTTCGCGGCCTTGTTGCCGCCTGTATTGCCTCCCCCGGAACCGCAAGCCGCTAACAAGGTGATGATTAACAGCGATAGGAACATGACGTGCATTTTTTTCCACAACATACTTGAACCCCTCCAAATTTTATTTTATTCATTGTGAGTATCCAGTAAGTCAAGTTTCAACTCGGGTGTTTATCCATTCGATCCGTAACGGACCGTAATGACCTTATTTGGTCTTTCTCAAAGCGTGTTGACGGTTACCCTTACCCTTTGATGCCCGTATTGGCTAAGCCCTGCACGATGTACTTCTGGAAGAAGGCAAAGATCAGCAGTGCCGGAACCGTAATGCCCAAGCTTAAAGTAATGATCATCGGGTAGTTGATCACCGCACCCGGGCTAGCTCCAACGGAGGATATCCGTGTGATCGCCGCCGGAAGCGTTTGCAAACCATCGCTGGTCGTATAGAAGAACGGGGTAATAAAGTCATTCCACGTTCCGAGCGCCGTTGTGATCGCGATAAACGCCATGATCGGCAGCTGCAGCGGGAACAGGATCTGGAAGATCAACCGGAACGTCCCGGCCCCATCTACGATAGCGGCTTCGTCAATTTCCAGCGGCACCTTTTCCAGCGACTGCTTCACCAGAAACGTTCCCATGATGTTGATGCTGGGTCCGCCGATGAAGTAAACCCACCAAGAGTTCAGAATCCCGGTCCCCCCGGTGAATACATCGTTCCCTCCGGCGAACGGAAACCGAGCAAATTCAAGGTAGGTCGGAATGATGGCCAGTGTACCGGGAATCATTTGCGTGGCCAGCAAGATCAGAAAGATCGCGTCCCGTCCCTTGAACCGAAGTCGTGCGAATACGTATCCGGCCAGGAACGAGGTCAAAATCGCCCAAAACGTATTGTATACCGTACGAATAAGCGAGTTTTTCATATAGGTGGCTACGGCCGCGTCTGTGGATCCGGCGATCAGCGCTTTAAAGTTCTCCAGCGTCGGTGCTTTCGGAATCGGGAAAATGCCTAACACGGTCGAGGAGAATTCCGTCTTGGTAAAAAAGCCGGCAAGCACCATAAAAATGAGCGGATACAGCAGGATGATCCCGACACCAAGCAGGATGAGATGGCCCAGCAAATAAACGGGCTTAAACTGCTTGCTAACCTTGGCGTTTAGTGGACCGGGCATGCGGGAGCGCCTCCTTTCCTGCGGATTTGACGGGCTTCAGCGGGATGGTCGTCCGTCGGTCGGATTTCGTTGACCAGTTGTAGTACAGCACAGTAACGACGATAACGATCAGAGCCATGATCAACGAAGAGGCGCCAGCCATTCCCAAGTTGAAGTCCCAGAAGCCGTCCCGATAAATGCGGAACACCAGTACTTCGGTTTGCCCATATGGCCCGCCGTTGGTAATAAACAGCACCTGCTCGTAAATCTGGATCGCTCCGATCAAGTTCGTAATGACGATATACGTCGCGATCGGCTTAAGCCCTGGCAGCGTTACGTACCGCAGCTTATTCCATCGTCCCGCACCGTCGATTTCCGCCGCCTCGTATAAGGACAAATCCACAGATTGCAAACCGGCCAGCCAGATTAATGCCGCCCCGCCTACCCCTTTCCAGACGGAGTAAACCACGATCCAGAAAATGCCCCATCCGACAGAGTACTGCCAGACGATGGGTTCCTTGCCCATGGCTTTTAAAATGTTGTTAATGACCCCATTGTTTGAATCCAGAAAAATGTTGAAGACCTGCGTGGTCGCAACTGTTGCTGTGATGGCGGGGATATACCAGATCGAACGGTAAAATCCCTTGCCGAACAACGGCATATTCATCAGCAGTGCGGCAAAGAACCCTGCCCCAAGCGTAATGACTGTCACCAGTCCGCCCAACCAAATCGATCTCCACAAGGCATCCGTATACACCGGATTATTGAAGAAGCTGACAAAGTTATCGAACCAGATAAAATTAGGCGTATCCGCCAACCCCACCCATTCAAAGAAACCTAATACGAACCCGAATAAAGTGGGGAAACCCGAAACCACAAGCCATACCAAGAACATCGGCACTAGGATAACGGCGGCAATCAAAGCATCCTTATGTCTCCCTAACCTGCGCTGCAGCGGTATTTTCCGCTCCCGTAATCCCGCATTTTCCATCGTCCAAGCAACCCTCCTTACTGTGAAGTGCACTGATTAAGCATCGGTTGTTAGTTGTTTATCTATTTGTATTATTAACTATATTTCACTATGTCATTTATGTCAAGATATTAGATATATCATTTATCGCTAATTTTTCGCAAAAAAAGACACCTGCTTGTTAGCAAGCAGATGTCCTGTCAATCGTTCCTTTTTTACGTTGTCCGTTTCCGGAGCGGTCCGGTCGATTGGCTTTCGATTAATTTCGGCTCTAGGATCACTTTCGTGTATCCCGAATCCTTGGCATCAGGCTTCTGGAAAATGTCCAGTAGAATACGGGCTGCCGCCTCCCCCATTTCAATCTCGGATTGTGAGATATGTGAGAAGTACCCCCATTCATGCAGCCCCGGCGAGGGATCGTCAAATGTGAGGATCGAGACGTCTTCCGGCACCTTGAGTCCCAGTTCCTTGCAAATCGAGTAGATGTGCAGGCCAAGCCGCCCGTTTAGCGTAATATAGGCGGTGGCTATCTGGTTCTTGATGAACCGGTACAACGGGTGTTTCTTGTCGATCTCGCGATAATCCACATTGAAATCGGTTAGGATCAGCGCCGGATTAATCATCGCTTCCTTCTGTTTGAGCGCCTCCATATACCCGTTAATCCGCTCCTCCACCGTGATCGTGGGCAGTGGCGAATCGGAGCAGATGGCGATATCCCGATGCCCTAAGCCCCACAAATAATCGATAGCAAGCTGTCCACCGATTAACCCGTCGCTGCGCGACAAATTCGTGGCCACGCCAGGCAAATAACGATCAATCAAAACGAATGGGTAGCCCCGCATCTTGAGGGACAAGATTTCCTCGTTGTATGTCTCCGCGTCGCAAGGGAAAATAATGAGCCCGGCCGCCCCTTTACGAATCAAGTCGTTGATCGCTTCCTTCTCTCGATCGATGGAATTGTACGTCAACACAATCTGCAGGCTGTAGGGACTGTCGGCAATGATGTTATTAATCCCCTGTAGCAGCCGAATGGCAAAATAGTCGACCAGCATCGGCATGACCAGCCCGATCGTCTTTCGACCCGTAGCCTGGATCCCAGCTTCGCTTCCTCCCTGTTGAGCATCGGTTAAAGCACCGCCAAATGAAGTAACGTTATGCGTCAACGCCCCAAAGTTTCCATCAAGTACCGTCCAAGGCCCGCCGTCCGGTGCCGCCGAACCTTGGTGGCGTTGGAGCAGCTCGCTGATCCCTTCGCTCACGAAACTGCCCCTGCCGGGGATCCGGTAGATCCAACCGTCCTTCGCCAACTGCATCAGCGCATTGGCTACCGTAATCCGGCTGACGTCAAACTGCTCCATCAATTCCTTCTCCGATGGGATCTTATCGTTCTCTCGTAGCACGCCCTGCAAGATCATATCTTTGAAGTGCTGTTGAATCTGCATATATAACGGTTTACGTTCGTTTTGCATAAGACTTCTCCTATCTTCTTACTCTCCATATATTCACATTATATCATTTATAGCATTTCGTCAATCCATTAAATGTCGTACTCTTGCTTGACAATCACTATTGGATATATTAAACATATTATACAGGTGCTATCGTTAACTTTTGCACAATCGGCCGATAAAGGGGGGAATTCGAGGATCCGGCTTTCAAGAGGAACCTGAACGAACGATGGCCCTAAATATGAGGATACGAGGTGAACGCATTTGTTTCGCAAAATAACGATGACTTGTTTCGTTTTATTCTGCACAATGTCCCTAACCCTTGGCACCACCTCAGCAACGGCTCAATCCTCAACGGAGACTGCATCCAAGAACACGATTAGCTGGCCTAAATCGCAAGCGCTTCCAAGCTTTGGGAAGGTGAAACGGCTTGATGTAGTCGATGTGGTAAAATCCCCTGGCGATATCAAGATCTTGCTGGCAACACTGCAAGGTGTCATCAACCGTTCCGAACCCCGCATCTACTTGCTGGAAAACGAAGAAGAGGGCAAGTTAACCTGGCTGAACGATCTCAAGGTTCCATATCAGCTGAACGATGAAGCATTGGATCTCGTGAAGAAATACAAAAATGAAGTGAAAGGCATCATCATCTACGATCCGGAGGTTCCGGACTCGATTAACGTCGCGACGACCTTAGCCGGACTCAAAAACGCCGTTGTCGCGAGCCCTGAATTAGCTCAACAACTCAAGGTCTCTCCCTATCGCCTGAAGGTACTTGACGATCTGCGCGGCCGGTTCCAGGACCGCATGGACGCCTATACCTGGCAATACGAGCATCTGTGGAAACAAACGACGCACCGCATGCTTGTCGGTCTCAGTCCAAACGTCTCCGTAAAACTCCCTCCGGGACTCCCTGAATCATTTGAGGTGATTGCGGAGGAAACCGAACAAATTCGCGATGCCAGTAACAAAGACACTTACGATCTGGACCTGACTCCGTTTATGGGCGGGGATGCCGTCTATTTGCGTTTTGACGATGCATTTACGCAGGACGGCTGGGGTTCTGCCGTGCATGAAATCGTGATCCAGGCCGACGGACAAACGATCGCCCAGTTTATTCCGGGAACACCGGAGGAGGAACCGTTCCTTTACGATCGGCAGGACTCCCAGGTTTCAGCCGGAGATGGTGGACATCGTTTCGCCGATAACGGACGATACTTCGTTTATCGCTTTGTTCCGCCTGCAGGCACCCAGGAGCTAACGACCTCCGTCAACATGTGGAACCAGTACAAAGTTTCTGCCGGCAGCATTCAACCCCCTTCCTCCGAGCAGAAAGAACCGTACGGTTATCTCCGTGATTATGCGGTCGCCAACAAAGCCATGGTGTTCTGGCTGGAAGTGAATGATCCGGAGCAAAGAGCTTTGTTCGAGAAAATCATGGCTGACGTCGAGCCGGGTACGCCTTACCTCGGATGGTTCAGCAACGACGTAGCAGGTGAGTTCAGCTCCGTGGAAGTCACCTCCAACCATGGCGTCTACGTCTTGGCTGCCGACTGGTTTAGCAACTTGACCGTTTTCTCCGGTACCCAAGCGAAGCAGGTCAAGACCAAAGCACCCGCTGCGCCTCCATTAGAGAACAAAATCTATGTCACGTACACTTTCAGCGAAGGCGATAACTTCCAATATAATCAGCATCGCATGCGGATTTTGTGGGATGACCCTGCCCGCGGTCAGGTGCCGATCAACTGGACGTCCAGCCCGCTGTTGTACGATGCCGCACCGGCCATGCTTAATTATTTCCGGCAGACGGCAACTGCTAACGATCTGATTATCGCCGGACCGTCCGGCGCCGGTTATTTCTACCCTGAGGCTTGGCCAGAAGCCTCATTTGCGGACTATCTCAAGAAATCTTATAAATACTTGCAAAAGAGTGGAATGAATCTCACGTATGTACTGAATCGAATCGACGGGGAAAATGTACCGCTTGGCTCAGCTTATGCGGAAGCTTATGAGCGTTATTACAAAGCGCCTGGACTGTTCCTCAGCTGGGAGGACCGCCACGGGGTGGAGATCGTAAATGATTCTCTGCCGGTATCAACGATTCAGGGCATCAGTACCGTTCAGGACGGTTTGCGCATCCTCGAGGAAGCCAAAGCCAACTGGGATGGTCAATCCCCCTTGTTCGTCTCATTGGGCTTGCTAGCATGGAGCTTGACGCCGTCAGATGTTACCACGATGAGCGAAGCACTTGGATCGGAGTTTGAAGTCGTACGTGGCGATCATTACTTCTCTCTTATCCGTGAGGCCAACGGATTATCTGTGAAGCCACATTCTTTAGATACTAACGAGGATCTTCAGGAAAACCAGTAACGCAACGCTTTTACCAAACTTCATTGAATCGACCTAATAAATAAAAATAAAAGGCCTCAAGGACGTTCGTCCTTGAGGCCTTTTATTGTAATAGTGATGCCGGTGAAGGGACTCGAACCCCCACGGTTTCCCTCACGATTTTGAGTCGCGCGCGTCTGCCAATTCCGCCACACCGGCATATATAAAATTGTTCAAAAGTGCGGAAGACCAGACTTGAACTGGTACGGTAGTCACCTACCGCAGGATTTTAAGTCCTGTGCGTCTGCCGATTCCGCCACTCCCGCGAAACATGAATGGAGGCGCCACCCAGACTCGAACTGGGGATAAAGCTTTTGCAGAGCTGTGCCTTACCACTTGGCTATGGCGCCAAATATAAAAATGGAGCGGACGACGGGAATCGAACCCGCGACCCTCGCCTTGGCAAGGCGATGCTCTACCGCTGAGCCACGTCCGCTTATACTGGGGATATAGGATTCGAACCTATGCATGACGGAGTCAAAGTCCGTTGCCTTACCGCTTGGCTAATCCCCACTATATTTGATTGTTAAAGTAAATGGGGCGATCGATGGGACTTGAACCCACGAATGCCGGAGCCACAATCCGGTGCGTTAACCCCTTCGCCACGACCGCCATAATATGAAATTCACTACTTCTAAAAAATGTGGCAGGGGCAGCAGGAATTGAACCCACACCAAAGGTTTTGGAGACCTTTGTTCTACCTTTAAACTATGCCCCTATAAAACTGGTGGAGGCTGATGGATTCGAACCACCGAACTCGTCAGAGAACAGATTTACAGTCTGCTGCGTTTGGCCACTTCGCTAAGCCTCCACGTGGTGCCGGCGAGAGGACTTGAACCCCCAACCTACTGATTACAAGTCAGTTGCTCTACCAGTTGAGCTACACCGGCTCTTCAACGAAAAGTTGAATGGTGGCTCGGGACGGAATCGAACCGCCGACACGAGGATTTTCAGTCCTCTGCTCTACCGACTGAGCTACCGAGCCTTACATATAAAGTTAAATGGCGGAGCCGACGGGATTCGAACCCGCGGTCTCCTGCGTGACAGGCAGGCATGTTAGGCCTCTACACCACGGCTCCACACTTGGATGATGCCATCCTCTTGCGAGGATAATTGCGGGGGCAGGATTTGAACCTGCGGCCTTCGGGTTATGAGCCCGACGAGCTACCGGGCTGCTCCACCCCGCGTCAGTAATAAGATGTTATATGGTGGAGGCTGAGGGGATCGAACCCCCGACCCTCTGCTTGTAAGGCAGATGCTCTCCCAGCTGAGCTAAGCCTCCATGGGAAAAGACAAGTTTTATTGTACCAGATAACTCCACTATAAATCAAGTGAATCAATGAAGTAGCTGTCAAAGGAATAAAATGACCCGTAGGGGATTCGAACCCCTGTTACCTCCGTGAAAGGGAGGTGTCTTAACCCCTTGACCAACGGGCCATGCAGTAGAGCTGAAAGATTATGGCGGAGAGAGAGGGATTCGAACCCTCGAGACGCTTGTGACGCCTACACGATTTCCAATCGTGCTCCTTCGGCCAACTCGGACACCTCTCCATATAGTGGCTCCCCGAACAGGACTCGAACCTGTGACAACTCGATTAACAGTCGAGTGCTCTACCAACTGAGCTATCAGGGAACATTATGAACTTATCAAGGTTTAATCCTTGAAAACTGGATACGAAACGAATTTGCGTGTTAGTCTCCTCAAGTGCTCGGGTCGGCTTGTTCAGCCTGACGCCACTTTTCGGAGTTG